>NZ_JAHKRK010000290.1 GCF_019396355.1 Pseudonocardia nigra
CGGGTCGATCTTGTGGTGAGAACTCCCTATCGGGGGACCCCACGCTCTCACCAGCACCGCGCAGATTGTCCGATATGAGCGTGTCGCGCTCACGTCGCGCTACGATCTTGCTGAGATCACCTCAGTGAAGGGGTAAGCGGCCAATGAAGAACCTGCAGTCCCCAGGTCATCCCTGAAGGAGCGGGGCCGGTCAACCCCCGTTCTTGCTGTTGATCTTTTTCTTGATGTGCTCCGCCTGCTTGTGGGCGCGTCGAGGTAGGCGGCGGGGTCAAGGATCGCCCGGAGGGCGACCGCGTCAGCGGCCGTAGGTCCTTGACGCCGTCGCCGATCGGTGCACGCTTGTTCAGGCTGGAGGATCAGAACAGGGTGCTGGCGTCTCCCGCAGAATCTGGTCGGTGAGGTGCGTGGTGCTGCTCCATGGCCAAGGTGTCCCTGGCTGGTGGACAGGCCCCGCGGTGGGGGCTGTCGGTCATCCCTTAGCCGGGCCGAACGTGGGCGGCATGGTGCGCTGCGACAAGAAGAGAGGGGTCGCGGTGAGCGAGATCAATCAGAAGGGGCGATCACGCCGAGCCGGCTCGGGGATCATGACCTGCACGATCTGCGTCCATCGCGAGTCGAAGGGGCGGCTCACGCCACCTCTGGTCGGGCCGTTCGAGCAGCCAGAGCGCGGATGTGGCGATCGCGCAAGCCGTAAAACACCAGCGTGATGAGCTCGCGGGCGGCGGCGACCACGCCGATGTTGCGGCCCCGGCGTTCGCCGACCCGGTCGCGGGTCTGCCCGAGACGCGTGTGGCTGGGAACGCGTTGCACCGCCTCGACCGCCGCCCACCGCACCAACCGCGAGCCCTGCTTGGTGATCCGGCCGCGGTGCACAGTGGTGTCGGACTCGCGATGGGTCGGGGTCAGCCCGGCCCACGACGCCAACTGCTGCGGCCGTGAGAAGCGGTGGATGTCGCCGATTTCGGCCACGAACACCGCCCCCAACAGCGGCCCGACACCGGGGATCTGCCGGATCGCGGCATATCCGGGGTCCTCGCGTAGCCGGCCGGTGACCAGCCGGGCGAAGGTGTCGATCTCGAAGTCCAGCGCACCGATCACCCGCAACAGCGAGTCGATCCGGGACCGCGACTCCACCGGCATCGCTGTCGCGGCCAGCAGCCCGCGCCCGCCCGGGCCGAACAAGTCGCTCATCAGTACCTGCACGCCGGCGCCGGCCAGCACCGCGTGGACCTGGCACTTCACGTTCGAGCGCAGCCCGACCAGCTTCGCGCGGTGCCGTACCCAGCCGCGCAGCTCCCGGGTGGCCGGCGGCGCGATCCACGCCTCCGGCAGCCGCCCCATCCGCAGCAGGTCGGCGAGATCGCCGGCGTCGAGTTCGTCGTTCTTCACCCGTCGGTAGGAGAACATCTTCACCCCCAACGGGTGCGCCAGGTGCACGTGCGCACCCAGCTCGGCCAGGGTGTCCGCGGCCCAGTACCAGCCGTACGTCGCTTCCAGCACGACCTCGGGTGACTCACCGGCACGGGCCATCACCTGCCGCAGGTAGTCCGGGTCGTTGGAGATCCGCACCGTCTCCAAGTGCTCGCCGGTGTCGGTCATCCGCACCAGCACCGACCGCCGCCGATGCAGATCCATCCCGACGATCTGCTTTCCCTCGTATGCTCCGCTCACAGGGGCCTCCTCGAATCGATGGCGTGCACCCCGAGCATGAGCCGGGAGTCACGAGGAGCGGAGGCCCCGCTCCTTCATCGCATCAGCCGGAACTGACGGAGTCTGACCGGCAACATCTGCGACGCTGCCTCGAACTGGCCGAGGAGGCCCTTGCCTGCGGGGAGGAACCGTTCGGTTCGGTGCTGGCGGCCGGGGACGGGACGGCCCTGGCCGAGGACCACAACCGGGTGGTGTCCACGGGAGACCGGACCAGGCATCCGGAGTTCGCCCTGGCCCGTTGGGCGGCAGAGAACATGGCGCCTGGGGAACGCGCCCAGGCCACGGTCTTCACATCTGGAGAGCACTGCCCGATGTGCTCGGCAGCGCATGGGTGGGTCGGTCTCGGCCGCATCGTGTACGTGCACTCATCCGGGCAGCTGGCCAGCTGGCTCGCCGACATGGGGATCCCCCCGCCGCCGGTGCGCACGATTCCCATTCAGGAGGTCGTCCCCGGCATCCCGGTTCTCGGGCCGATCCCCGATCTGACCGAACAGGTCCACGACCTGCACCGGCGGTTCCACCGGCAGGCATAGAGGGGCCGGCTGCGACCTGCCTACCGATCGACGATGACTGAGCATCGGACGGGGAGGCGCGGTGATATGGCTCCACGACAGTCGTCCCCGCCTGGAGCTGTTCACCGGGGCAGCGTGCCCTGGCACGCAAGGACGTCGCCGCCGGTCGGGGCGAAACTTCATGACCGCGAATCCGGCGCCTGGCGATCGGCGCGGCGTTCGGCGCCTCGAGTCTGCGGCCTCGACAGGTCCGGCGGGGAGTGGGCGCCCTGCCAAGCCCAGGGCATCCTCAACCGCAGTCTGCCCTGGGCTTGCGCTCCCGGATCCGGCAAGGGTCGCGGCCGTGATGAGGACCGACACGGCGGCGAGCAAGCGGGTGCCGGGCATGGGCCCTGGATCATGCCGCAGGACTCATCCGGTGATCTGCAACTTCACCGGCTGAGTCCCTTTCACCATAAGGGGGAACGCGAGCTCAGCAGAAGAGCAGAAGGTCAGTGGGCGCGCCGTAGGCCTCGGTCAGGAGGCGGTCGGTTTTTGCCGCCGTTGCGTCTCAGCTGCGAAGCCCCAGCCTGCGCACGGCGCGCGCCCGCTTCTCGAGCCACCAGCCGAACTCCGGATGCCACATCTGGTGGTCCTGGTCAGCGCCTAGCTCACGGGCCGCGTGCAAAGTCCAGTTGGGGTTCTCCAGCAGCTCCCGGGCGAGCGCGACGAGGTCGACGTCGCCCTGCTCGAGAGCGCGGTTGACCAGCTTGGGATCCCAGAGCAGGCCGACACCGATCGTCGCGATGCCGGCGCCCTTTTTCACCTGGGCGGCGAGGGGCAGTTGGTACCCCTGTTCGAGGGTCATGCCCTGCGGGCGTTCGCGTCCGGAGATGCCGCCGCTCGTGCAGGCGATCGCGTCGACGCCCAGGTCCTTCAGGCGCCGCGCCAGGTGGATCGTGTCATCGACCTGCCAGCCGTCCGGGTGCCAGTCGGTCACCGACAGACGAAAGATCAACGGATACTCGTCGGGCCAGACCTCGCGGATCGCCGCGGCGACCTCGGCCACCAGCCGGCCTCGCCCTTCGAGGCTTCCCCCGTAGCCGTCGCGACGTCGGTTCGCAAGCGGGGAGTAGAACTGGTGGAGAAGGAAGCCGTGGGCGGCGTAGACCTCGATCACCCGGAAACCCGCCTCGCGGGCCCGCTCAGCGGCGGCGCGGAACGCCCCGATGACTTCCCTGATGTCCTCGGCGCTCATCTCGGCCGGCGCGGGCCAGCCCTCGGCGTACGGGACCCCGCTGGGGCCCACAGCGGGCCACGGCTGCTCACCGCGCCGGGCGATGTCCTCCTCATCGACCGGTGTCTCCCCGTGCCACGGCCGGCGCTCGCTCGCCTTGCGCCCCGCGTGCGCGAGCTGGATTCCCGCCACCGCCCCCTCCCGCTGGAGGAAGCGGGTGACCGCCGCGAGACCGTCAACGTGGGCGTCCGACCAAATCCCGAGGTCGCCGTGCGTACGCCGGCCGCGCTCCTGGACCGCGGTCGCCTCGGAGAACACCAGGCCGGCACCGCCGAGGGCGAACCGACCGAGGTGGACCAGATGCCAGTCGTTCGCGACACCGTCCTGCGCGCGGTACTGGCTCATCGGGGACACCACAACGCGGTTCCTGAGCGGCACACCGCGCAGCGTGAACGGCGCGAACAGCGTCATCGGGTGCGACTCCTCTCGATCCTGAGCCTTGATGCCCAGCCGCGGCCAGGATATGGCGGCTGCTAGACCCCGAGCCAGCTGTCCGCCGGGTCAGTGCTTCGAGGGCGGCCAGGGCGAGCGCGGTGAACGGCGCGGTGGCGGCCAGGTGCAGCAGGCGGCGGCGGCCGGTGCGGGCGGCTCGTGCGGGGATGGAGAACAGTCGCAGGCGTAGCCGTTTGGGTTCCCAGCGGCGGGCCTGCTCGTAGCCGGGGTGCCCGGTCAGGGCGAGGGTTTGCATCCACGCGGTCAGGTCACAGCCCGGCGGCGGTGCCGCAGCTCCAGGTCGGCCAGCTGGCCCTTCGTGGTGTTGGTGACGAACGCGGTCACGCGCAGGCCGTCGATGTCGGTGATGCGCAGCTGCGCGCCCGGGTGCGGGCGTTCCTTGCGCACGATCAGTCGTATTCCGGCCGGCCAGGTGTCCTGGGTGAACAGGCCGGTGACCTCGGCGACCCAGGCCCCGGGGCGCAGCTGCCCGTCGGCGTCGTAGGCCGGCTCCCACAGCTGGTCGGGGATGGTCGCCAGCTTGGCCTGGATCGAGGCGAGGTCGCCGGGCAGGGAGAACCCCACCGAGTAGGACAGCCGCCGGCGGGTCAGCCAGGCCAGCAGCTCATGGGTGCCCCCGGCGCCATCGACTCGGACGAGCACCTTCCTGCCGCGGGTGTGCCCGCCAGGCAGCTGGGCCAAGGCAGCGCGGAGCACGGCGATGTGGTCGACCACCGTGTTCGATCCGGCGTTGCCCGGCCGTAGCACGAACGCCAGCGGCTCCCCGGTCCCCTCGACCCCGTGGTCGACGAACGCCCACAGCGGGTGGAAGCCGAACCCGCGCTTGAACGTCGGCGCCGCGGACTCCTTCTCCGAGTGCGCGCCGACCAGGGTCGCATCGACGTCGATCACCACCGGCCGGGCCGCGTTGGCCGCGTGGTCGGGAGCGTGTTCGCCGGCCAGCAACCACGCCCGCTCCCGAGCCGTCGCCCGCGCCGTCGCGATCGCGGCCAGCGCGGCCGGGGCGTCAGCGGCCAGCGCGTCGATGAGCCGGGACACCGTCGGGTCCGAGGCAACCAGCCCGAACACCTCCGGCGCGGCCCGCAGCTGGGCCAGGTCGGCCAGACAGTCCCCGCCGATGGCCAGCGACACGGCCAGGTCGGCCACGATCTTGCCCGGGTCGTGGCGGGCCAGCGGCTTCCGCCACGGGGTCAACGCCGCCGAAAGCGCGCTCGTGAGCCCCACTGCCTGCGCGGTCCTGAGCAGGACCGTGCCGCCGGCATGCGGCACGACGCTCGACCCGGCGCCGTCCACTGTTGAGGCCGGGTACGGCCCGGTAGTCTTCTTCACCAGAAAGGTGCTCCGGTTCCTGCGTTGATCAAGGCCTAGATAATCTCGATCCTTGCAGGTCAGGAGCACCTTTCCTATGTCTCGGACCGGACAATCACGGACCGGCGTGAAAGCCCCGGGTTAAGCGAACTGGACTGGTCGAGGGGCTGTTTTCGATCCCGGTGAAGATGCAGGCGACCCGGCTGCAGGCAGGCCCACGGGGCGGGGCACGCCAGCTGTTGATCAGGTGAGGCGCGCACCCAGGGCTCGAGCTTCGGCGTCGCGACGAGGACCGACTCGAAAACGCCCGTTTCTGGGCTGCCGTGCTGTGCTCTGCGCATCGTGGGCATCCGCCCAGGTCGACCGGGACACCCAGCGGGCCCGGAACCCGTGCCCGGAATCAACGGCCCGAATCAGCGCGCCCTGACCGTTTGTGGTGAACCGTCCCGGGTTTGGTGCCGGTTTGGTGCCGCTTCCTTGTTGACAAGGATATGCATCATGCCGGGGAACAAGTACCCGGCCGAGCCGCGTGAGCGGTCGGTGCGGTGGCGATGGACCGGCTCGCGGAGTACCCGACGCCCTACGCCTGCGCGAAGGCGCTCGGGCCGAAGCTGCGTGCCGGCACCGAGACACTGCGGAAGTGGATCCTGCAAGCTCAGGTCGACCAAGCCGATCGGCTCGGCCCACAAGCGAGGAACGTGAGGAGCGTAGCGCTTGAAGGCCGAGGTTCGAGACCTGCGTTAGTACTCCAGCTGTAGATCGTTATGTCCATCCGTGCATGGCGTCCTGCCGTCGGTAGTGGCTGGTCCGGGCTCGGTGCTGGTGTCGTCGTCGCCAGGTCGACCAGGCGTGGGGGCAGGCCAGGGTGCGGGCGGGTTCGACGACCAGGACGATGAGCAGGCGGCGGACCTCGTTGCAGGTCAGCGCGATCAGTCCGGTGGGCGCGGGCCGGTCGGTGTGCTCGTTCGCGGCGATCACGGCGAGCAGGGCGTGCGCGATCATCGCCAGCAGCGTCCAGCGGCGCCAGGAGCCCCAGCGGCGGACCTGGTGCTCGTCGAGCCCGGCGAGGCCCTTGCCGGCCTGGAAGGACTCCTCGACCGTCCAGCGGCGGCCGGCGACCCGGACCAGTTCGCGCAGCGGCACCGGGTGCGGGGCGTAGCAGCGGTAGAACGCCAACTCTCCGGTGTCGCGATGGCGCCGCACCAGCAACCACCAGCACGCGCTGTCGGTGTCGGCAGTGTCGGCGGGTGGGGCAAGTGTGATCAACGCCCAGTCGTAGAAGCGCTGGCCCTTCGCCCCGGCCCCGGCGGACTGGCGCTGCCAGGCGTGACGCGGTAGCCCGGCGGTGACCTCATCGGCGCGCACCAGCCCGGCGCCGGTGGGGACGCGCCGGTCGCAGCCGATGGCCAGCACGTACCCGAGCTGCTGGAACTCGCACTCGGCGCGCAGCGCGGGATCAGCGCCGTAGACCTCGTCACCGGCGACCCAGCGGGCCGGCACGCCGGCGTTGAGCGCGCGGGTGAGCATCCCCGCGGCCAGCGCCGGCTTGGTGGCGAACTCGATGTCCTTGGGCACTCCGGCCACCGCGCACCGCTGCGGGTCGGTGGTCCAGGACCGTGGGAGGTAGAGCTCGCGGTCGATCATGGCGTGTCCGCGGGCGCCGGCGTAGGTCAGGTAGACCGCGACCTGAGCGTTCTCGATCCGGCCGGCGGTGCCGGTGTACTGGCGCTGCACCCCGACCGTCGCGCTGCCCTTCTTCAGGTCGCCGGTCTCATCCACCACCAGCACCGCGTCGGCGTCACCAAGCTGGTCAACGACGAAGTCACGCAGGTCATCGCGCACCCCGTCGGTGTCCCAACGGGCCCGGTTGAGCAGGTGCTGCATGCCGTGCGGGTCTGGGTCGCCAGCGTGCTCGGCGATGGTCCAGCAGTTCTTCCGCGGCAGGTCGGCCAACAGCCCGAACAGGAACTTCCGGGTCCGGCGGCGGGTCTCGACACGGGCGAACCGGCCGGCCATCCGATCGAGCAGCCTGTCGGTCTCGGCCTGCCAACAGCCGGGTTCTACGCTGTGGCCCACGCCACCGCTTGATCATCTCGCGTCCACACAACCGAGCATGATCACGTGGTGGCCGTACCTCGTCCGGGACCGCCACGCCGGCAGATCACGAACTACGGCTGGAGTATTAGGCCAACGAGATCCTCAAGGCAGCCACGGTTTTCTTCGTCCGGGAACCGCGGCCCGCACCGCAGTCTCGTACTCGCCGAGGGCCGCCCACGCCGGAGTCGCGGCGAAGTTGGTGATGCTGCGCGGTGACCTCTTCGCGCAGCTGTGGCCACCTCGCCGACACGCTGCTCGCTGTGTCGGCGAACTGGGCGCGGTGAGCAGCAGGTGCGTGTTAAGGGGCATGGGCGGGTGCAGCCTGCCCGTTCCGGGGGAAGGCTGCGGGCATGACCGGATTAGAGCGTGTCCCGTGGATCATGCGGGTGGGCTGCGGTAGATCTCTTCTGTGCTTGATCGCCACGACTTGACCGACGCGGAGTGGGCACGGCTGGAGCCGTTGCTGCCCGACCGGACACCGCG
>NZ_JAHKRK010000291.1 GCF_019396355.1 Pseudonocardia nigra
CGGTGTCCGGTCGGGCAGCAACGGCTCCAGCCGTGCCCACTCCGCGTCGGTCAAGTCGTGGCGATCAAGCACAGAAGAGATCTACCGCAGCCGACCCGCATGATCCACGGGACACGCTCTAGGCCGTGTCCCGTGGATCAGGGGCGATGAGATTCGTGATCCAGATGGTTCCTGGCAAGGCGGAGGCCCGGGGAACGGCAGCCGGCGGAGCCGGCGGGGTGGGTGAGGGGAGCCCAGTCGTACCTGGCGTACCCGGGCCTGCCGACAACGCAGCCAGGGGCCCTCTGGGCGCGAAGACCGCGTTCGTGATCCGCGGGACGCGGCTGGCAGCCTCACCGGACGCGGTGCGGGTCGGCGGGCACGCGTTGCCCGCCTCACCCGGTGTGCGGCGGTGCCGTCGATCCGCGGACGGCGAGCGACGGCGTGATCAGCGTGAGGTCCGTGGGACGGGCCGGGTCAGCGATCCGGGCCAGGAGCGCGTGCGCCGCCCGGCGGCCGACCTCGAAGCCGGCACCGTCCACACTGGTGATCCAGAGGCAGCGCAGCCGGGCGAGGTGGGAGTTGTCGTAGCCGACGAGCGAGAGCGCGCCGGGGACGTAGATCCCCAGCTCGGTGGCGGCCGAGCGGGCACCGAGGCAGGCCATGTCGTTGACGGCGACGATCGCGGTCGGCCGGACCGGCCTGCTCAGCAGGCGGACGGCGGCCCGGTAGCCCCCGTCCTCGGTGAGGTCGCTGGGCTCCACGGCGATGTGCTCGACGAGCCCCTGCGCGCGCATCGTGTCCTCGTAGCCGGCCTGGCGCAGCGTGCCCACCAGGCCGGTCGGGCCGGAGATGTGCGCGATCCGGGTGTGGCCGAGCTCGATCAGGTGCTCAGTGGCGAGCCTGCCGCCGAGCCGGTCGTCGTTGGCGACGGTGTCCACGCGGCCGACGTCCAGATCGCGGCTGCCGACCGCGACGGTCGGGATCTCCTCGGCGATCGCCGCGATCGCCGGTGAGATCGGCATCGTGCCCGCCAGGACGAGCCCGTCGACGCCCAGCTCGAGGAACGTCCGGGTCAGCGTCTCATCCATGAGCCGGTCGAGCCTGCCGTCGCCGAGCAGGATTCGCTGGCCGCGCGCGTGCAGCACGGACGTCAGGCCGTCCAGCAGGTCGGCGAACCAGGGCTGCCGCAGGTCGTTGAGCAGCACGCCGATGGCCCGGGTGCGCCTCTCGGCGAGGGTGCGGGCCGCGGCGTTGGGCCGGTAGCCGAGCTCGTCCATCACCCGGAGGACGGCCTCGCGCTTGGCCTGGCTCACGTTCGGCGAATCACGCAGCACGAGCGACACGAGCGACTTCGACACGCCCGCCCGCTCCGCGACGGTGCGGATCGTCGGCCGTGCGTCGTTCGCGACCATCTGCTGCCTCCGGTCGAAGTGGAACGGTCCAAGCATCAACCATAACGACAGAACCCGCCCGGCCACCCGCCGCGCGCCGTCGCCCCAGCCCCGCGAGTCGCAGCAAGGTGGCTTTACTGCCGTCCTGTTGCAGTAAAGCCACCTTGCTGCAGTCGGGGCGGGCGGCGGGCGGCGGGCGCGGGGGTTGACACGGTCCCGTGGCGCCAGTCACGCTGGACGTACTTGGACCGGTCCAATCCACCGATCAACGACGACTTCGGAGGTGCCGGATGGGCAGGGAGCGCCTGGCGCGCTACAGCCTGGTCGGGCCCGAGGCGGCGCGCGCCGTCGAGGCGGGCCTGGCCGGCGCGACGTGGTTCCGCAGCGACGTGCCGCGCAAGCGGATGAAGGACCTCATGCGGCGCTCGGACGGGCCGGCGATCCGCGACACCGCGATCTGGCTCGGCGCGATCGTGGTGTTCGGCGCGCTCGGGTTCGCGTTCTGGGGCAGCTGGTTCGCCGTGCCGTTCTTCCTCGCCTACGGCGTGCTCTACGGCTCCGCGTCCGACTCCCGGTGGCACGAGTGCGGGCACGGCACGGCGTTCAGGACCCGCTGGGTGAACGACGTCGTGTACCAGCTCGCGTCGTTCATGGTGATGCGCGACCCCACGGTCTGGCGGTGGAGCCACACCCGCCACCACACCGACACGCTCGTGGTGGGCCGGGACCCGGAGATCGTCGCGATGCGCCCGGCCCGGCTCGCGCGGATCATCGCCAACCTCGTCGGGCTCGTCGACGTCCCGCTCGCGCTACGCGACATGGTGCTGCACTCCGCGGGCCGGCTCACGGAGGAGGAGGCCACCTTCGTGCCGGACACCGAGCGCCCGAAGGTCCACCGCACCGCCCGGATCTGGCTCGCGATCTACGCGGCCACCGCCGCCGCCTGCGTGCTGACCGGCTCGATCCTGCCGGCGATGTTCATCGGCGGTCCCCGGCTCTACGGGGCCTACATGATCTACGTCTATGGGCTCACGCAGCACGCGGGCATGGGCGAGAACGTGCTCGACCACCGGCTGAACACGCGCACCGTGCACATGAACCGGCTCAACCGGTTCCTGTACTGGAACATGAACTACCACGTGGAGCACCATATGTTCCCGATGGTCCCGTACCACCGGTTGCCGGAGCTGCACGAGGAGATCAAGCACGATCTCGCGCCCGCGTACCCGTCGCTCTGGGCCGCGTACAAGGAGATCGTCCCCGCCGTGCTGCGGCAGCTGAAGGACCAGAACTACTACATCCGCCGCGAGCTGCCCGCCGGGGCGGCCCCGTTCCACGCCGTATCCGACGGTCGCGCAGCCTGATCCGAGGAGCCCGCCATGTCCCATTGGATCGCCGCATGCGGCGTCGACGACATCGACCCCGAGGACGTCGTCCCGTTCGAGCACGACGGGGAGCACTACGCCGTCTACCGCTCCCCGGACGACGAGTTCTACGCCACCGCCGGGCACTGCACGCACGAACGCGAGCTGCTCTGCGACGGGCTCGTCATGGACGGGATGATCGAGTGCCCGAAGCACAACGGACGCTTCGACTACCGGACCGGCCTCGCCAAGGGCGCGCCCGTGATCGTCGACCTCGCGATCTACCCCGTGAAGGTCGAGGACGGCACCGTCCACATCCAGGTCCCGTGAAGCCGCACGCGGGATGGTCGTCGTCGGTGGCGGCGAATGCGGGGCGCGGGCGGCGCTGGCAATGCGCGCGGCCGGCTGGACCGGGCCGGTCACCCTGGTCGGCGAGGAGGCGATGGCCCCGTACGAGCGGCCGCCGCTGTCGAAGGCCGCGCTGATCGGCGACGCCCCGTCGCCCGCCACGATCTGCGACGAAACCGCGCTGCGGGATGCGGGGATCAGCTTCCTCGCCGGCGTTCCGGTCACGCACGTCGACCGCGACGCCCACGAGATCGGGCTCGCCGACGGGCGCCGGCTCGGCTACGAGCGGCTCCTGCTCGCCACCGGGGCGGCACCGCGGCGGCTGCCGCTGCCGGGCGCCGACGGCGTCCGGTACCTGCGCACCCACGCCGATGCGCTCGCCCTGCGGGAACGGCTGCGGCCGGGGGCGCGGGTCGGGGTCGTCGGCGGCGGGTTCATCGGGTTGGAGCTCGCGGCGAGCGCCGTCGCCCGGGGATGCACGGTCACCGTCGTGGAGGTCGCGCCGCGGCTCATGGGGCGGGTCGTCCCCGTCGAGGTCGCCGCGGTGCTGGCCGACCGGCACACCCGGGCCGGGGTGGACGTGCGGTGCGGCGTCGGCCTGGCCGGGCTGGAACCCACCGGCCTCGACCTCGACACCGGCGAGACCGTGCCGTGCGACGTGGTGGTCGCCGGGATCGGCGCCGTCCCGGAGACGGCTCTGGCCGAGAAGGCCGGCCTCGCCGTCGACGACGGGCTCCGGGTGGACGCCCGGCTCGCCACGTCCGACCCGGACGTCTTCGCGGCGGGGGACTGCTGCTCGTTCCCGCACCCGCTCTACGACGACCGGCGGATCCGCCTCGAGTCCTGGCGGAACGCGCAGGACCAGGGCACCGCGGCGGCCCGGAGCATGCTCGGCGCGGACGAGCCGTTCGCCGCGGTGCCGTGGATGTGGTCCGACCAGTACGAGCTGACCCTGCAGATCGCGGGCCTGCCCGACGCCGCCGTCACCGAGGTGGTCCGGCGGCGGCCGGACGGGGTCGAGATCCGGTTCGGCCTCGGCGAGGACGGGCGGCTGCTGGCGGCGAGCGCCGTCGGGGAGGGCAACGCGGTGGCGCGGGACGTCCGCGTCGCCGAACTGCTCGTCGGCCGCCGCGCCACCCCCGCGCCCGCGGCGTTGGCCGACCCGGCGGTCCCGCTGAAGTCCCTGCTCAGAGGGGCAGGTTGTACGGCGTGACCACCTGAACGTTCGAGGGCCACGGGTACACCCCGCCGGGCAGCGCCTTGTGCGCGCGCATGATCGCCTGGCAGGCGCGGCGCATGTCCTGGCCGAGGTCGTGGTGCAACACGGCCGACACCCGCCCCTGCCGCAGCAGCCGCGTGTTGTCCCCGTCGAGGTCATGGGCCACGAACGCGGCGCACTCCCGCCCCCGCGCGTCGAACGCCTCCAGCGTCGCCACGTTCCCGCCGCCGATCGAGTAGACGGCACGGACGCCCGGGTGGGCGTCGAGCGCGGCCAGCACGAGGTCGCGCATCGTCGCGTCCAGCCCGTCGGTCTCGGTGATCTCGACCAGCCGCCGGTCCGGGTGCCGCGCCCGCATGGCGCCGCGGAACCCGATCTCCCGTTCCTCCTCCCCTCGGAAGAAGCTGCGACTGAGGGTGACCAGCACGTCCCCCGGCTCGCGGCCCAGCCACTGCCCCAGGAGGTAGGCGGCGGTCGCACCGGCGGCGCGGTTGTCGATGCCGACGTAGGCGAGCCGCCCGCTCGCCGGCAGGTCGGTGACCAGCGTGACGACGGGGACGCGTGCCCGCACCAAGCGCTGCACGGCCTCGACGACCTCCGGGACGTCCGGCGCCTTGAGCAGCACCCCCTGGGAGCCACGCCGCCGGATCCCGTCGAGCATCGCCGCGATCTCCTCGACCGTCCCGGTCTCCCGGAGGTGGAACCGCGAGCGCAGCACGGCAGGGCGCAGCGACGGCAGCTCGGCCTCGAGCGCGGCGCGCACGGCCGAGGTGAACCGCTCCGGGGCCTGCATGACGACGTCGAGGAGGAACGTCCGCCCGTGCAGGCGGACCTGGGTGCGCTGCCGGTCCAGGTCGGCGACCGCCTGGCGCACCTCGTGCACGGTGCTCTGCCGGACGCCGCCGCGCTCGTGCAGCACGCGGTCGACGGTCGCCTCGCTGACGCCTGCCTGGCGGGCGATCTCACGGATCGGGTGCGGGTGGCGACCCATCGGGCTCCTGAGGGGTTTTTGAGGGCTTTCTGCCGTTGTCACGGCGCCGTGCCACCGTACGCTCAAAGCCCTCACCAGCGGAAAGGACGACGATGACGACGACCCGGCCCCGCAGCAGAATCGACCTCGAGGACCTGCGCGCGGTCCTCACCGACCGCACGGACCTCGCCGACCACCCGCACGCCGAGACGGTGGTCGACGAGGTGCTCGTCTACGACGCCGCGCACCTGCTGGCCGCCGATCGGCGGGAGGTGCAGCAGGAGCTCGTGCGGGCGTTCACCCACGGGCCCGGCGTCGTCGTCCTGCGCGGCGTCTTCCCGGATCGGGCCGTCGTCGACCGCACCACGCGGGCGTTCGAGGACCTGATCGCCGAGCAGCGCGCGAGCGGGGCCACGGCGGGCGACCACTTCGCGGCACCGGGGGCCAACGACCGCGTGTGGAACGCACTGGAGAAGCTGGCGGTCCGCGCCCCCGAGGTGTTCGTCGAGTACTACGCGAACGACGTGCTCGCGCTCGTCGCGACCGCCTGGCTCGGTCCGGGCTACCAGGTCACCTCGCAGGTCAACGTCGTGAACCCGGGCGGGACGGCGCAGGTCGGGCACCGGGACTACCACCTCGGCTTCCTCGCCCCCGAGGTGATCGAGCAGTACCCCGCGCACGTGCAGCGGCTCTCCCCCGTCCTGACGTTGCAGGGGGCCGTCGCGCACTCGGACATGCCGGTGGAGAGCGGGCCGACGCTGTACCTGCCGCACTCGCAGAAGTACGAGCCCGGCTACCGGGCGATGCACCGGCCCGAGTTCCAGGAGTACTTCGAGCGCCACCACGTGCAGCTGCCCCTGGAGGTCGGCGACGCCGCGTTCTTCAACCCGGCCGTCATGCACGCCGCGGGGCACAACCGGTCGACCGACATCCGGCGGATGGCCAACCTGCTGCAGATCTCCTCGGCGTTCGGCCGCGCGATGGAGAGCGTCGACCGCGAGCGCATGTGCCTGGCGCTCTACCCGGCGCTGCGCGAGCACCCCGACGCCGCCGGGACGGCCAATGCCGTCGCCGCCGCCGCGGAGGGCTACCCGTTCCCCACGAACTTGGACCGCGACCCGCCGGTCGACGGGCTCGCCCCGCCCAGCCAGGCCGACGTGCTCCGCCGCGCCCTCGCCGAAGGGTGGGAGCCCGCCGCACTCACCACCGCACTGGCGGAGCACGCGGCGCGCCGCCGCACGGCATGACCCGACAGGACCGTGCACAACAACGGGCCGCCGTGCACACGTCCCGACCTGTGCACGGTCCCGCCGCAGTGTGCACGGCCGTCGTCTACGACACGGTCAGCAGTGCCTTCGGGGCGATCTCCACCGACACCGGGGTGCCCGCTTCCAGCTCGTAGAGCTCGCCGTCGACCTGCATCGGGATCGGCTTGACCGTCCGGAAGCGGTAGGACCGCGCGGTGGGCTGCGGGCCCAGACCGCGCAACGCGGCCTTCACCGCGGTGCCCAGCACCCGCCACTTCGCGGTATGGCGCAGCACGATCACCTCGAACCGGCCGTCGTCGGGGCGCCCGTCCTCGCTGAGCGTGGCGTACTTCGCCATCTCCGCGATGTTGGCCAGGATCAGGCTGTCGAACCGCTCGCGCCCGTGGTCGGTCTCGATCTCGAACGGACGGAAGCGGGAGAACGTGCGGATCGTCGAGACAATCTCGCGCAGCGAGCCCTTCCCACCCTCCTCGAGCTCGAGCGCGACCGCTGGGGTGATGCCCAACCCCACGTAGGAATGGGCGTAGCGGACGTCGGGCCCGCCGTCCCCGATCGCGAGCTTCAGCAGGTCGAGGCGCTTCGTGTCGCCGTCGACGATCGCGTCGGCGAGCGGGCGCTCCCGGGTGACCCTGCGGTGGTCGTTGGCGTTGCCCGCCGCGAGCACCGCCGCCATGGGACTGTCCGTCCCGGCCTTCATGACGCCGTCGACGACCTCGTTGTAGCCGCCGTCCCCGCTGACCGAGACGACGAGCGGCCGCCCGGCGCGCGCCGCGTCCGCGGCGATCTCGCGGGCGTGCCCGGCGTACTCCGTGGGCCGCAACTGCACCGGCAGGTCGGGGGCGCGGCGGCCGAGCTCTTCGGCCAGCTCGTGGGCGCGCGCCTCGGCGTCGCCGGTGCTGTTCGGGTTGAACACGACGACGACGGACTCGAACGGTCGGGACATGGCACCAATCGGCTTGTCGGGGGCGGTCGCCGCACATCATGCTCCGTCCCGTCGCGGAGTTGCTCGTCGAGAGGTAGCCGGATCGTGGTCAGAACCCCGACCAGCGCCTCGGCCGAGGTCACGCCGCCGTCCCGACCCGGCCCTGATCACCAGCGTGGGTCGGCGCCACCGCGACCTGCCGCAGCGGGATCGGCTCGTCGTCGCCGGCCGGCTAGTGTCTCGTGTCCGAAGTCTTTTGACGCTGCGCTTTGGCCAGGATGGCCTCGGCGTCCTTGGTCCAGATGAACGGTTCACAGCGCTCGTTCCATGCGTCGATGAACGGCGGATGGCGGCGATGA
>NZ_JAHKRK010000292.1 GCF_019396355.1 Pseudonocardia nigra
CAGCCCTCCGGAGACACCCCCTCCGACCCGTCGTGCGCCACCCGGCGATCATCCCCAGAGGCGACCACCAGACGACACACCTCGACCGGCGTGTCGGCGCCAAGATCAACCTAACGCAAGGCCATTGGCCCCACCGCCCAGCGCCACCACCTGCACCGTCCGATCGACATACACCCCCACAAGGTGATGAAACGATTCCGTGGAAAGGACGCCGCTGGCCGCGCCGGGAACAGGCGCTTCGTGCCCGCTGGCTCGCGACCTGCGCGATCCCGCACCGGCCTGTCGTGACGCCGGTCCGCCTGCCGTAGTCGGCCTGACCGACCTCGACGCGGACGACGCGCTGTTTCCCACTGCTGTACGTAGCGGGGGACCCCGCCGCACCCGATCACGCGTCCGGCGCGCACTGCGCAACTGGTGTGCTCGTCGACCGGCGAGCACCGCGGCGTCCTCACTGGACCGAGGCAGTGTGGCCGGACCTGCACGAGCTCCTGCACCAGGGCGCCGCGAACGACCGTCGCGCCACAGCCGACAGACCCCGACGGCGCGGGCCCCCTGGAACTGGAGGTGGGGTACGACTCTGGGATGTGTCGCCGACGCTGGATCGGCTGCCGGATCAGTCAGGTGCGAGGGCTCGTTCGGCCGGCCGAAGGGCGCGCGTGGGCGTCGACGATCAGGTGCTGATTGGAGCCGCGGTGGCCACGGTTGACCGGCGACTGGGCCGACATGCTCCCCCATTTGACTGCACATGCAAGGCGTCGACCGCGTAGCGGCCCAGGTCGAGCAGCCCGGCGGCGCGCAGATCGCGGATCCTGTGGTCCTCACCATTCGAGTCACCGTCGACTCACGTTTCACTGGGCTGGGGACAATCCCCGATCTCATCCAGGCGCACCGACCCCGATCTGCAGGAGGTCATGGCCGACGATGACCTGCCCGTCGAATCCTTGCGAGGCCTTGCGGTGCCACGTGGAGTCGGGGACCGCCTCCGGGTCGCCTGGCGCGAGATGGCTCAGTACAAGGGTTCGGACGTCCGCGGCCGCGGCGACCGCTCCGACCTCGGAGACGTCGGTGAACGATTCCCTCAGGTGGGCGAGGCGGCCGGGGGGCCAGTTCTGCGCCTCGTAGTAGGACGTCTCGATGACCTCGTGGACCAGGACGTCGGCCGCGCGCGCCAGCCGAACCAGGTTCGAGGACGCCGTGGTGTCCCCGCTGAAGACCACTGACCCGTCCTCGGTGTCGAACCGAAATGCATAGCACGGGAACATCGGCGGGTGGTGAACGAGCGTCGCGTGGACGCGCACCCGATCGTCTTCGAAGACGAGGAACGGCTGCATCTCGGGGGCAAGGTCATCGTGCCCGGGCCCGGCACCGGCTGGCAGCGCGAGCTCGTGAAGTTGATAGACCGAACGGATGTCGGGACGGCCGGTGTCCCGCACCCGCACGTTGACGTCGTAGGCGTTGGCTTGCAGCGAGCGCTCGAAGTATTCCACCAACCCGGGGGTCTGCGGCTCGACGGTAACGGCGGGACGACCATCTCTCGCCGGGGGCAGCGCCCCCGCCGGTCCTGGGCCCCAGACACCCACGGGGCGGGAAATCGTGGACCTGTTGGGATTCTCGTTGCCCCAGGTCAGGAGAAACAGGTTGAACAGCTCCGCCACATGGTCGGAGTGCAAATGGGTCACGAGTACGTCGCTGATCGACCCGAACGGGATTTCCGCCCGCGCCACCTGGTCCACCATGCCCCGTCCGGCGTCGACGAGGTAGGCGCGGTCACCCACCACCAGCGCCGAAGCCATCCCGAGCCGGCCCATCCGCGGGGACGGTCCGGCTGCGGTGCCGAGCAGCACCAGCCGGGTGCGGCACCGGTCTGCACGCCGGGATGTCTGTTGCCCCGTCGGCGCCCGGGCGACCGAGGCGGAAGCCACAGCAGGCATCGCGGAAGCGGCTGTCAGGGCGCCGATGCCAACGGCGCCGGCCTGGAGCAGGCTGCGCCGGGGCATCGTGGGCGAACGGCGCTTCGCCTCGTGAGGGAGCTCGGGCATGGCGTGGTCCTTTCGATCGGGAACCGTCGCGGGCCGATCGTCGAAGGACCGCCTGCCGCCGGACCACTCGGCTCCCGCCCAGCGGAACGGCGAGAAACGTCCGATCCGTATTCCGCTGGGCGGGATGGCTGGGTGCGCTGCGCGTTTCCGGACGTTCACGCTGTCGGCGGCCGCTAGAAGGCTATGAGCGGCCGTCCGAGGATGCGGAGGGATGCGCGCGCCATGCAGCTGGTCATGCTGGGTACCGCGGGAGGTCCACGGCCGTCGCCGGATCGCGCAGCTCCGGCGCAGGCGCTCGTGATCGAGGGGCACGTCTATGTCGTCGACTGCGGGAGCGGGGTGGCCCGGCAGATGGTGCTGGCTGGGCTTCAGCTGCGCGACGTGGAGGCGGTGTTCATCACCCATCATCACATCGATCACACCGCCGACCTGGGTAATCTGCCGCTCCTGGCGTGGACCGCCGGGCGCAAGCGGCCGATGCGGTTGGTCGGGGCCTCCGCCAACGGAAGCCATCTTCGCCGACTTCCTGAGCATGGTGGGGGTCGAGCTCGCCGCGCGTACCTCGACCACCGGTCGGGACCCGTTCCCCGACCTGGTGGTCGTCGACGAGGCGTCCGAGCCCGGTCCGGTCTATGAGGATGAGCGGGTGCGCGTCGGCGTCACCCTCGTCGACCATCCGCCGTTGCATCCCGCGCTGGCGTACCGATTCGACACCCGGGATCGCTCGGTGGTCCTCTCCGGCGACACCCGCTACAGCGAGAACCTGGTGGACCTGGCCCGGGACGCCGACGTGCTCGTGCACGAAGCGGTGCATGAACGTGGCATCGCGATGCTCGAGCAGCAGACCAACGCTCGCTCCATCCGGGAGCACATGCTCAGCTGTCACACCACACCGGAGCAGGCCGGTTTGGTGGCGCACAAGGCGAACGTGGGTACGCTCGTGCTGTCGCACCTGGTTCCGGCCAGCGGTGCCGTGACCGATGAGGAGTGGGCCTCGGCCGCGCGCAAGCACTTCTCCGGCGAGATCGTGGTGGCGCGCGACCTGCTGGTGATCTAGGGAGTGCGCTGATGGCCGGGAACAGCGGCGAGCCCGGTCGATCGGTGGCCAGTCGTTGCCTGTCGGTACTCGACGCCTTCCGCCCGGGCGATCAGGCGCTGCCGTTGCGGGAGATCGCGCTTCGCACCGGCTTGCCGAAGGCGACGGTGCACCGCTTCGCGCAGGAGTTCGTCGCGAGTGGCGCACTGATTGACCGGGGGCGGGGGACCTACGAGATCTCGGTGCGGATGTTCGAGATCGGGGCGCTGGCCGCCCGGTCGCAGGGTTTGCGGTGGGTCGCACAGCCGGTGATGGAGGATCTCCATCGCGCTACCCGCCACAACGTGCATCTCGGCGTCTGGGACGGCACGAGCGTGGTGGTCGTTGCGCGCATCGCCGGGCGCCGCTCCGTGCCCACCCCGGCCCGGTCCGGCGAGCGGCTGCCCGCCCATGCGACCAGCATCGGCAAGGTGCTGCTCGCCCACGCCCCGGACGACGTCCGCGACGCCGTCCTGGCGCAGCCTCTGCGCCGGTTCACCCCCAGGACGATCACGGACCCGGCGACACTGGAGCAGCAGTTGGAGGCGATCCGCGACGCCGGGTTCGCCACCGCGTGGCAGGAGCGCAGCCCCGGCACCGCCTCGCTGGCGGTTCCGGTTCTGGGCGTCGACAACGAACTGGTCGCCGGGCTGTCCATCGTGGTCCCGGTGGACCGAATGGACCTGGCGCGGTTCCCTCCCGCGCTGCGGGTCGCCGCCCGTACGATCGCGCGGCGATGGATCAGGCTGGAGGGCGGGTGACCCCGGCCAACTCGTGGCCCAACATGAACGCCACCGAGCACACCGCGGTCGCGACCGCCTCCACGTTCATCCGGTCCTTGTCCCCCACCACCGACAGCGCCGCGACCGCGGCGTCGTGGACGTCGAGGATCGGGGCCGACACCGACGCGGTGCCCCACGACCGTTCCTGGTAGGCGACCGCGTATCCACGCTCCCGCGTGCGGGCGAGGTCATCGGCGAGGAGCTCTCCGTCGGTGATCGTCCAATCGGTGAACGCCTCGAGGCCCGAGGCGATCACCTGATCGATCATCGACGCGGGCGAGAACGCCAGCAGCGCCTTGCCGATCGCGGTGGCGTGCAGGGGAAGCCGTCCCCCCGGGGAGGACGGGGCCCGTGCGGAGTGCAGCCCGGTGACCTTTTCCACCACGAGCACCTGCGTCCCGTCGAGCACCCCGAGATGCACGTTGTCGCCCGTGGCCAGGTAGAGATCTTCCATGACCGGCAGCGCGAGCTCCCGCAGCCGTCGCTGTCGTGGCGCCATCATCCCCAGTTCGTACAGCCGCAGGCCGACCCGGTAGTGGCCGCCGGGTGCGCGCTCGAGCCCACCCCAGTCGAGGAGTTCCTGCGCCAGCCGGTGCACCGTGGACCGGGGCAGGCCCGTGCGGTCCTGCAGCTCGGCCAGCGTCAGGGCTGGGTCCTGGCCGGTGAAGCAGTTGATGATCGCCATCAACCGCCCGGCCACCGACGCCGGTCGGCTCGCCGTCTCCGCCGGCGCCCCTGATCGAGCGGTCACGCCATCCAGCGTATCCCGCCTTGCGTTTCGCTGTATGGGACGGCAGATGGTGAGGGCAGGCGGGCGGGCGGACAGTAAGGCGAAGGAACCAGCTGTTGATGGAGGTAGACGATGCGCCGTCGAACAACCGGGGGCCTCGGCGCCGTGCTACTGGCGTTGGCCGCGGCGGGCTGCGGGCAGGGAGGGGCCACCGCCTCCGGCGAGTACCCCTCGGACACGATCCGCATCATCTCCCCGGTCCGGCAGGTGGGCCGCTGGACGTCGCGGCGCGAGCCGTGGCCCCCTGCTTCGAGCGGGAGCTGGGCACCACGGTGATCGTGGAGAACGTGGCCGGCGGCTCGCAGGCGGTGGGCATGACCGAGATGGTCAACAGTGACCCCGACGGCTACACGTTGGGCACGATCTCCGCGGGGTCGGCCATCGTTCCGCCGCTGGTCGAGGAGAGCGTGACCTTCGACCGCGACAGCTATCGGACCATCGGGGCGATCTCGGTGCTGCCGAGCGTGTTCTTCGTGCGAGACGACTCGCGCTTCGACTCGGCAGAAGCGCTCTTCTCGGCGGTCGAGGCCGAGCCGGGAAGCGTCTCCCTGGCCACCCCGGGCGCCACCACCGCGCTGCATTTCGGCCAGCAGGCGCTGGCCGAGCAGTACGGCGTCACGTTCAAGGCCGTGCCGTTCGGTGGGCACCCGCCGATGATGGCCGCCATCCTGGGCGGCAACACCGAGGTCGCGTTCGACGCGGCCACCCCCGACATCGTCAAGCAGATCGAGGCGGGGGATCTGCGGGCGCTCGCCACCGGGTCGGAGGAGGTGCCGCCGTACCTGGAGGGTGCGAGCACGCTTGCCGAGCTTGGCTACACCGACCTGCCGGACACCACGACCTACTTCGGCCTCGGTGCCCCCGCCGGCGTGCCCGACGACGTCATCGCGACGCTGGAGCAGACGCTGGAGACCTGCTTGGCCGACGAGAAGGTCGTCTCGGTGGTCGGGGAGAACTACGTGCCGGACCAGTTCATCGGCGCCGCCGAGCTCGGCGCGATCTACGACAAGCTGACCGCCGAGTACACCCCGTTCGCCCAACGGTAGGGCAGCCTCATGCACCCCGTCTCGCGGCCGGTCGCGATGGGCGTCACGATCGCCGTGATCGCACTCGGCCTGGTCGGCATCCTGCTATCGGTCCAGCTCGAGGTCGGCACACCCGCCAGGCCGGGTCCCGGGTTCTGGCCCCTGGTCGCGGCCTGCGTCGTCACCGGCTGCGCCGTGCTGCTCCTCGTCACGGAACGGTCGACGAAGGACTACGAACGGTTCGGCTCGGAGGCGATGCCGGTCGCCGGGGCCGTGGCGAGCCTTGCCGCGTTCGCGGTTCTGCTGGAGACGATCGGGATGCTGCTCGCGACCGGGTTGCTGATGCTGTTCTGGCTCCGTGTGCTCGGGCGTCAGACCTGGCTGGTCTCGATCGCCGTTGCTGCCGCGGGGCCAATGGTCGCCTACCTGCTGTTCGTGGTCGCACTCGGCGTGCCACTGCCGGTCTGGCCCGGCTGAGCACGGCGGAACTGGAGAAGATGCCATGGACGCGATCACCGACCTCATGGGCGGCTTCGCGGTCGTATTCAGCCCGGAAACGCTGATCTGGGTGTTCGTCGGGGTCATGCTCGGCACCGTCATCGGGGTGCTGCCCGGCCTGGGCCCCGCCTCCACGATCGCCATCCTGCTGCCGATCACCTACTCGCTACCCGCCGAGGCCGCGATCATCATGCTGGCCGGCATCTACTACGGCTCGATGTACGGCGGCACGATCACCTCCGTGCTGCTGCGGCTGCCCGGCGAAGCGGCATCGGTCGTCACGACGTTCGACGGCTACCAGATGGCGAGGGCCGGGCGCGCCGGCCCCGCATTGGGGATCTCCGCGATCGGGTCGTTCATCGGCGGCACGGTGGCCGTCATCGGGCTCACCTTCGTCGCCCCGCTGCTGGCCTCCGTCGCCGTCGGCCTCGGCCCACCCGACTACGTCGCGCTTGCGGTGCTGGGCCTGGTGCTGGTGTCCCTGCTCGGCACCGGATCGCTGCTCAAGGCACTCATCCCGGCCGGCCAGGGCCTGTGGCTGGCCTCGATCGGACAGGATCCCGTCACCGGCGCGGCGCGCTTCGCCTTCGGCTCCGCAGACCTGATCGGTGGGCTCCACCTGGTGCCGATGGTGATGGGGTTGTTCGGGATCGGCGAGATCCTCTACAACCTGGGCCACCGCCGGCGCGGCGACCTGGTCACCAAGAAGGTCGAGCACGTGCTCCCCCGACGGGAGGACCTGCGCCGCTCACGCGGACCGATCGCGCGCGGCTCGGTGACGGGCTTCCTGATCGGCCTGCTACCCGGTGGCGGAGGCGTCGTCTCGAGCCTGCTGTCCTACACCACCGAGAAGCGCATCAGCAAACACCCCGACCAGTTCGGAAAGGGCGCCATCGAAGGCGTCGCCGGCCCGGAAACCGCCAACAACGCCTCCTCCACCTCGTCGTTCATTCCGCTGCTCACGCTGGGCCTGCCACCCAACCCGGTGCTGGCACTGATCTTCGGCGCCCTCCTGCTGCAGGGCATCACCCCGGGTCCGACCATGATCGAGACGCACCCCGAGGTGTTCTGGGGCGTGATCGCCTCGATGTACGTCGGGAACGTGATCCTCCTGGCCCTCAACTTGCCCCTGGTCGGAATATTCGTGCAGCTGCTGCGGGTCAAGCAGGAGATCCTGGCGCCGCTGACCATTCTGGTCACAGTGGTCGGGGTGTACAGCGTCAACAACAGGGTCTTCGACGTCGGGGTGGCGGTGCTGTTCGGAGTGATCGGTTACCTGATGCGCAAGTCCGGATACGCGGCCGCGCCGCTGGTGCTCGCGTTCGTGCTCGGCTCGGTTCTCGAGCCCTCACTGCGGCAGTCGTTGATCCTCTCCGAAGGTGGTTTGGCGATTTTCCTGCAGCGACCGGTCGCGGTCGTACTGCCCAATGGCCTTGCGTTAGGTTGATCTTGGCGCCGACACGCCGGTCGAGGTGCGTCGTCTGGTGGTCGCCTCTGGGGATGATCGCCGGGTGGCG
Source organism: Pseudonocardia nigra (assembly GCF_019396355.1). GTDB lineage: Bacteria > Actinomycetota > Actinomycetes > Mycobacteriales > Pseudonocardiaceae > Pseudonocardia > Pseudonocardia nigra. The sequence continues at coordinate 7,727 of NZ_JAHKRK010000292.1, forward strand.
CACGACGGGTCGGAGGGGGTGTCTCCGGAGGGCTGGTTGCCCGATCGAGTGTCGGTGGGGTCGCTGACGAAGGCGTTCCCGCCGGA
>NZ_JAHKRK010000293.1 GCF_019396355.1 Pseudonocardia nigra
CGGGGGTGCGATGGGCGCTCACTCGCGGTGATCACGGGCGGAGGGTGGCGAGGACATCGTCGGGCACGACCTTCTGCCCGTGATCGCGCCGGCCGGGGCCACCGACGGGCCGCGGGTGCTGATCGCTCGGTCGGCCGCCCGCCGGTGATCGTCGTGAGGGTGCGGTTCTGGCGGTGTGTGGTGCGATAACGGGGATCCCGCGGTGATCAGTGCGCGCGTGATCGCCGTCAATGGGCCGTCTCGGCGGTCGGGGGTGCGATGGGCGCGCACTCGCGGTGATCACGGGCGCGGGGTGGCGAGTTCGTCTCCGGCCGCGACCTTCGGCCCGTGATCGCGCCGGCCGGGCCATGGACGGCCGCGGGTGCCGATCGCGTGGTCGGCCGCCCGGTGATCGCCGTGAGAGTGCGCTTCTCACGGTAGGTGGTGCGGGGACGGGGATCTCGCGGTGATCAGTGCGTGCGTGATCGCCGTCAGGTGGCCGTTTCGGCGGTCGGGGGTGCGATGGGCGCTCACTCGCGGTGATCACGGGCGGAGGGTGGCGAGGACATCGTCGGGCACGACCTTCTGCCCGTGATCGCGCCGGCCGGGGCCACCGACGGGCCGCGGGTGCTGATCGCTAGGTCGGCCGCCGGCCCGTGATCGGCGTGAGTGTGCGGTTCTCGCGGTGGGTGGTGCAGTAGCGGGGGTCTCGCGGCGATCAGTGGGTGCGTGATCGCCGTGAGGTGGCCGTCTCGGCGGTCGGGGGTGCGATGGGCGCGCGCTCGCGGTGATCACGGGCGGAGGGTGGCAGGACATCGTCGGGCACGACCTTCTGCCCGTGATCGCGCCGGCCGGGGCCACCGACGGGCCGCGGGTGCTGATCGCTAGGTCGGCCGCCGGCCCGTGATCGGCGTGAGTGTGCGGTTCTCGCGGTGGGTGGTGCAGTAGCGGGGATCTCGCGATGATCAGTGCGTGCCTGATCGCTGCGAGGTGGGCGTTTCTGCGGTCCGGAGTGCGAGCGGCGCTCGTTCGCGGTGATCATGGGCGAAGGGCGGCGGGGACGGGCCGGGCACAGCCTTCTGCCCGTGATCGCGCGGTCACCGGGATCGGGTCCACCCACCCGGCACCGCACACACCGGGTGGAGGCGGCACACATGGTCGGCGGTGTGTGCGGGGCACGGACGGTGTGTGGCGTGCCCGTCGAGGGGTCGGGCGCCTACGAGAACTGCGGCCGGGCCTCGCGGTCGGCGGCGGGCGGGAGGGCGCCCTGCGCCGCGGCGTCGAGGGCGGCCTGGGCGGTGCGGGGCACGTGGACGACCCCGGCCCGGTCGAGCTTCGCCAGCTCCGAGCGGGCGCGGGCGTAGGCGGCGAGCCGCTCGGGGTCGTTGTCGGAGTCGCGCGCCGTGGTGAGCAGCTTGATCACCCGTTCGACCGTGGAGCGCTCGGCGGGGGAGAGGCCGGAGAGCCGGATGCGCTCCGCCGCCTCGCGCGCGGCCTTCCAGGCGCGTTCGGCGTGGTCGACGGCGGTGACGAACGCGGCACCGTGCGAGCTGGTCGGGTACTCGTCGGTCTCCAGCGCCTGGGCCTCGGCGAACGCGTCGACGAACCGGGCGGTGCTGCCGACCGAGACGTCGGCGAGCGCGGGCAGGCGCAGCACCTCCATCGGGTCGCACTCGAACGCGGCGTACTCGGCGCGCAGCGTGTGGAACCGGGCCCGGGCCCGCTGCCAGACGAGGTCGGGACGGGGCGGGGCGGCGGGCCTGCCGGGCAGTGGCGACGTGCCGGCGGCACCATCGCGGCGCAGGGCGTTGCGGCGCCGGTGGTGCCGGACGGCGAGGAACACGACCCCGCCCACGACCAGGGTGGAACCGGCGGCCGCCGCCATGACCGCGCCGAGCACGATGAGGGCGACCAGCGCCATCGCGAGCGCCGTGCCCGTGCCGAGGACGGCCGGGATGCGGATCAGCAGCAGCCACGGGGACGGCCGGCGCCTCGGGTGGCGGCCCGCCACGTGCCGGCTCCGTCGCCGCCGCATCTCCGCCGCCGCGCGCTGGCGGCGCCCCTCGGCGAAGGCCGCGGAATGCCCCGGATGGTGTCGCACCTCTCCTTGGTACCGGAAGCGTGGCGCACTTCGCACGGGTCCGATCGTGTGTGCGCCTGTAAGTTCCCTTCGGCCGATCTGCGTCGGCGCGTCGTCACCGCAGCCGGCGCGGGTCATCAGGAAGGGGTTGCCGTGTTCCGCAAGGTGCTGGTCGCGAACCGTGGGGAGATCGCCATCCGGGCGTTCCGTGCCGCCTACGAGCTCGGGGTGTCCACGGTCGCGATCTTCCCGTACGAGGACCGCAACTCGCTGCACCGGGCCAAGGCCGACGAGTCGTACCAGATCGGTGAGCCCGGGCACCCGGTGCGGGCCTACCTCTCGGTCGACGAGGTGATCAAGGCTGCGAAGAAGGCGGGCGCGGACGCGATCTACCCGGGCTACGGCTTCCTGTCCGAGAACCCGGACCTGGCCGAGGCGTGTGAGCGGGAGGGCATCACGTTCGTCGGCCCGCCCACCGACGTGCTGCACCTGACGGGCAACAAGGCCCGTGCCGTCGCCGCGGCGCGCGAGGCCGGTGTGGCGGTGCTGCGCTCGTCGGATCCCTCGAGCGACGTCGACACCCTGCTGGCGGCGGCCGACGAGGTCGGCTTCCCGATCTTCGTGAAGGCGGTCGCGGGGGGCGGCGGGCGCGGGATGCGCCGCGTCCAGCAACCGGGCGAGCTGCGCGAGGCGATCGAGGCGGCGATGCGGGAGGCCGAGTCGGCCTTCGGCGACCCGACGGTGTTCCTCGAGCAGGCGGTGGTGAACCCCCGCCACATCGAGGTGCAGATCCTCGCCGACGGCCAGGGCAACGTCTCCCACCTCTACGAGCGCGACTGCTCGGTGCAGCGGCGCCACCAGAAGGTGGTGGAGATCGCGCCGGCGCCGAACCTGGACCCGGAGCTGCGCGAGCGGATCTGCACCGACGCGGTGAAGTTCGCGAGGGCCATCGGCTACGTCAACGCGGGCACGGTGGAGTTCCTGCTGGACGAGCGCGGCAACCATGTGTTCATCGAGATGAACCCGCGCATCCAGGTCGAGCACACCGTCACCGAGCAGGTCACCGACCGCGACCTGGTGATCGCGCAGCTGCGGATCGCGTCCGGGCTGACCTTGCCGGAGCTGCGGCTCGACCAGTCCGACGTGACGCTGTCGGGCGCGGCGCTGCAGTGCCGCGTCACCACCGAGGACCCGACCAACGGCTTCCGCCCGGACACCGGCACGATCAGCGCCTACCGCTCCCCGGGCGGACCGGGTGTGCGCCTGGACGGCGGCACCACCCACACCGGCGCCGAGGTGAGTGCCCACTTCGACTCGATGCTGGTGAAGCTCACCTGCTACGGGCACGACTTCTCCAACGCCGTGCGCCGCGCCCGCCGCGCGATCGCGGAGTTCCGGATCCGCGGGGTCTCCACGAACCTGCCGTTCCTCGCCGCGGTGCTCGACGACCCCGACTTCGCCGCCGGCCGGGTCACCACCAGCTTCATCGACGAGCGCCCGCAGCTGCTGCACGCCCGCCGCCCGGCCGACCGCGGCAGCCGGGTGCTCAACTACCTGGCCGACGTCACGGTGAACCGGCCGAACGGGCCGCGCCCGGACGTGGTCGAGCCGGTGGACAAGCTGCCCCGCTTCGACCTGACGGGCGCGGTGCCGGACGGGTCGCGGCAGTTGCTGCGCGAGCTGGGTCCGGAGGGTTTCGCGGCCCGGCTGCGTGCGCAGGAGGCCGTGGCCGTCACCGACACGACGTTCCGGGACGCCCACCAGTCGCTGCTGGCCACCCGGGTGCGCACCCGGGACCTGCTGGCCGTCGCCCCGGCGGTGGCGCGGACGGCGCCGCAGCTGCTGTCGCTGGAGTGCTGGGGCGGGGCCACCTACGACGTGGCGCTGCGGTTCCTGGCCGAGGACCCGTGGGACCGGCTGGCCGCGCTGCGCGAGGCCGTGCCGAACATCTGCACCCAGATGCTGCTGCGGGGGCGCAACACCGTCGGGTACACGCCGTACCCGACGGAGGTGACCGACGCCTTCGTCGAGGAGGCGGCGCGGACCGGGATGGACATCTTCCGGATCTTCGACGCGCTCAACGACGTCGAGCAGATGCGCCCCGCGATCGATGCGGTGCGCAGCACGGGCACGGCGCTGGCGGAGGTGGCGCTCTGCTACACCGGTGACCTGTCCGATCCCTCCGAGCAGCTCTACACGCTGGACTACTACCTGCGGCTGGCCGAGCAGATCGTCGACGCCGGCGCGCACGTGCTGGCGATCAAGGACATGGCCGGGCTGCTGCGCCCGCCCGCGGCCCGCACGCTCGTCACGGCACTGCGCGAGCGGTTCGACCTGCCGGTGCACCTGCACACGCACGACACCGCGGGCGGCCAGCTCGCCACGCTGGTGGCGGCGATCGAGGCCGGGGTGGACGCCGTCGACGGCGCCGTCGCGTCCATGGCGGGCACGACGAGCCAGCCGTCGCTGTCGGCGCTCGTCGCGGCCACCGACCACACGCCGCGCGCCACCGGGCTGGACCTGCAGGCCGTCTCCGACCTGGAGCCGTACTGGGAGGCCGTGCGCAAGGTCTACGCGCCGTTCGAGTCCGGTCTGGCGTCGCCGACCGGGCGTGTCTACCACCACGAGATCCCGGGCGGGCAGCTGTCGAACCTGCGCCAGCAGGCAATCGCGCTCGGGTTGGGCGACCGGTTCGAGCTGATCGAGGACTGCTACGCCGCCGCCGACCGGATGCTCGGGCGGCTGGTGAAGGTCACGCCGTCGTCGAAGGTGGTGGGCGACCTCGCGCTGCACCTCGTCGGGGCGGGCGTGGAGCCCAAGGACTTCGAGGCCGACCCCGGCCAGTTCGACGTGCCGGACTCGGTGATCGGGTTCCTGCGCGGGGAGCTGGGCGACCCGCCCGGGGGCTGGCCGGAGCCGTTCCGCACCCGCGCGCTGGAGGGCAGGCCCGCGGAGAAGGCGGTGCCGGAGCTGTCCGACGACGACCGCCGCGGCCTCGCCGACGACCGTCGCGCCACGCTGAACCGGCTGCTGTTTCCCGGTCCGGCGAAGGAGTACGCCGCCCACCAGGAGGCCTACGGCGACACCTCGGTGCTGTCCACGAAGGACTACCTGTACGGGCTGGAGCCGGAGATCGAGCACACCGTCGAGCTGGAGCCGGGCGTCACGCTGCTGCTCCAGCTCGAGGCGATCTCCGAGGCCGACGAGCGCGGCTACCGCAACGTCCTGGCCACCCTCAACGGGCAGCTGCGCCCGGTGTCGGTCCGTGACGCCGCGGTCGCCACCGACGTCAAGGCCGCGGAGAAGGCCGACCGGTCGAACCCGCGGCACGTGGCCGCGCCGTTCGCCGGGGTCGTGACGCTGTCCGTCGCCGAGGGCGACACGGTCGAGGCGGGCCAGACCGTCGCGACGATCGAGGCGATGAAGATGGAGGCCTCGATCACCGCCCACGAGGCGGGCACGATCGCCCGGCTCGCGATCGGCAACGTGCAGCAGGTGGAGGGCGGCGACCTGCTGCTCGAGCTGCGGTAGGCGCGTGAGACGTTGCAGCAAAGCCATTTTCACGCAACGGGGCTGCATGAAAGTGGCTTTGCTGCAAGCCGTGCCGACGACGGTGGGGCGGTGCAACTTCGGGCGGGCGAGGGGAGGACGGTTCGTGACCCGGATCATCGCGGGCGCCGCGGGTGGGCGCAGGCTCGCCGTGCCGCCACGGGGGACGCGCCCCACGTCGGACCGGGTCCGGGAGGCCCTGTTCTCGGCGCTGGACAACGCCCCCGGGCTCGCCGGTGCCGCAGTGCTCGACCTGTGCGCAGGCTCCGGGGCGCTCGGGCTCGAGGCGCTCTCCCGGGGGGCAGGGCACGCGCTGTTCGTCGAGTCCGACCGGCGGGCGGCCGCGGTGCTGCGCCGCAACGTCGCCGATCTGGGCCTGCCCGGGGCGGTCGTCCGGCTGGGTGCGGCCGGGTCCGTGCTGGCGGGCCCCGCCGACCGCACCTACGACGTGGTGCTCGTCGACCCGCCCTACGACGTCCCGGACGCCGAGGTGGCCGGCTGGCTGGCGGCCGCCGCGGCGCACGGCTGGCTCGCCGAGGACGTCGTCGTCGTGGTCGAACGGGCGCGGGGCGCGGCCTTCCCCTGGCCGCCTCCGCTGCGGTCGCTGCGTGAGCGCCGTTACGGCGACACCGTCCTGCACGTGGGGCATCAGCCCCAGCACGGCTGTTACCGTCCTCGACCATGAGGCGCGCCGTCTGCCCCGGCTCCTTCGACCCCCCGACCAACGGTCATCTCGACGTCGTGAGCCGCACGGCGGCGCTGTTCGACGAGGTCGTCGTCGCGGTGCTGGTGAACAAGAGCAAGAAGAGCATGTTCACCGTCGACGAGCGCATGGAGATGCTCGCCGAGATCACCGCGCCGTACCCCAACGTGCGCGTCGGGTCGTTCCACGGCCTGCTGGTGGACTACTGCCGGGACCACGACATCCGCGCGATCGTCAAGGGCCTGCGCGTCGTCACCGACTTCGAGTACGAGCTGCAGATGGCACAGATGAACCAGCGGCTGTCGGGCGTCGACACGCTGTTCATGTCCACCAGCCCGGAGTACGGCTTCGTGTCCAGCTCGCTGGTCAAGGAGGTGGCCACCTACGGCGGCGACATCGCTCATCTGCTGCCGGAGACCGTGCACCGCAAGCTCCTGGACCGGATCGCCGAGCGCGCGTAGGCGCCCGCATCACCCGTTCGTCTCTTGACACGCGGGTGGCGGGCGCAATTCACATGGTTGCGCCGTCACGGTGAGAGGATGCCCCGCGTGTACCGGGTCTTCGAATCGCTCGACGCGCTGGTCACGGTCGTCGAGGAGGCTCGGGGCGTCCCGATGACCTCGAACTGCGTCGTTCCCCGTGGCGACGTCCTCGAACTGCTCGACGACGTCCGCGAGGCCCTGCCCGGGGAGCTGGACGACGCCCAGGACGTGCTCGACCGGCGCGACGAGCTGGTCGACGACGCCACACAGGAGGCCGAGCAGACCCGGTCGGGCGCGCAGGCCGACGCGGAGCAGATGGTTGCCGAGGCGCGCGCCGAGGCCGAGCGCATGGTGGCGGAGGCCCGCGAGGAGGCCGAACGGACGATGGCGCAGGCCCGCCACGAGGCCGAGCGCGCCGTCGCCGAGGGGCGCAGGCAGTACACGGAGCTGACCGACCGGGCGCACGCCGAGGCGGACCGGCTCGCGCACGCCGGACGGGCGGCCCACGACCGCTACATCGCCGACGGGCAGGCCGAGCAGGCGAGGCTGGTGTCGCAGACCGAGGTCGTGCGGGCCGCACACGGAGAGGCGGCCCGGATCGTCGACGCCGCCGAGGCCGAGGCCGACCGGCTGCGCCGGGAGTGCGACGGCTACGTCGACACCAAGCTCGCCGAGTTCGAGGACACCCTCAACAAGGCCCTGCGCACCGTCACCCGCGGCCGCAGCCAGATCTGGCGCGGTGGGCCCGGGCAGGGGAACCCGGCGGGTGCGTCGGCGAACGGCCGCTCCGGCACCGGCATGGACCTCATGGACTAGAGCGTGTCCCGTGGATCATGCGGGTCGGCTGCGGTAGATCTCTTCTGTGCTTGATCGCCACGACTTGACCGACGCGGAGTGGGCACGGCTGGAGCCGTTGCTGCCCGACCGGACACCGCG
>NZ_JAHKRK010000294.1 GCF_019396355.1 Pseudonocardia nigra
TCACCGGCCACCCCTGGATGCCGGCACTACCCGCGCCCACCTGACCACGGACACCGAGCCGAGCGCACCGGAGGCCGAACGGCCGACCGGCGATCACGCCATGCCACCACACCGCTGAATGTTTACCCGCAACCGGGACAACTACCGCCGCCGAGTACGGTTGCACTGCACCCGGCAGACCCGCCGATTGTCAGCGAGGAAACCGACGGTGCCCGCCTAAGATCGAAGAGCCCGTTATCTGTGAGGGTCGGGCTGGGTGCGATGGTAGGCGTCCTCGTACTCGTCGGGAGACAGCCCGCCGAGGCCGGCCTGGATCCGGCGTGGGTTGTACCAGCCGTCGATGTAGCGGATCAGGGCGTGCTCGGCTTCGGCGCGGGTGGCGAACGTCGTCTGGGGCCAGTACACGAGCTCGACCTTGATCGTGGACCACAGGTTCTCGGCCAGGGCATTGTCGAAGCTTTATCCGGCAAATGATCTTGCTTTCCGGCGTTTGGCCGGTTAGCGCTTTCAGCCTTCGTCGGCGGCGAGGCGTCGGAGTTGTTCTTCGTGCTTACGTACTCGGTCAGCGATGGCTTCCACGGCGGTGCGCAGGGTGGCGATCTCGTCGGCGAGCCCGGTCAGGGTGCCGCTGGTGGCGGCGCGGTGTCGGTGCTGGTCGACGACCGCGCGCAGGGTGGGGTCGCGGTAGAGGGTGGTGCGGCCCAGGCCGGTGGCGGCGGCGACGGCGGTGAAGGTGACCTTGTGGCCGTCGTGGCGGAGTTGGGCGCAGGCGCGCTCGACGCGGTTGAGGATGTTGGCGCTGGTCATCCGGCTTGGGCCTCGCTGATCAGGGTGTCGAGTTGGGCGACGAGGCGGCGGTGTCGTTCGGCCTCGGCGATCCAGCCGCGCTTCTCGGCGTCGGCGGCGAGTGCTTCGGCGTCGACACGTTGGGCGGCCAGAATCGGCAGCGAGCTGGGCTCGGCGTGGAAGCTGGGGCAGTGCTCGCAGATGTTGGCGTAGGTGCAGGCGCCCTGGGCCGGTGCGCGTAGGCAGAACCCGCCGGCCAGTCGTGATTTGAGCAGCGGGGTGTCTTTCCAGTCGGCGCCGCCGGTGATGTCGGCCAACGGCAGGTTGCGCCGGCCGGGTGCCGGCGTGCGGGCCTGTTGTTTGGCCAGGTCCAGGGCGCGCTCGTACTCGGCGCGGACGGTGGTGTCGAACAGCCGCCCGTAGCGCAGGCTCATCTCGGCGGACATGTGTCCGAGCAGCGCCATCAGCGCCTGCAACGACACGCCGGCGTTGACCAGGGCCGTGGCGTAGGTGTGGCGCAGCTGGTGTGGGGTGATGTGGTCGAGCCCGGCGGTCTCGGCGGCCCGGTCGAGCTCGGCGCGGACCGCGTTCTGCGACAGCCGCCGGCCGTGGTGGGTGAACAGGAACTGCGCCGCCCGCCGGTAGCGGGGGTGGGGCAGCGGGCGTCCGGGGCTGCGGATCTCGGTGATGTGGTCGATCAGCGCGAGGATCTCGGTGTCGAGCGGGACCATCCGCTCGGTGTCGAGCTTGCCGAGCGGAACCTTCAGCCACCGGCCGCCGATGTCGACATCGACGACGTCGAGGCCCAGCACTTCTTCCGAGCGCAGCCCGCAGTAGAGCATCAGCCCCGCGATCGCCCGGTCCCGCCAGCTGCGGAAGCTGGCCAACAGCTCGGCCGCGTCGGACTGGGACAACGCCGACGTGGTGCCCGCCGCTCCCCTTACGCCAACCGCCATGGAGAAGCGCAGGGCGAAGGACCCGAGGGCAGCCGGCGGGGCTCGCGAAGCCGCAGCGAGGAGCGGTTGCGCGGCCGCCGCGCGGTGTGCGCGAGCATCCCGCTGCGCTCCCCGGGAACCCGCCAGCGGGCCTCGCGGCCCTTCGGGACGGGGTTGCCGGCATCGGGATCGCGCATCGCGACGAAGCCGAACAGCCCCGAGATCGCGGCGAGCCGCCGGTTGATCGTCGTCGCCGCGTACTGATCCGCCCGGCGCCCCGACAGCCGCACCACGTTCGGGCCCGGCCGGCCCGGGACAGTGGCCTCCCGGCAAGCGCGCAGGAACCGCAGCAGCACCTCCGTGCTCACCGCCGTCAGCGGCTGCTGCTCGGCCACCAGCCACCGGCAGAACGCCAGCAGGTCATAGCCGTAGGCGCGCACCGTCTTCGGCGAGTAGTTCCGATCGGACAGATACGCCAGGTACTCATCCACCAGCCCGAACCGGGACGCGGCCGGCCCGGTCAACACCCAGACGCCGTCGCGTTCCTCAAGCCGCAGGCCCGCCTCGCCAGTCACGGGGAACAGATGTACCAACGGTGACCGCCACCACCCCGCAACCGCCATCTCACGGCGTGTCGCTGAGCAGGGGAAACGTCGGCATTGGCCGGTTAAGAGGGAATCGCCGACCGAGCCCATCGATCCAACGAGGCCGGCGTTGCGGAGTCGTTGCCCGAACGCCCAGGACGTGAACTGCGATCCGTGGTCGGAGTGCAGGATCGCCGAATTGGACTCGGGATCCCGGCGGCGATGGCCATGCCGAGCGCGTCGACGAGTGCGGTGCGCATGTTGTCGTCGATTGACCATCCGACGATTCGTCGTGAATAGATGTCGAGGACCGCTGCGCAGTATACCTTCCCTTCCAGGGTCGAGTGTTCGGTATGTCTGTGCACCACAACTCATTCGGGCCGTCGACGACGAAGTCCCGGTCGACCAGGTCGACGTAGGGCTCGGCGTGCGGGTCCCGGACGGTGCAGCCGTGGCGTCGGCGCCCGTAGAGGCCCTGGATGCCGGCCGCGCGCATCAGCCTGGCGACGCGCTTGTGGTTGACCGCCAGGCCGAGCCCCAGCGTCAACTCTGCGTGCACCCGCGGCCATCCGTAGGTACCGCGAGAATCTTGATGAATTTTCTCGATGTGCTTGAGCAGCAACTCGTTCTCCTCGGCCCGCGCGGACTTCACCCCGGATCTCCATTCGTAGTAGCCCTGGCGACGACGTTGAGCACCCGGCAGGTCACCGCGACGCTGAATCCGTCATCGGCGAGTTCACGGACCAGCGGGAACACTACTTTGGGAGAACGTTCTCCCGGGCGAAGTACGCGGCCGCGCGTTTGAGGATCTCATTCTCGACCTCGAGGCGCCGTTTCTCCTTGCGGAGCTCGGCAAGCTCACGCTTGTCGGCGCTGTTCAGTCGCGAATCCGTGGCGCCCGTATCAGCATCGGCCTGGGACATCCAGTTCCGCAGACACGACTCGGAGATCGAGAGATCCTTCGCGATCGCTGAGATCGGTTTGTCGCCCTGGCGGGCGAGGTCCACGGCGCGGCGCCGGAACTCCGGCGGGTGAGGTGCGGGCACGAACGACATCCTCCCTGGCGGACGGGGTCCACCTCAGGTGACGTGTCCGGCGTCAGGGGACAAGCTCAATGCGACTATCTCACGCCCGCCGCGCGATCGGCGTGCGGTTCGATGATCCGAATCTCGTGTCCTGCGCGGGCTTGGCGGGCGTGATGGCGCTGGCCGCGCGGTGCGGGCTGGCGACGCTGCTGACCGATCGGCTGAGCATCGCCGCGAAGGGCGGCGCGAACGCCACCGGGAAGGTCCTCGCGCTGGTCGCGGGGATGGTCGCGGGCGCGGACTCGGTCAGCGACCTGGATCTGCTGCGCCACGGCGGGATGCCCCGGCTGTTCACCGAGGTGCGGGCCCCCTCGACGCTGGGCACGTTTCTGCGGCGGTTCACCTTCGGCCACGTCCGCCAACTCGACGCCGTGGCCGCCCGGCTGCTGGCACGGCTCGCGGCCGCGTCCCCGATCCTGGTCGGCGCCGATCAGGTCGCGTTCCTGGATCTGGACGACACGGTGCGCCAGACCTACGGCTACGCCAAGCAGGGCACCGGCTGCGGCTACAGCGGGGTGATCGGGCGGGGCGCGCTGCTGGCCACGATCTCCGCGCCGGCATCGGCGCCGGTGATCGCCGCAACACGGCTGCGCAAGGGCACAACGAACTCGGTGCGCGGCGCGGCGACGCTGCTCGCCGACGCCCTCGCCAGCGCCCGGCGGGCCGGCGCGACCGGGCTGGTGATCGTGCGCGCTGACTCGGCCTACTACGGCTACGACATCATCAACACCTGCCGCCGCGCCGGGGCCCGGTTCTCGGTCACCGCCCGCCACACCGCCACGGTGACCAGGGCCATCACCACGATCCCGGAGACGGCGTGGGTGCCGATCCGCTACCCGAACGCCATCTTCGATGAGCAGGAGCAGCGCTGGGTCTCCGACGCCGAGGTCGCCCAAATCGAGTTCACCGCGTTCACCGGCCGGCGCAAGACCGAGCACGTCACAGCCCGGCTGATCGTGCGCCGGGTGCGGCGCCTCAACCCCAAGACGGTGCCGGCCGGGCAGTCGGAGATGTTCACCGTCTACACTGGTGCCGCCCGGGGCTCACGTCACCCTCGGACTGGGCTGTAGCGCACGGCGGGTGGCGAGGCCGGGCACTGGGGTGAGAAGACGGGTCATCGCCCTACGGCGGCTCGGCCCCGTCCTGATTGCTGGCGTCGCCCGTATCAGCGGTATCCGACGTCGCGTCCGCAGGCTGGTTGCGATCGGCTGACGTAGGTAGTGGGCGTCGGCCCCAGAGCCGTCGAGGTTCGTTCCGGATGCGGACGACCTCGACCCAGTCCGCGCTCCGGGTGATCCTCCGGCACGCCTGTCGATTGAACAGGTGGTCGTCCAGCGCGCGCAGCAGCCGCGGCACGCACAGCGTTGCGACGAGCACGATCACAACGCCGGCACGCAGCGGCAGCGGCAGCTCCGCGAACAGGTCGAGTGCGCGCGCGGGGAGCGTGTGCAGTTCGGCGACGACGTCCGCCGTCAGGCCGAGCACCTGATTCTGGGCAGCGCGCATCACAGCACCGCCTCCTTCTCTTTCAGGACGCGGTGCCGCGACGGGCACCTCGGGGGTGTTGTGCAGTTGTGGGAGGTGCTGGTGCGCGCGGCCCCTCATCACTTCTTGATGCGGACTCGCGCGCTGTCCGGCAGGACGGCCGTCCCGACTCAGGACACGGCGAAGCCCCCGACCATCACGAGCGGTCGGGGGCTTCGAGTTGAATGCCGGTCCATGCCCCGCCGGGCTACCGGCGTCACGAGCTGAGGGGGACCAGCGCCGGGCACGGCCACGGGGCCACGTACGGGAGCGGCAACATGCAGAAGGGCCCGTCTCGACACCCGAGCGGACCCTCTCAAACTGTTTTAGGGCGCGTTCGTCCGCCCAAGGACATCATGGCCACTTGTTGAGTCGGCCTGGGGCGCGGTGCCGGAGTTGCTTCCGGTCCGTTTCCCCAGGCCGCTCGCCGAACCCGCCGTGCGAGTTTCCCCGCAACGGGCTCTCCACGGTCTCTGCCGTCAGGCGTTCACGGATGGGACCCAGGGGTTGGGGATCTTGCTGCCGCGATGGCGGTACCGGGTGACCGGCACTGTGGCCATGTTGAACAGGGCGATCCCGTCGATCGCTGGCGGTTGCCATCGCCCGTTCGGGCCGATGAGCCACCGACGGACCTGCGGCCACTTCCAACGGTGCCGCACGCGCACCATCGTGACCACCCGCCGCCAGGCGAACTGGGCGATCGTGTCGAAGGTGTGCTTCGCGACGGCGTGCTTGAAGTAGGCCGACCAACCACGCATGATCTGGTTGAGCCTGATCAGCACGAACCTGAGACTCACTTGCGACGTCCTGTGGGTCAGGGCACGGATCTTGGCCTTCACCGACCGGACGGGCCGGTCGGCGATGAAGGTGTAGACGTGCCACTTGTCCGAGCCACGCTTGCGGCGCCACTGGATGCGGAACCCCAAGAAGTCGAACCCCTCGCTCATGTGCACGACCGCGGTCTTGGCTGGTGAGAGCCGAAGACCGATCGGTGCAAGCACGTGGGCGATCTCCTCGCGCAACGCCTCGGTGTCAGCCTGGGTCCCATGGACCAGGACGACGAAATCGTCGGCGTAGCGGACCAGCCGCCACGTCGACAACCCGCGCGCTCGGCGTCGGCGGCGTTGATCACCGGTGGACATCATCCCGCCAGGCTTCCAGGGCGCCATCAGGTGCTCGTCGAGCACCGTCAGCGCGATGTTGGCCAGGAGCGGGGACAGGATGCCCCCTTGCGGGGTGCCGGTCGGAGTGTCCCGCTCTTCGCCGAGCTCGGAGATCAGCCCGGCCTTGCAGAACGCCTTGACCAGCGCCAGAACTCGTTTGTCTCCCACCCGCGCCCGCACCCGCCCCATCAGGGCGGTGTGGTCGATGGTGTCGAAACACGCCTCAATGTCCGCGTCCAGCACCCACCGGTAGCCGTGGGTGCCGAACTTGTGGATCTCGGCGATCGCGTCCTGAGCCCTGCGTCGGGGCCGGAACCCGTAGGAGACCGGCTCGAAGTCGGCCTCGAAAATCGGTTCCAGCACCAGCTTCAACGCCGCCTGCACGACCCGGTCACGGACCGTGGGAATCCCCAAGGACCGCAACTTCTGGCTCCCGCCCGCTTTGGGGATCTTCCGTTCCCGCACCGGGAGGGGCCGGAACGCACCGGACTTGAGGTCGGCGCGCAGGTCGTCCAAGAACCCCGGGACCCCGATGTGTTCCTCGACCTCGGCGACCCGTAGGCCGTCCACGCCGGGAGTTCGGGCCCCGGTGTTGCCGGCGACCCGGTCGAATGCCACCAACAGCGTCGCCGGGTCGTGCACCAGGTTGAACAGGTCGTCGAACCGGCGACCGGGATCAGCCACCGCCCAACGGTGAAGCTTGGTCTGCATCCCCCGTACCCGCGCCCACGACCCCTGCCCACTTGCTGCAGGGGTCGCCGGGTCTGGAGCGTCGCCATTCGGCGGCGCGTCTCCTGGCATTGCAGCATCCGTCCCTTCTCGAATCCGCTGCCGCCCTTCCCCATGTGCGCGGGCTCTCCCCGGCTCGGAGTACTACGGCGGCTCCGCCCCGCACCCGGTCCGATCGGTGGTCGGTGCACCCAGCCCACCCGCCGCGTCGGCAACGCGGAGCGCAGGCGAGCCCGGGACGGTTCCCGTGTTCACTGTCGATTCGCTCGACGGAGGAGGAGCCCGACTATGTCCCTGCGGCCTCGCCACGGGTACGCCGCAGACCTTCCCCGTGGCCTCCCGGGCGGCTATGTCATACCGCCCACAGGAGTTCCCCGACCCGCCCGAAGGCGAGGTGGGTGCGCACCGCTTCCGGCCCTGATCCGCCAGGTTTCGAGCCGGTGACTCGTTGAGGGACGTAACAACGCCGGTTCCTCGCGTACTCCTCTCCGTCACGCTCGCCGCGGCCCGCGCCATCTGGCAGTTCTGGCACGTCCCGGCTTTGTCAGGGCTGCTCCCACCCTCCCCGGCACCACCCGGATCAGGCTGCCCTCAGCTCCACCTGCCGGCTGCGACCAGCAGGCGGCGAAGTAGGGGTCGGACCGGGGCGCGGTACTGGTCTTGCGACCAGCCCGTTTCCCCGGCCCGCCCTCCGCACCGGACGTGCGGCTCTCACCGCATCCGGCGCTCCACGGATTCCCTTGGGGCC
>NZ_JAHKRK010000295.1 GCF_019396355.1 Pseudonocardia nigra
GGCCATACTGCCGTCCAGTGGCAGTATGGCCACCTTGCTGGCATGTGGGCGGCGCATCGGCGGCGGGCCGACGGGTCGCCCGCGGCGTGCACGTAGGGTGCCGCCGTGACAGGAGACGGCACCCGCTGCGTGCACGGCGGACACTCGGACGGACCGCTGGGCGCGCCGGTGCACCCCGGCCCCGTGCTGTCCTCGACGTTCCACCTCGGCCTGCCGGCAGACCCCCCGCCCGCGGACTTCTACGGCCGTGCCGACAACCCCACCTGGCGGGCGCTGGAGTCGGCGATCGGCGCGCTGGACGGCGGCGAGTGCGTGGTGTTCGGCTCCGGGATGGCCGCGATCGCGGCCGTGCTGCGCCTGACCGGCCGCGCCGGTGCGCTCGTGCTGCCCTCGGACGGCTACTACCTCGCCCGCTCGCTCGCCCACGGCGAGCTGGCGCCGCTGGGCGTCGAGGTGCGGAAGGTGCCGACGGCGGGCCCGTGGCCCGACGGCGTGCTCGACGGGGCGGCGCTGGTGCTGCTGGAGACGCCGTCCAACCCGGGGTTGGAGGTCGCCGACATCGCCGCGGTCGCCGAGGCCGCGCACGCGGCGGGCGCGCTGCTCGCCGTCGACAACACCACCGCCACTCCGCTGGGCCAGCGCCCCCTCGAGCTCGGCGCCGACCTCGCGGTCGCGAGCGACACCAAGGCGCTGGCCGGGCACGGCGACGTCGTGCTCGGGCACGTCAGCGCTCGGGACCCCGAGCTCGTCGCCCGGCTGCGCGAGGCGCGCTCCCGCGGCGGCGCGATCCCGGGGCCGATGGAGGCCTGGCTCGCCCACCGCGGCCTGGCCACCCTGGACCTGCGGCTGGCCCGGCAGGCGGCCAACGCCGAGGCGCTGGCGCAGGCGGTCCAGGGCCACCCTGCGGTGGCCGACGTCCGCTGGCCCGGCCTCGCCGACGACCCCGCCCACACGATCGCCGCGAAGCAGATGCGTCGCTGGAACGGGGTGCTGCGGTTCACGCTGCCGTCGGAGGCCGCGGTGGGGCAGTTCCTGGCCACGTCGCGGCTGGTCGGGTCGGCCACCAGCTTCGGCGGGCTGCGCAGCACCGCCGATCGACGGGAGCGCTGGGGCGACGACGTGGCGCCCGGGATGTTGCGCTTCTCCGCCGGGTGCGAGGACCCGGCCGACCTGGTCGCCGACGTCCTGGCCGCCCTCGACGCCGTCACATAGCCCGCGAGTCGCCCGTTTCCGACACGCGAGTCGCCCGTTTCTGACAGGTGAGTCGCCGGCGCTCAGTGGATCGCCGGCTCCGGGGCGCCCGATCCGGCGAGGAAGTCGAAGTCGCAGCCCTCGTTCGCCTGCGTGACGTGCTGCGCGAACAGCGCCCCGTACCCGCGCCCCGCGGGCGGTGCCGGCGGCTGCCACGCGGCCCGGCGCTGCGCCAGCTCCTCGTCGGGCACGAGCAGGTCGAGCCGCCTGGCCGGGACGTCCAGCGTGATCAGGTCGCCGTCGCGCACGAGCGCGAGCGGGCCTCCCGCGGCCGACTCCGGCGCGACGTGCAGCACGCAGGTGCCGTAGCTGGTGCCGCTCATGCGCGCGTCGGAGATGCGGACCATGTCGGTGACGCCGCGCTGCAGCAGCTTCTTCGGGATCGGCAGCTGTCCCCACTCCGGCATGCCGGGGCCGCCGAGGGGGCCCGCGCCGCGCAGCACGAGCACGCAGGTCTCGTCGACGTCGAGGTCGTCGGCGTCGATCCGGGCGGCGAGGTTGTCGTAGTCGTCGAAGACGACCGCGCGGCCGGTGTGCTGCAGCAGCTCGGGGCTCGCCGCGGTCGTCTTGATCACGCAACCATCGGGGGCGAGGCTCCCGCGGAGCACGGCGAGCGCGCCCTCTGGGGACAGCGCGCGGTCGCGGGGCCGGATGATGTCGGCGTCGTGCACCGCCGCGCCGGCGATGTTCTCCCCGAGCGTCCCGCCGCCCACGGTGCGCGCGTCGAGGTCCAGCAGGTCCGCCAGCTGCGCCATCAGCGCGCGCAGCCCGCCCGCGTCGTGGAAGTCGGCCATCAGGTACTCGCCCGACGGCCGGATGTTCGCCAGCACCGGTGTGCGCCGGGCGATCTCGTCGAACGCCTCCAGCGGCAGGTCGACCCCGGCCCGGCCGGCCATCGCCACCAGGTGGATCACCGCGTTCGTCGAGCCGCCGAGCGCCATCACGACCGTGACGGCGTTGCGGAACGCCGCGGCCGTGAGCACCTCGGCGGGGCGCAGGTCCTGCCACACCATGTCGACGATGCGCCGCCCGGTGGCGACCGCCATCCGCGCGTGGCCGGAGAACGCCGCGGGCACGGACGACGCCCCGGGCAGGGTGAGGCCGAGCGCCTCGGCGGCCGCGGTCATGGTGCTGGCGGTGCCCATCGTCATGCAGTGTCCGGGCGAGCGGGCGATGCCGTTCTCGATCTCGTTCCAGTCCTGCTCGGTGATCCGGCCGGCGCGTTTCTGTGCCCAGTACTTCCACGCGTCCGAGCCGCTGCCCAGCACCTCGGCGCCCCACCGGCCGGGCAGCATCGGTCCGGCCGGCAGGAAGACGAACGGCAGGCCCATGCTCGTCGCGCCCATCACCAGGCCGGGGGTGGTCTTGTCGCAGCCGCCCATCAGCACCGCGCCGTCCACCGGGTGCGACCGCAGCAGCTCCTCGGCCTCCATCGCGAGCATGTTGCGGTAGAGCATCGTCGTCGGCTTCTGGAACGGCTCCGACAGCGACATTGCCGGCAGCTCCACCGGGAACCCGCCCGCCTGCCACACCCCGCGCTTGACCTCCTCGGCCCGGTCGCGGAAGTGGGTGTGGCAGGGGTTGAGCTCGCTCCAGGTGTTGAGGACGCCGATCACCGGGCGGCCAGGTAGTCCTCGGCGTCGAAACCCATCTGCCGCGCGCGTGAGCGGTGGCCGAACGAGCGCAGGTCGCGCACGCCGAACCAGCGGTGGCTGCGCAGGTCCTCGGGGGCGACGCGACCGGGCGGTGCCGACGATTCGCTCGCGAGCTCGCTCATGCCGGCACCGTAACCCCGTGCTCGGCCAGCAGGTCGTCCAGCCGCGCGGCCGGGGAGATCACCTCCGGGTCGGTCCGGACGGCCACCACGGTGGGCCGCCGCCCGGCCAGCGCCCGCTGCAGGGCGTCGTCCAGCTCGCCGGCGTCGGTGACGCCGTACGCGGCCGCGCCCAGCCCCTCGGCCCACCGGACCAGGTCGACGTCGCCGATGTCGACACCGGCGGTGCGCCCGATGTCGCGGGCCTGGTGCATCGCGATCGTCCCGTACATGCCGTTCTGCAGCACCAGCACGACCACGGGCGCGCCGACGCGCACGGCGGTCTCGATCTCCTGGCCGGTCATCAGCACCCCGCCGTCCCCGACGACGGCGACGGCGGGCCGCTCCGGCGCGGCGAGCGCGGCGGCCACCGCGGCGGGCACGGCGTAGCCCATCGCCCCGTTCACCGGGGCGAGCTGCGCGGTGGTCGCCGGGAACCGCCAGTAGCGGTGCAAAAAGGCCGCGAAGTTGCCGGCGTCGTTGGTCACCACCCCGTCCGCGGGCAGGGCGCGCTGCAGCGCTGCGATCACGTCCACCGGGTGCACCCCGTGCCCGCGCGACTCGGGGCGGCCCGGGACGGTCGGAGTCGACCACGCGTCCACGGCGGCGTGCACGTCGGCCCAGTCGCCGTCGCGCGTCCCGCCCGGCGTGGCGGCCAGCGCCGCGAGCGCGGCGGCGGGATCGGCGTCGAGCCCCTCCGCGCCGTAGCGGCCGATGTGCACGACCGCGCAACCGGGCCGTGGAAGCGCGTACCGCTGGGTGGTGATCTCGTCGAGCCGGGTGCCGACCACCAGCAGCAGGTCGGCGCCCGCCACTGCGTCCACGGTCTGCGGCGGCACCGCCAGGCCGAGGTGGCCGAGGAACAGCGGGTGGTCGACCGGGAACGTGTCCTGGCGGCGGAACGACGTGCAAACGCCGATGCCGAAGCGCTCGGCCGCTCGCACCAGCTCCTCCCGAGCCGGGCGGGCCCCCTCGCCGACGATCGCGACGGGCCGGCGGGCGGCGAGCAGCCGTGCGGCGAGGTCCTCGACGGCGGCCGGGTCGGGCTGGGCGGGGGCCGCGGGCGCCGGGACGCGCACCGCGGCACCGTCGGGCAGTTCGACGTCGACGAAGTCGCTCGGCAGCGCGATCGCGACCGGACCGGGCCGCCCGCTCGTCGCGATCTCCCAGCCGCGCGCCACCAGGGCCGGGACGTCCTCGGCACGCTCGGGCGTGGCCACCCACTTCGTGATGGGCCCGTAGAACGCGGTGAGGTCGACCTCCTGGAACGACTCCCGCCCGCGCAGCCCCGAGTCGACCTGGCCGAGCAGCACGATCATCGGTGTGGAGTCCTGGTGCGCGGTGTGCACCCCGATGGCGAGGTTGGACGATCCGGGGCCGCGGCTGGCCATAGCCACCGCCGGCACCCCGGTGAGCTTTGCGTCGGCGTCCGCCATGAACGACGCCCCCGACTCGTGCCGCACCGACACCAGCTGCAGCCCGGGGTGGTTCGCCACCTCGTCGATCAGCGCGAGGAACGACTCGCCGGGGACGGTGTAGCAGCGCCGGGCACCGGCCTCGGCGAACAGGTCCGCCACGGCGGCGGCGACGGTGGTCATGAATGCAGTCTCCTTCAGGTCAGAGCCAGGACGATCGTGAATACCCCACCCGCCGCGGCGGCGACGAGGACCGTCGGGCGCAGCCACCGGTCGTCCAGATATCGGTTGAGCCGTCGGCTCGCCCACAGCCCGGCGGCGACGGCGGGCAGCAGCTGCAGCGTCACGAAAAGCTGCTCCAGGTGTAGCCTGCCCGCCACGGCCACGGCGGCCAGCGACATCAGGACGCCGGTCAGCAGCGCGAGCCCCACCGTCGCCCGCATCTCGGTGGGCGGGCGCCCGCGGTAGGCGAGGCTGATCGCGGGCCCGCCCACGCCGGCCGCCGTGCCGAAGACACCGGAGGCGAACCCGGCTGCCACGCGCTCACCCGCGCCTGCGCTGCCCGTCGGGTGCAGCATGCTCAGCCCGACCGCGGCCAGCAGCGCGACCCCGGCCACCACGGTCCGACGGCCACGCCGAGCGCCCCGGCGATGTCCGAGGCCTCGCTGACCCCCTGCGCGCCGAACAGCACCTCGGCCCCGATCGCCCACACCGACACGCCCAGGAACAGCACCACGACCGTGCCGAACAGCAGGTCGTACTGCTGGACCTTGCGGTGGGCCGGGGTCGTCCAGCCCTTCTCCCGCAGGAACTCGGGGTAGAAGAGGTTGGCCATCGAGCCGAGCGTGGCGAGGACGATGCTGGAGGCCACCAGCCCGGAGTCGAACAGGCCCTGCTGGGCCGGCAGCTCGAAGGCGAAGCCCTGCACCAGCTCGCCCCAGTTGATCCCGACGAGGACGATGCCGACCACGTCTTCGTCAACGCGCTGCGGGTCCTGCTGCACGTTGTAGAGCGGGCACCCACAGCAGCGCGTAGCCGTAGTTGCCGCCCGCCACCGAGTTGTCGATCAGGTCGCCGGTGCCGACCCAGCTCAGCGCGACGACGATCCCGGGCCCGAACGCCTTGACGTAGGCCAGGAAGTTGTCCGCGGGTGGTGCCACTGCGGCCTGCTGCGCCGGGGGGCGGGCGGAGGGGTCGCTCATGGTGTCTCCTCGTCGCCGTCGTCGAGTGAGGTTGGCATCCTGGTGCACTGGTATACCATCGTTTGCTGGAAATGAGGAGGGGTATGACGAGCAACGCGGTGCCGCGGGTCCACATCGGCCCGGCCGCACGGGACGAGCTGGTCGCGGCCGTGGAGGCCGCCGGAGCGCAGGTCGCGGCCCTGGGCGAGGCGGACGCCGTCGTCTGGACCGACTCCGACCCGACCAACTTCCCGCGCGAGCTGCCCATCGGGGTGCGCTGGGTCCAGCTGCCCTCCGCGGGCGTCGAGCGCTGGGTGGACGCGGTCGACGAGCGGCGGACGTGGACGTCGGCGGTGGGCGCCTACGCCCCCACCGTGGCCGAGCACGCCCTGGCCCTGCTGCTCGCCGGCACCCGGCAGCTGCCCGCGAGCATCCGGGCGACCGAGTGGCAGAAGCGGGAGATCGGCGGGGCGATCACCCCGCTGCGCGGGGCCACGGTCGCGATCGTCGGCTGCGGCGGCATCGGGCGCAGCCTGATCGGGCTGCTCGCACCGTTCGACGTCGAGGTGCTGGCGGTGACCCGCTCCGGCACCCCGGTGCCCGGCGCAGCGCGCACCCTACCGGCCGAGCGCACCGCCGAGGTGTGGCCCGCGGCCGACCACGTGGTGGTCGCGGCCCCGGCGACCGCGACGACGCAGCACCTCGTGGGCGCCGAGCAGCTCGCGGCGATGCGGCCGGGTGCGTGGCTGGTCAACGTGGCGCGTGGCTCGCTCGTCGACACCGACGCGCTCGTGGACGCGCTCGACCGCGGCGCCATCGGCGGGGCGGCGCTCGACGTCACCGACCCCGAGCCGCTGCCCGCAGGGCACCCGCTGTGGGGGCACCCGCGCGCGATCGTCACCCCGCACGTGGCCAACCCCCGGCCGCTCCTGGCGGCGGCGTACGCGGAGCGCGTGCAGGAGAACGTCTCCCGGTTCCGGGAGGGCGAGCCGTTAATCGGCGCGATCGACCCGGCCGCGGGCTACTGAGAGGGGAAGCGCGATGACGACGACCGAAGCGGCGGTGGACGCCCGCACCCTGGCGGCGCTCGGCGCGGCCAGCACGGCGACGCTGACGACCCAGCTGATGGCCCGCGGCCTGCGCAACACGTTCCTGCAGGGGCTCACCGCCCTCAACCCGGCCAGCACCCGCATGGTCGGCGAGGCGTTCACCCTCCGCTGCATCCCCGCCGGTGAGGACGTGGACGTGCTGGCGGTCTACCAGGACTACGACCACCCGCAGCGCCGGGCGATCGAGTCGGTGCCGCCCGGCGGCGTCCTGGTGATCGACTCGCGGGGCCGGACGCGGGCGGCGTCGCTCGGCCACATCCTCGCCACCCGGCTGGTGCGCCGGGGTGCCGCCGGCATCGTCACCGACGGGTCGGTGCGCGACAGCGCCGGGTTCGCCGACCTGGCGCTGCCGACGTTCGCGGCGGGTTCCTCGCCCACGACGAACCTCGTGCAGCACCACGCCGTCGACCTGCAGGTGCCGATCGGCTGCGCCGAGGTGGCCGTCTACCCCGGCGACATCATGGTGGGCGACCGGGACGGCGTGATCTGTGTGCCCCGGCACCTGGCCGCGGAGATCGCCGAGGCCGCGGTGGAGCAGGAGCGGCTCGAGGAGTTCGTGCTGGCGCGGATCGAGGCGGGGGCGCCGCTGCGTGGCACCTACCCGCCGGACGAGCGGACGCTGCAGGAGTACCGGAAGGAGCGCTGAGCGAGCCCAGCGGACGCCCAGCGGACGGCGGGCGGCCGGCCGGCCGGCGGACGGCCGGCGGACGCCAGCAAGGTGGCAATACTGTCACTGAGTGG
>NZ_JAHKRK010000296.1 GCF_019396355.1 Pseudonocardia nigra
GGCTGCCGGCCGCGCTCCCCGCCCCGGCGACCCCGACACCCACACGCCCCCGCCCCCGCCCCCGACCCCGACCCCGACCCCGAGGAGAACCCTGGTGAGCCGTATCGAGATCGATGGCCTGACCCGGCGGTTCGGCGCGGGTTCCGCGGCCGTCACCGCCGTCGACCGGGTCAGCCTCGACGTGGCGGACGGCGAGTTCCTCGTGCTGCTCGGCCCCAGCGGCTGCGGCAAGTCCACGCTGCTGCGGATGGTCGCCGGCCTCACCGCGCCGTCGGCCGGGCGGATCCTGCTCGACGGCCGCGACATCACCACCACCCCGCCGCGGGACCGCGACCTCGCGATGGTCTTCCAGAGCTACGCGCTCTACCCCCACCTGACCGTCGCGAGGAACATCGGGTTCCCGCTGCGGACCCGCAGGCGCGGGCGCGCGGAGATCAACGCGCGCGTCGTCGAGGTCGCTCGCACCCTCGCGCTGGGCGATCTGCTCGAGCGCCGCCCGCGCGAGCTGTCCGGCGGCCAGCGGCAGCGCGTCGCGCTGGGCCGGGCCCTGGTCCGCGCCCCCGGAGCGTTCCTGCTCGACGAGCCGCTGTCCAACCTGGACGCCGCCCTGCGCATCGCCACCCGGGCGGAGCTGACCGATCTGCACCGCAGGCTCGGCTCCACCTTCCTCTACGTCACCCACGACCAGGTCGAGGCGATGACCATGGCCACCCGGATCGCCCTGCTGGACCGCGGGCGCCTCGAGCAGGTCGGCACCCCGGAGGAGGTCTACGACGCACCCGCGTCGGTGTTCGTCGCGCGCTTCCTCGGGTCCCCCGCCATGGGCCTGCTGACCGCCGAGCTGCGGTCCGACGGCGGCCTCCTGCGGGCCGTCGGCGACGGCCTCGACGCGCCGCTCGGGCCGGTCGACCTCGCCGACGACCCCGCGGGCCGGCAGGTCCTGTTCGGCGTCCGGCCCGAGCACCTGCAGATCGGCCCCGCGCCCCTCGGGCAACCGGAGCTGCGCGGGGTCGTCCGGCTGGTCGAGAACCTCGGCGGCGAGGAGGTCGCCCACTGCCTGATCGGGGACGCGCGCCTGGCGGTGCGCGGGCCCCGGCCGCTCGGCCTCGCCGTCGGCGATGCCGTCGCCCTGCACTGCGACCCCGATCGCGTGCACCTGTTCGACCCGTCGCGCGGGCGCCGCCTCGTCCGACGGTCCGCCGAGTCCACCCCGGTCCCGGCCTGACCCTCCCTCCCTAGGAGCACTCGTTGCGCACCACCCGACTCGCGGCAGCCCTCACCGGCGCCGCCGCCCTGCTGCTCGCCGGCTGCGGCGTGGGCGGCTCGGCCCCGCAGGGCGCCTCCACCTCCCGTGCGCCCGAGCTGGCCCCCGGCCAGCAGGTCGCGATCACGTTCGAGAGCTACAACTTCGGGCAGGCAGGCGCGTGGACCGACACGTTCACGGCGCTGATCGACCAGTTCCACGCCGAGCACCCGAACATCACCGTCACCGCCCAGAAGCCCCAGGGCACCAGCGCCAACCCGGCCGCCGACGCCGTCTCGAGCGTGCAGACCCAGGCCGCCACCGGAAACGCCCCCGATGTCGCCCAGCTCGGCTTCTCCGACCTCGGCTTCACGGTGCACCAGCTCGGAGCGAAGCCCCTCGACGACCTCGTCGGTGCCGAGACGGTCGCGGCCCACCTCGGCGGGGAACACCCCTACGCCCCCGCCGCCGCCGCCCTCGGCATCCTCGACGGCTCCACCTACGGCATTCCGTTCGTGCTGTCCACGCCGATGCTCTACTTCAACGCCTTGCTGTTCACCGCCGCCGGGCTCGACCCGGCCGACCCCCCGTCCACGTGGGCCGAGGTCCAGGCCGCAGCCGAGCGCATCCGCGCCGCGACGGGCCGCGAGGGCGCCTACGTCGACTGCGTCACGACGGTGGCGAAGGACTGGTGCCTGCAGAGCATCATCCGCTCGAACGGCGGCCGGGTGCTGTCCGAGGATCGCACCCGCCTCACCTACGACGAGCCCGCCGCGGTCGAGGCCGTGCGGATGTTGCAGGACATGGTGACCTCGGGCGCGATGCCCAAGTACACCCAGCAACAGGCCGTCGAGGCCTTCGCCCGCGGCGAGCTGGGCATGCTCCTCGAGTCCAGCTCCGTGGAGGGCATGTTCCGCAAGGGAGCGGCGGGTGCGGGCTGGGAGCTCGGCGCCGCGGCCACCCCGTCGTTCGGCGACACGCCCGCCGTCCCCACCAACTCCGGCGCCGCCCTGTTCGTCCTGGCCGACGACCCCGCGAAGCAGCGCGCGGCATGGGAGCTCGTCGCGTTCCTCACCAGCGACGTCGCCTACACGCTCATCGCGCAGAACATCGGCTACCTCCCGCTGCGCAGCGACCTCGTCGGCGAGGGCGGCGCGCTGCAGGAGTGGGCCGCGCAGAACTCGTCGGTCCGGATCAACGTCGACCAGCTCGGCCGGATGGAGCCGTGGGTCTCCATGCCGGTGACGACTACCTACAGATCCGCGACGGCATGATGGACGCGGTCGAGCGGGTCGTCCTCCAAGGCGCCGACGCCCAGGCCACGCTGACCGAGGCCCGGGAGCGCGGCACGCCCTGCTGCCCGCCGGGGAGGAGGGGTGATGCCCGACGAGCGGCGGCGGGTGCTCGTCACGATCACCGACACCCACCTGACCGCCGACCCGGACTCGGCCGCCGATCTGCGGGCCGCGCTCGCCGTCGTCGAGGCGGGCGCCCGGCCCGACGCGATCGTGCTGGCCGGGGACCTCACCGCCGACGACCCCGCGGCCTACCGGCTGCTGCGCGACACCGTCGAGCCGGTGGCCGGGCGGATCGACGCCGCGGTCGTCCCGGTCATGGGCAACCACGACGAACGCGGCGCGTTCCGCGCGGCGTTCGGGCTGCCCGGCGGGCACGACCCGTGCGACGCCGTGCATCACCTCGACGGGCTGCGCGTCGCCGTCCTCGACACCACCGTGCCCGGGCACCACCACGGCGAGCTGACCGACGCGCAGCTCACCCGGCTGGCCGCCGCGCTCGCCACCCCGGCTCCGCAGGGCAGCGTGCTGGTGCTGCACCACCCGCCGCTGCCGTCGCCGGTGCCGTCGGTCGACCTGCTCCGCCTGCGCGGCGCCGAACGGCTCGCGGCCGCGGTCGACGGCACCGACGTCCGCATGATCGTCTGCGGGCACGCGCACTACGCGGGTGCGGGTGCGCTCGCCGGCATCCCCGTCTGGATCGCGCCCGCCACCGCGTACCGCGTGGACGCGCTTCCGCCCGCCGGGCGGCTGCGCGGGGTGACGGGGCCCGCGCTGAGCCGGATCGACCTGGTCGGCGGGACCGCGGTCGCCACCGCCGTCCCGCTCGCCGGCGAGCCCGTCTACGACGTCGACGCCGGTGAGCGCGTGGCGTGGATGCTGGCCCGGATCCCGGCGGAGGTCTGACCGGTGTTCGTCGAGGTCCCCGCGCCCGCCGTGGTCGAGGCCCCCGCACCGGTGCGGGAGTCGCGGTGGCGCCGCCTTCTGCGGGCGGCGCCGCCGTACCTCTACCTGGCCCCCGGGCTGGTCCTGCTCGCGGTGTGGGTGTACGGGCCGCTGGTCCGCACCGCGGAGCTGTCGCTGTACTCGTGGAACCTGCTGCCCACGAGCCCGGCGGAGCCCGTCGGCCTGGACAACTACGTGCGGCTGTTCACCCTCCCCGACTTCGGGGCGTCGATCGGGCGGACGGTCGTGCTGATCCTCGGCCTGCTCCCGTTCACCCTGGTCGTACCGGTGGTCGTCGGGCTGCTGGCCCGCCGCGTCACCGGCCGGGCCGCCACGGTCCACCAGGCGCTCGTGTTCGCGCCCATGCTCGTCGCACCCGTCGCGGGCGCGGCGGTGTGGCAGTGGATGCTCGACCCCCGCGGCGGCCTGGTGAACCAAGTGCTCGGCTCGTCGACGAACTGGCTGCAGGAACCCGGCCCCGCGCAGTTCGCGATCATCGCGATCACCGGCTGGCACGTCCTGGGCTTCGCCGTGCTCGTCGTCGCCGCCGGACTCACCGGCATCGACGCGGAGTACTCCGCAGCCGCGGCGCTGGACGGGGCCACCCGCTGGCAGACGACCCGCTGGATCACCCTGCCGCTGCTGTCCCCCACCTGCGCGTTCCTGGTGCTCATGACCGTGCTGCTGGCCGCCCAGTGGAGCTTCCCGCTGATCGACACGCTCACCGGCGGCGGCCCGTCGGGCGCCACCACCAACGTCTACTACCTGCTGTGGGACTACGCCTTCGGGTCCTTCGACGCCGGGCTCGGCGCCGCCGCGGGAATGATCTTCTTCCTCGGTTTCGGCGTCGTCGCGCTGGGCCTCGTCCGGCTGTCCGACCGGCTGTCGTTCCACGATTCCTGATCGGAGGCCCGGCGTGGACCGGACCGCATCCCCCGCCGCGCCCGTGGGCAGCGCACCGACGGTCGCGATCCCCGACCCCAGGCCCGGCCCCGTCGGCGCGCGCTCCCGGGTCCGAGAGCTTGGTGGGCACCTGGTGCTCGGCCTGCTCGGCGTCGTCTGCATCGTGCCGATCTACTGGCTCTACGCGACATCGCTGCGCGCGCCCGAGGACGTCTACTCGCTCAACCCGTTCCCCTGGCCGCTGTCGCTGGCCAGCTACGCCCGGGCCTGGACCGTTCTCGACGTCCCGCGGCTCCTGGTCAACACCACGGTGATGGCGGCGATGATCGCCCTCGGCCAGCTCCTGACCGGTCTGCTGGCCGCCTACGCCTTCGCCGCCTACCAGTTCCGCTTCTCCCGCTCGCTCTACCTGCTGTTCGTGGCGACGTGGCTGGTCCCCTTCCAGGTCACGATGCTGCCCAACTACGTCCTGCTCAACCAGCTCGGGACGCTCAACACCATCGCCGGCGTGATCCTGCCGAACCTCTGCTCGGCGCTCGCGGTGATCCTGCTGCGCCAGCACGTCCGCAGCATCCCCCGGGACCTGCTCGACGCCGCCCGCATGGACGGCCGCGGCTCCTGGGCGACGCTCTGGTCGGTCGTCGTACCGAACCTGGGGCCCGCGCTGGCCGCGCTCGGCGTCCTGCTGTTCGTCAACGCCTGGAACGAGTACTTCTGGCCCGCGCTGGTGCTGCAGCGCTCGAACGCCGTACTGCAACTCGGGCTGCGCAGCTTCATGGGCACCGAGGGCAACGACTGGGGCCCGATGATGGCCACCGCCGGACTCGCCTGCCTCCCGGTGCTGGCCCTCTACCTCGTGCTGCAGCGCCGGATCGTCGACGGCTTCGTCCGCTCCGGACTGCGCTGAGCGACGCTCGCGCCGGATCAGCGCAGCGACAGTACCTAGACGAGTAAATTCCGAACCCGATCAATGGTCGTAGGGACCTCGTAGGGATCGGGAGCTGCTGCCGCGCAAGGCATCGAAGACAGGCCGGTCCGGGAACGCGTCGCTGAATACCTCCGCGAAGAGGTCACCCGCCGAACGTTACGACCGCCGAGCCGACATCAGGCCTCATCGCCGGCATGTCCCCGTTCCCCGTCTGGACGCGGAACGGGTGGTTCGGCCGCGAGGTCGTCGGGGAGCGCCACCACACATGGACGCGATTCGCGCGATCGTCGGCGATGACCACCGCCCGGACGGGCTCGAGCACGAGCGCGACGCGGCACCCGTCGCCGAGCCGGTCCAGCTCGAGACGGGCGGCCTCGTCGGTGGGGGCGGTGTAGATCGGCCGCAGTGCCGCGGCGACGCGCTTGCGGTCTTGGTAGGACACGAACCGCATCGCCGCCCGGATCAGGTGCACCGTGCAGGTCTGCACGATGCTCTGCGGCCCAGTTGATGTTCGCGTCGCCTCGATCGCCTCCGGGAACCCGGTCAACCCGTCACAGTAGACGATGAGCACTTCACGCACGCCGCGGTTGCGCAGCTCGGCGCACACCCCGGCCCAGAACTTCGCCAGCACAAGCTCGTCGATCTGTCCGACTCGGCGTGCGCGTTTCGGCACGATCTTCGGCTCGAACTCGCCGTTCCGATCGCGCGGCACAGTGATGGTGACCGGCCCGTTCGTGGTCGATACCGTCTTCGTCGAGCTGCCATTACGGGAATTGCCGGTGCCAGCACCTGCCGGGTCGTCGCGCTCGTAGCCCAGATGGTGGGTCATCTCGGCCTGCAACGCCCGTTCGAGCACGGCCTTGCTCATCTGGTTGAGCAGCCCGTCGACGCCGTCGATCGGAGTTCCGGCGGCCTGCGCATCGGCGAGCAGAGCGTCGATCGCCGACGGGTCGAGCGCCTCAGCGAGCCGGCGGGCCGCCGCGGTCTCCGCATCGGGGTCGGACTGGTTCTTGCTCACGTGGTGTCCTTCCCGACCGCTGTGTTGATCACAGTGGTCGATCTTGGCTCACCCGCGGCTTACACCGTTCGCGTGACACGCCCGGATCCGCGACTTGCCCACCCCCTCCCGCTTCGGGACCTGGCTGCGGCGCAACCACTACACCGGCCGCACCGAACCCGCCGTGCTGCACGCCCACCTGGCCCGCGTGTTAGTCGGGCTTTGCGGCAGGACCACCAGCCCTACGCCCCCGACCGGCACCGCGCGCTGCAGCTGCTCGTCGCCACCCTGCCGACGTCACAACCAGGCCGCGTCGAGATCGGATCGGGGCTCTCCGAGCGAGGCCGGGTCCGGGCAGCGCCCGGCCCCCGGAAGGAGCCGGCCGGCCAGGGCCGGTGCCGTCAATGCAGCAACGGGCACACCTGGGGCCGGGTGATCGGCTCCTCGCGTCGGCGCGACGAAGTTCTGCCCGGCACACCGCCGACCGAGGACAGACCCACCACCGCCGCACGCCGCGACTGACCAACCACCAGCCGGACGGCGCGCGCCAGATCGATGAGTTAGGTGGAACCGCGTGGTCACCACCACAACACCACACAACTCGCACCGGTTGGAGAAGCCATGTCGTTCCAGGCCTACCTCGACAAGATCGAGGAGAAGACCGGCAAGATCCCCGCCCAGCTCGTGGCCGAGGCGCACGAGCGCGGCTTCGACAGCACCACCAAACCCGCCGAGATCATCGCCTGGTTGAAGGAGGACTACAACCTCGGGCGCGGCCACGCGATGGCGCTCGTCCACGTCATCCGCAATGGCACAACGATCAGCGACAAGCATGTCGGCACGACCGGCGCCCACCGCGACGAGTCGAACGAACTTCGTCTCGACGGAGTCGCCAACCGCTGACCGGCCAGAGGTTGACACAGGGCTCTAAGGGCCGACAGGCCCCCGCCGAAGGCGGTACATCCGAGGGTTATTCAGCGAAGCGTTTCGTTACGGTTCTGAGATCAACTTGCGCGTGTCGACAAACGAGTGACGGTCCGATTCACGCGAGAACGGGTTTGCCAACACAAGCCCACGTGAACGGACCGTCGCGTTGTATCATACCACTGGCCTGCACCAGGAAGAGCTCGTGGATCTGTGCTTGACGATCCAGTCGGAGGTTCCCCCGGAAGAGCGGCAGT
>NZ_JAHKRK010000297.1 GCF_019396355.1 Pseudonocardia nigra
ATCGCCGCCATCCGCCGCTTCATCGACGCATGGAACGAGCGCTGTGAACCGTTCATCTGGACCAAGGACGCCGAGGCCATCCTGGCCAAAGCGCAGCGTCAAAAGACTTCGGACACGAGACACTAGGGTCACGTGCCACACACCACGCGGAGGTGGGGATGCGGGTGGAGGACTGGTTCCTGACGGCGGCCGAGCGCGGCAACGCGGCCTACCGCCTGCCGTCGTGGTCGGACGGGAACGCCGTCGTCGCGCACGTCCACGGCGCGGCCTACTTCGCGCGGCTCGTGGAGGAGGTGCAGGCACTCCGCCGGGACGACCACCTGCTCTTCACCGACTGGCGCGGCGACGCCGACGAGCGGCTGTGCCCGGACGGACCGACGGTGGGCGAGCTGTTCGGCGACGCCGCCCGCCGCGGCGTCGTGGTGAAGGGCCTGATGTGGCGCTCGCACCACGACGACTTTTCCTACAGCGAGGAGCAGAACCAGCAGCTCGGGGACGCGGTGAACGCGGCGGGCGGCGAGGTGTTGCTCGACCAGCGGGTGCGCCGCGCCGGCTCGCACCACCAGAAGCTGGTCGTGATCCGGCACGCGGGCGACCCCGACCGTGACGTCGCGTTCGCCGGGGGAATCGACCTGTGCCACTCGCGGCGCGACGACGCCCGGCACCTCGGCGACCCGCAGGGGCTCCCGATGGCCGCGGAGTACGGCGACACCCCGGCGTGGCACGACGTCCAGCTCGAGCTGCGCGGGCCGGTCGTCGGCATGCTGGACGCGTTGTTCCGGGAGCGGTGGGCGGACCCGCGCTCCCTCGACAGCGAGAACCCGGTGTCCTGGCTGAAGGACAAGCTGCGGCGCGTCGACCTCAGCGCGGACCCGATGCCTCCCCGACCGCCCGACCCCCGACCGGCGGGCGCCTGCGCGCTGCAGGTGCTGCGCACCTATCCGGCCGTCCTCCCGCGCACGCCGTACGCGCCGCGGGGCGAGCGGTCGGTCGCGCGGGGCTACGCGAAGGCGCTCGCGCGTGCTCAGCGCATCGTCTACCTGGAGGACCAGCACATGTGGTCCCCGGACGTCGCCCGGCTCCTCGCCACCGCGCTGCGCCGCAACCCGCGGCTGCACATCGTCGTGGTCGTGCCCCGGCACCCGGACGTGGACGGCAGGTTCGCGCTGCCGCCCAACCAGGTCGGCCGGATCCAGGCGGTCGAGCTGTGCCGCAGGGCCGCCCCCGATCGGGTCCACGTCTTCGACCTGGAGAACCACGAGGGCACACCGGTGTACGTGCACGCGAAGGTGGCCGTCATGGACGACACCTGGGCGTGCGTGGGCAGCGCCAACCTCAACCGCCGCTCGTGGAGCCACGACAGCGAGCTGTCGGTGGCCGTGCTCGACGGGACCCGGGACGAACGGGAGCCCACCGACCCCGGCGGGCAGGGCGAGGGCGCCCGCGCGTTCGCCCGTGACCTGCGCCTCGAGCTGATGCGCGAGCACCTCGACCGCGCACCGGGCGACGACGCGGACCTCGTGGACCCCGGATCGGCCGTGCGCGCCATGGACGCGGCGGCGGACGCACTGGACGCCTGGCACCGCGGGGGACGCGTGGGCCCCCGTCCGGCGGGTCGGATCCGCCACCACCGGCCCGAACGGCTGCCCGTCCGGACCCGGCTGTGGGCGGTGCCGCTCTACCGGCTCCTGTACGACCCGGACGGTCGCCCGCTGGGCGACCGTCTGCGTCACCGCTGGTGAGCCACCACCGGGTTCACCGCTTCGACTTGGCCGCCTTCGGCGCCACCAGCCGCGCTCCCGCCCACTGTTCGCTCACGCTGACGTTCGAGGTCTGGGACAGACCGGCGGTGGGCGCCGCCTCGGCGATCTCGCTCGGCTCGACGTGCCCCGGCTTGCCCGTCTTCGGGGTGAGCACCCAAATGACGCCGTTGTCGGCGAGGGGACCGATGGCGTCGACGAGTGCGTCGACGAGATCGCCGTCGCCGTCGCGCCACCACATGAGTACGAGGTCGACGACATCGTCGGCGTCCTCATCGAGCAGTTCGTCCCCGGCTCTCTCCTCGACGGCATCGCGCACCGCCTCGTCGACGTCGGAGTCCCAACCGAGTTCCTGGACGACCATGCCCGGCTCGACGCCGAGCTTGCCCGCGATGTCGGACGTGCGTCCGGCATCATCCGCGGCGACCACGCGTGTACCTCTTTTCCTCGGTTCTGCCCGGGTGTACCCCGCGCAGGCTGCTTCTCGGTTGCGGAATCCGAACATGACGACAGACCGGCGCGCAACCACTCGTTACGAGATCGAGCGGCGAGGGGCACGATAGGGGATGGCCCCGACATCTACTCAGCTCAAGCCATGCAGGGAGATCCCTTGACCGGCCAGACCCCCGACGGCAGCACCCAGGCACCCAGTTCTGGGCCGCAGCGCGTGCACGTCATCCGCGACGGGCTCGCCGCGCACCTGCCGGACATCGACCCCGAGGAGACCAGCGAGTGGCTGGAATCCTTCGACGCCGTCCTGGACGCGGCAGGGCAGCAGCGTGCTCGCTACCTGATGCTGCGCATGCTGCAGCTCGCCCGGGAGCGCCACGTCGGCGTCCCGTCCCTGACCAGCACGGACTACGTCAACACGATCCCGACGGACCGGGAGCCGTGGTTCCCCGGCGACGAGGAGGCCGAGCGGGCCTACCGGCGCTGGATCCGGTGGAACGCCGCGATGACGGTGCACCGCGCCCAGCGTCCGGGGATCGGCGTGGGCGGGCACATCTCGTCCTACGCCTCCTCGGCCACCCTCTACGAGGTCGGCTTCAACCACTTCTTCCGGGGCAAGGATCACCCGGGTGGGGGTGACCAGATCTACATCCAGGGCCACGCCTCCCCGGGCGTCTACGCCCGTGCCTATCTGGAAGGGCGGCTCACCGAGGACCGCCTCGACGGGTTCCGCCAGGAGCTGTCGCACGGCGGCCCGGGGCACGGCCTGCCGTCGTACCCCCACCCGCGGCTGATGCCGGACTTCTGGGAGTTCCCCACGGTGTCGATGGGGCTCGGCCCGATGAACGCGATCATGCAGGCGCGGTTCAACCGGTACCTGCGCGACCGCGGCATCAAGGACACGTCCGACCAGCACGTGTGGGCGTTCCTCGGCGACGGCGAGATGGACGAGCCGGAGTCGCGCGGGCTGATCCACGTGGCGGCCACCGAGGGCCTGGACAACCTCACGTTCGTCGTGAACTGCAACCTGCAGCGGCTCGACGGCCCGGTGCGCGGCAACGGGAAGATCATCCAGGAGCTGGAGTCGTTCTTCCGCGGCGCGGGCTGGAACGTCATCAAGGTGATCTGGGGCCGGGAGTGGGACGCGCTGCTGCACGCCGACCGCGACGGCGCTCTGATCAACCTGATGAACCAGACGCCGGACGGCGACTACCAGACCTACAAGGCCAACGACGGCGGCTACGTCCGCGAGCACTTCTTCGGGCGGGACCCGCGCACGAAGGCCCTCGTCGACCCGATGACCGACGAGCAGATCTGGAACCTCAAGCGCGGCGGCCACGACTATCGCAAGGTGCACGCGGCCTACGCGGCGGCGCTGGAGAACACCGGGCAGCCCACCGTCATCCTGGCGAAGACGATCAAGGGCTACGGGCTCGGCTCGCACTTCGCGGGCCGCAACGCGACCCACCAGATGAAGAAGCTGTCGCTGGACGACCTCAAGGAATTCCGCGACTCGCAGCGCATCCCGATCTCCGACGCCGAGCTCGAGCGCGACCCGTACCTGCCTCCGTACTACCACCCGGGTGAGGACTCGCCGGAGCTGCAGTACATGCGGGAGCGCCGGCGTGCGCTGGGTGGCCCGCTGCCCTCGCGCCGGGTCACGGCGAAGCCGCTCGTGCTGCCCGGCGACAAGGTCTACGACGCCGTCCGCAAGGGCTCGGGCAAGCAGGAGGTCGCCACCACCATGGCGTTCGTCCGGTTGCTGCGCGAGCTGGTCAAGGACAAGGAGATCGGCGGCCGGTTCGTGCCGATCATCCCGGACGAGGCGCGCACGTTCGGGATGGACTCGATGTTCCCGACGCAGAAGATCTACAACCCGAACGGGCAGCAGTACACGTCCGTGGACGCGTCGCTCATGCTCGCCTACCGCGAGAGCGAGCAGGGCCAGCTGCTGCACGAGGGGATCAACGAGGCCGGCTCGGTGGGCTCGTTCACCGCGGCGGGCACGTCGTACGCCACCCACGGCGAACCGATGATCCCGGTCTACGTCTTCTACTCGATGTTCGGCTTCCAGCGCACGGGTGACTCGATCTGGGCCGCAGCAGACCAGATGACCCGCGGGTTCCTCATCGGCGCCACGGCGGGCCGGACGACCCTGACCGGGGAGGGCCTGCAGCACAACGACGGGCACTCGCTGCTGCTGGCGGCCACCAACCCGGCCGTGCTGGCGTACGACCCGGCGTTCTCGTTCGAGGTGGCGCACATCGTCAAGGACGCGCTCCGCCGGATGTACGGCGAGGGCTCCGACGTCCTCGAGGGCGAGAACCTGATCTACTACCTCACGGTCTACAACGAGCCGTACGTGCAGCCAGCCGAGCCGGAGAACCTCGACGTCGACGGCGTGCTCCGCGGGATCTACCGGTACGCGGAGAGCCCGCGGACCGACGGACCGCAGGTCCGGCTGCTCGCGTCGGGCGTCTCGATGCCGTGGGCGCTGCAGGCGCGCGACATGCTGGCCGAGCAGTGGGGTGTCGGCGCCGAGGTGTGGTCGGTGACGTCGTGGGGCGAGCTGCGCCGCGACGGCGTCGAGTGCGCCCAGCACAACCTGGTGCACCCGGACGAGGAGGCGCGTGAGCCGTACGTGACGCGCGTGCTCGGCGGCACGGACGCGCCCGTCGTCGCCGTGTCGGACTGGATGCGGGCGGTGCCCGACCTGATCCGCGAGTGGGTGCCTGCCGAGTACACGACGCTGGGCACGGACGGCTTCGGCCTCTCCGACACCCGTCCCGCCGTGCGCAGGCACTTCAACGTGGACGCGGAGAGCATCACCGTCGCGGCGCTGGAGACCCTCGCCGCGCGCGGGGAGTTCGACCGCGGTGCGGTGACCGAGGCGGCCGCGAAGTACAAGTTGGACGACCCGCAGGCGGCCGGCCCCCAGACGTCGGATTCCGGGGTGGCCTGACCGGTCCCACGGGCGGCACTTCCACGTCGACCTCTCGGGTGGAAGTGCCGCCCGGACGGGCCGTTCGACGGCCCTCCGGGACGAACACGCAGGTTATTGGGTCTCGGCAGGGCGGCCGAACCGCGATACGCTCCGCCCCGACCCCGACCTCGCGGGAAGAGCGAACGGGGTCCCGGCCGGGACGCGGACCATCGCACTCGGGCGGCGCGATGCCGGGGGCGAGTGCCTCGGCGAACGGTACGAGGAGAGCAAGAATGGCAGAGGGCACCGTCAAGTGGTTCAACAGCGAGAAGGGCTACGGCTTCCTCGCTCCTGACGGTGGTGGCGCGGACGTGTTCGTGCACTACTCGGCGATCCAGACCAACGGGTACAAGAGCCTCGACGAGGGCCAGCGCGTGTCGTTCGACATCGAGCAGGGCCAGAAGGGTCCGCAGGCCACCAAGGTCACTCCCCTCGGCTGACCGCGACGCCGGTCGTACCGCAGCGACCCGAGCTCCCGCGCACCGGGGCGGCCGTCCGACGGCCGTTCCCCGCCCGGTGCCGCGGTTGCTCGTGTCATGCTGCCGAACGTGACGAGCGACGGGCCCGGCCCGAGGCAGGCGCCGGCCGCGGTCTCCCCCGCCACGCTGCGGAAGCTGGAGCTCGCCGCGGGCGATCTCGCCGCAGCGTGCCTGGCCGCGATGGAACGCAGCCAGCCGTGGTTCGCCCGGCTCCCGGCCGCGCAGCGGTCCGGCGTCATGCTGGTCACCCAGACCGGCGTGGCGAACTTCGTGGCGTGGCTCGGCGCGCGGGGTGAGTCGATCCGGCTCACCGCGGAGGCGTTCCGCATCGCGCCGCGCGACCTCGCCCGCAGACTGAGCCTCTCCCAGACCGTCGGCCTCGTGCGCATCGCCACTGAGGTGTTCGAGCAGCACCTGCCGCCGCTGGCGGCCGACGACGCCGAGCACCGCGCGCTGGTGGAGGGCGTGCTGCGGTTCGGCCGTGAGATCGCGTTCGCCGCCGCCACGGTGTACGCGGGCGAGGCGGAGACGCGGGGGGCCTGGGACGCCCGGCTCGAGGCGCTCGTCGTGGATGCGGTCGTGCGCGGCCCCCAGGACGCCGATGCGCTGGTGTCGCGTGCGTCCGCGCTGGGCTGGGATCCCGGCGACCCGCTGCGGGTCGTCGTCGGCACCCCGGCTCCCGACGCCCGAGACCTGCTCGGCGACGTGCGCCGTGAGGCCGACCGTTCGGGCCAGTCGGTGCTGGTCGGGGTGCAGGGCAGCAGGCTCGTGGTGTTGCTGTCGGAGCCGCCCGGCGTCGACACGGGCGGCGACATCGGCACGGTCGTGGAGGCGTTCGGCCCGGGACCGGTGGTCGTCGGCCCGCTCGCGGCCGATCTCACCGCCGCACCCACCAGCGCCCGCGCTGCGCTCGCCGGCCTGCGCGCAGCCCCGGGCCGGCCGGGCGCACCCCGCCCCGTGCTCGCCGACGACCTGCTGCCCGAACGCGCACTGGCCGGCGACCCTGCCGCGCACCGCAGGCTGGTGGACTCGATCGTCACCCCGCTGGAGTCGGCGGGCGGCGAGGTGCTCCACACGCTGGCGACGTACCTGGAGGGCGGCGGTGGGCTCGAGTCGTGCGCCCGCGCCTTGTTCGTGCACCCCAACACCGTGCGCTACCGGCTCCGCCGCGTCAGCGAGCTCACCGGCCGCCGCCCCTCCGACCCGCGCGATGCGCTGGTGCTGTGGACGGCCGTGGTCGCAGCCCGGCTGGCCTCGTCCGAGGCTACCGAGGATTCCTGAGCACATTCCGTCGAGGCTTCTGCTCCGGATCCACCCATTTCGGGGGATGAACTCCGGCGACCCGTCCGCGATCCGGATGATCCACCCGGAATAATGGATCAGCCGGTGGTGCATTCTGCACAGCATCACCAGGTTGTTCAGCTCGGTGTGCCCGTCGTGCTCCCATTCGAGGACGTGGTGAATTTCGCACCAGGACGGGGTTCGGTTACATCCCGGGTGCGCGCATCCCCGGTCCCGGGCGGTCACGGCGCGCCGGAGTCCGTCGGGAATAACTCGCGTCGAGCGCAGGGCCCCGGCGTTCTTGCCGTTTGGGTCTGATGTCGGTTTTGCCCCTGGTGGTGGACTCGTTTGAGGGGCCGGTGTGAGGGGCGAGCGCGACCCCTGGTGATCTTTCAGGTGTTGAAGCCGAAGATCGTCCCGGGGGTCGCGCTCGTGTCCACAGTATCGTCGTTGAAGCCTGCCCTCGACCGGCTGGCCGATCTGGCCGCCGAGGAGGC
>NZ_JAHKRK010000298.1 GCF_019396355.1 Pseudonocardia nigra
GGCCGCTGGCGAGCACTGCGCCGCATCACCGCCAGCCCCCGCAGAATCGGCGCCTACGTCAAAGCAGCGCTCGTCCTCACCCACATCGAACAACTCCAGCTACGCACTTCTTGCTGAGATCACCTCATTGTGTGGTGGTCTTTCCGTGGTGACCGAGTCGACGATGCCGCACCAAGCGCCGCCTACTGCGAGGACTCGTTGCCGCCGGGCCGACGGGCGACATCACCGCAGCCGGCGCCCTCCGTGGTCGGAGCCGACTTCGGGTGCGTTGCTGTTCCGCGGGTCCGGGTTGTTCGTGAGTCTCGCTGAGGAGTTCATCGACCTCAGGAGGGCGGTCGATTCGTGGTCGGTGGGTGGTGGCACGCGTGGTCGCCCCGCGGCAACCAGCAATACCGATGTGAGACCCCGCCCTGAGCTAACATGTGCTGTGGCCGCGCGATGCTGGCATGCGGAACGCTGTCCAGTATTCTTTGCTGGCCATGGTGGACCAGGGATTCGCCAAGGTGGACAGCTGGACGCCACGCATCAGGACCACCGGGTGTGCAGTCGGCTCAGGTGCGCCTGGTACATTCTGGTATCCTGGGGCTGTTGAGTCGATGATCGGCGATGACTGTTGAACTAGTGGAAGTGAGACGTGGCGCAGAAGCTTGAAACTCGACTCGTTGACGACGTCGACGGATCCGAGGCCGTTGAGACGGTTTGCTTTGCCGTCGATGGTCGGGAGTACGAGATCGGCCTGTCGCAGGAGAATGCTTTCCGGCTTCGGGAAGGTCTGGCTGCGTTCGTCGCGTCGGCGCGTCGCGTCGGCCGCGTCCGCAGGCCCGCCCGATCGGGCGCTGCGCGTCGCAGTTTCTACGACCGTGAGCAGGCGGGCGCCGTGAGGAAGTGGGCCAGGGCGAACGGCTTCGAGGTATCGGAGCGCGGCCGCATCCCTGGCGACGTGTTCGAGGCGTTTAAGCAGCGCGCGGCGCAGGTCGCGGCTGCGGCCGGGGAGCGCGGTGCAAAGCGGCGGTCGCCGGTGCCCGACCCGTTCACGCTTCCGGAGGGAGCGAACTGACGGGTTGACGGCGTCTCCGGACCGGGGATGCGCAATCCAGCCGCATAGCAGTCTGCGCTGGTCCTTTCCCATCCACGGACGGCGGACGTGAGAGTTCGAGTCGGAGGGGGGACTCGGACACGGAAACGTCGCATACCTGCACAAGGCAGGTGTTCACGTACCCAACGTACTGACGGTCGATGGCTGCCTGCAAGTCCGCCTTCTGCCCTCTGTCTCGATGAGGCTGCGCCCGAATTCAGTTCTGGGGGTCAAGGGGTCGCAAGTTCAAATCCTGTCGTCCCGACAGTGGGTTGGAGTCGGTTATGGCCACATCTTGGTGATGCGGCCGCCTTCATGGACGTGCCAGAACCCGACGTTCGTGCGGTGTACGGCGCGGTGGATGGCGGGCATGGCTTTCAG
This sequence comes from Pseudonocardia nigra, assembly GCF_019396355.1. Lineage (GTDB taxonomy): Bacteria > Actinomycetota > Actinomycetes > Mycobacteriales > Pseudonocardiaceae > Pseudonocardia > Pseudonocardia nigra. The sequence continues at coordinate 1,457 of NZ_JAHKRK010000298.1, forward strand.
GAAGCGCTGGGCGATGATGTCGAGGGTTGCGTTGCCGTCGGCGAGGCAGAAGAGGTGGCCGCTGTCGAGGGCGGCGAGTTCGTAGGTGCGGTAGCGGATGCGCTGGTCCTTCGTCAGTAGGGTCCAGCCGCGGCGACAGCCTTCGGCGATCCATTCGGAATCGCCGACCTGTTGCGCGTCGTCGGGGTAGAAGTCGGCGATGAGGTGGACGGTGTGGCCGGCGTCGCGCAGCCGCTGTGCCGAGATCTTCCCCAGACTGCGGTCGAAGAAGAACTCAAGCGGCCTGTCGGAGGACGTCCTCGACGACGTTCTCGGCAAGGTTGTACTCCTCGGCGACGGCGGTGATCGGCTCGCCCGTGCGCCAGAGGGCGACGACGTCTTCGACCTTCACCTTGTTCTGCGCAAGCACTGGGGTGCCCCATCCGAATCGAGGGTCGATGACGACCTCGGCGCCTGCTGGGTAGTCGGGCAGTCGGAGCCGGATCGGGGTTCCGGTCTCGTCCCAGTCGACGTGGCGGAGGTAGTCCTCGAGGACCTCCTTGATGGCGTGCTGGTGGTCGCGGGCTCGGACCAAGGACTTGTCGGCGAGGCGGACGAAGACTTCGACCCCGTCGGTGGCGATGCGTCGCGTGGCCAGGGCGTAGGGGTCGTTGAACTCGTTGCGCACGATCGTGGCGGCGTTGCGAATGTCGTTCATAGGCATGCCTGATTCGCGCAGTGCGCGGAGCACGTGGGCTTCGACGATGCCGACAAAGGGCACGCGTGGCCAGCCACGTCGCTCTGGGCGAACGGCGTGCACGAGCGGTTGCTCGGCTGGTGAGGCGAGCCAGATGTTGAGGGTGCTCTCGGGCATCTTGAGGTACCGCGCGGTCTCCCGTGCGGTCAGCAGCGGTGTCCGATACGGATCGACTGCCATGGTCCACCTCCTCCCAATGGCATCCTGAGACTACCCGTACGCAAGATCACGGCCGGGCTGACGCGCCTGGTTGGGAGGATCCGTGTGCGAGATCGGTTGGCGTACGGCGGAGCGAACGAGTTCACGCCAAGCACGCCCGTGAACGGTGCGGCACGAGCTGGGTCCACCGCGGCCTGGCTCATTGCCGAAGTGGCACCCGGCCCGGATGATCCTTCCCAAGAAGCACACCAGCACCCCGGACAGGACGCTGACGTGCTTCTCGCGGGATCACCGCGGCGTGGTCGGCGCGAGCAGGACGGCAGGGCGCCGCCAGGCTCCTGCTCAGCGGGCCGGAAGCGTGATGGATTGCCCCGCGGTGGCGATGTGGTGGAAGTTGCCCTCACCGACTGTTCGGGTCAAGGTGCGGATCGTCGCCAGCGGGTTGTCGTGGGGCCCCTGCACGAACAGCGGCACGCCGTCTTGGCCGAACGTGATGGCCGACGTCTCGGTCCACGGGCCGAGGTGCCCGGCTGTCTCGGCGAAGTCGCTGTGCGGCTCGAAGCCGAGGGAGCGGGCGTAGTCGACCGAGCCGTGCACCAGGTGTCGTACGTGCTCGATCGAGGTCTCCAGCGGTACGCCGTCCGGCTCGATGGCGGAGAAGTACGAGCGAAGGTACGCGGGCAGGTCGCGGTCGTTCATCACCTCGGGGCCGAGGGTGTTCTTCAGACCCAGGCAGTAGGTGTCGACCAGGTACCCGCACACCGACACCCGCTGCGGCTTGTGCCGGCGGGCTACCGCCACTCAGGCCAGTCCGCTGGTGCCGTCATCGCGCGCGACGTCGGGCCAGCCGCGGTCACCGTCAACGGTCAGGTCGGTGCTCCAGCCGCTGCTGACCCAGCAGCCGACCACCTCCGGTTCGCCGCGGGTCGCAACCTGGTGCGCGCCGAGCTCGCGGACCATCCGCGCGACGACCGACGGGCGGACGTCCAGCGCCCGCGCGATCTCCTTGGGGGAGCTGCCCGTCGCCCGCAGCTCGCGGACCCGCGCGATGAGGTCGTCGTCAGATCCGTTCCTTGTCATGGTGAGGTTCTATCGGACCGCTCCGGGAGATCCGGCGACACCCCGGGACCGGGCCGACCGCACTGTCGGTGGACACCGATAGCGTCCAGACCGAGGTCGGATGAGAGGGGCCCCGATGTCGGTCGGGTTGTCGTCAGAAGCGCCGGAGCGGGCTGAGGTCACGGCGTTGTACGCGCCGCTGCTGGAGCGGCTGGCAGGTGTGACGGGCATGAATGATCAGCATTCGGCGCTGGTCGAGGACGCCGTCGGGGTGTGGAGCAGGCCGGGGTTCGACACGGTGCTGTCGGGGTCGCGGCTGGCGTTCACCCCGTTCGACTACCAGCTCGCCACCATGCAGACGGTACTGCGCCGGATGCGGGGGCGGGCGATCCTGGCCGACGAGGTCGGGCTGGGGAAGACGATCGAGGCCGGGCTGGTGCTGGCGGAGCTGCGGATGCGCGGGCTGGCCGACCGCGCGCTCGTCGTCACCCCGGCCGGGCTGGTCGACCAGTGGCGCGAGGAGCTGGAGCGCAAGTTCGCGCTGCCCACCACGGTGGCCGCCCGCGGTGGGTGGGACCGGGAGGCGGATCGGCCGGTCGTGCTGGCGTCGTTGGCCGCAGCGCGGCGCGACCCGTTGAAGTCGGCGCTGGTGGACGAGCGCTGGGACGTGGTGATCGTCGACGAGGCACATCGGCTGCGCAATCCCGCGAGCGCGTCGGGCAGGCTCGCCCGCGCGCTATGCACCCGGTACTTGCTGCTGCTCACCGCCACGCCCGTGGAGAACCGGCTGCAGGATCTCTACGAGCTGGTCAACCTCGTTTCGCCGGGGCTGCTCGGTACGGCCGCGCAGTTTCGCCGCACCCATGGCAGCGCCGGCACCGGGGTCGACGCGCTGCGCAACGTCGCGGCGTTGCGGGCCCGCACCCGCGAGATCATGGTGCGGCACCGGCGCAGCGAGGTCGAGGTGCTGCTGCCGCAGCGGCTCGCCGAGACGGCGTTGGTCACACCGTGCGAGGCGGAGCGGGCCGTGTACGGCGACATCGTCGCGCGGATCCGCGACGAGGCCCGCTCGGCCGCCCCGTCGGCGCGGATGACGCTGCGCAGCCTCACCCGGCTGGCCGGCTCCAGCCCGGCCGCGGTCGCGCCCACCCTGGACAAGGTCGGGTGGGCCGACCTCGCCGCCCGCGCGCGGGCGATCGGGCGCCCCCGCAAGACCGACGAGCTGCTGATCCGGTTGCGCACCCACGCGGAGCGGGGCGAGAAGGTGCTGGTGTTCACGGCCTTTCGCCACACGCTCGACGCGCTGGCCGCCGAGGTCGAGGCCGCGGGCATCCCGGCCGCCTGCTATCACGGCAGCCTGTCGCGCCGGGACAAGGACGCCGCGGTCGCCGCGTTCCGCGACGAGGTTCCCGTGCTGCTGTCCACCGAGTCGGCGGGGGAGGGGCGCAACCTGCAGTTCTGCCATGTCATGATCAACGTGGACCTGCCGTGGAACCCGATGCAGATCGAGCAGCGCCTGGGCCGGCTGCACCGCGTGGGTCAGGAGCACGACGTGCTGCTGGCCAACCTCGTCTCCCGCGGCACGATCGAGGAGCAGATCCTGCACGTGCTCGAATCGAAGATCAATCTGTTCGAGCTCGTGGTGGGGGAGCTGGACATGATCCTCGGGCGGGTCAACGACGATTTCGACTTCGAGTCCTCGGTGTTCTCCGCCTATGTGGCCGCCGATGACGACGCGCAGTTCACGGCCTCGCTCGATGATCTGGGCGCCGACCTGGCCCGCGCCCGCACCGACTACCTGCGCACCCGCGGAGCGGTCGACCAGCTGGTCGGGGAGGACTGAGGATGGATCCCGGTCTGCGGTTCTGGATGAGCTACGTCGACGCGCGCGGTGGGCTCACCGAGCGCTCCGGCGACAGCACGCTGGTGGTACTGCCGCCCGCCGTCGCCGGCGAGTTCGACCTGCCCGACGAGTTCATGGTGACTGACGAGCCCGACGTCGCCCGCGAGGACGGCGCAGTGCTGCTCGCCACCGGCCATCCGGTGTTGATCCAGGCCGCCGACTCCGCGCTGAGCCACGGAGACGTCGGAGTGGTCACACTCGCGCCACCTACCACGCCGGCCCCCGACAGCCCCCAACTGGAGCAGCGGGTCCGCGATCAGGTGCAGGTCGAGCACGGCAAGATCGACGTCACTGGCCTGCCCACCCGCGTCGACCGGCCCGTGCTGCGCCTGGGTGCGCTGGTCACCTACTCGCTCTCGGCCGACGAGCATTACCAGGAGCGGTTGGAGTGCTGGATCGACGCGGGGTCCGGGCGGCAGCTTGCGCCCGATGTCGTCGCGCGGCTGCGCGCCGCGCCCCGCGCCGAGCGCGCCACCCCGGCCCGCCCGCCGGTGCTGGAGGCCGTGTCCGCTGCGGTGGGTCGGGCTCACGCGATCCTCGACGCGGCGGCCGAGCGGCGTCGCACCGCCTTGTCGGGCCAGGCCTCCGACGCTCATCGGCGCGAACGCGCTCACGCCCGCGACTACTACGCCGACGTGCTCCGCTCGTTGGAACGGCGCCGGGCCAGCGCCGATCCCGACCGGGCCGAGCTGCTCTCCGCGCGGGCCGCAAGCACCCGGGAGGAAAGGTCCCGGCGGCTGCTCGAGATCGACGAGAAGTACCAGGCGCGCCACGAGATCCGCCCGTTCCGGCTGCATGCCGTCCTGGTGCCGGGATGGCGGGTGCCGGTCGACGTCCGCCGCGGCCCGCGCCGCTACCCGTTCGCGTTCGACTGGCTCGCCGCGTTGGGTGCGTTCGCCGAGGAACGCTGCCCGCACTGCGGCGCGGCGGCCACCCTGTCTGCGAGCAAGAACCGGCTCGGCTGCATCGACTGTCTCCCCGGCGCCGGGGCGGTCGCGGCCACGGCCTGAGCTTGATCTTCAACCTTGTGGTGGTGATGGCCGGTTGGGTTCGTCCTGGTCGTGCGGTGTGTCTGCACGACATGGCACGGCCGGGTGGCGCTACGAGCTTCCACGTGCTCACACGACCCGAAGCTGCGGACGCTCTGATCATCGCATGGGCACGATGCGCGAGCAGGGACATCACGATCTCCTGAGTGGGTGGGCGTGGCGGACACGCGGCAGGCCCGCTGGGCGGGAGCCGAACGGGCGTGGTCGGGACGCGTTGAGGTTTGCGTTCTACGGGCGGACGTCGACCGTCGAGTACCAAGACCGGTCCACGTCACGTGCGTGGCAGCGTGAGGTCGCCGAGAGCGTCATCGACGGTCGTGGTGTGATCGTTGCGGAGTATTTCGATGTGGGCTGTTCACGGCGGGTGCCGTGGGATCGCCGGCCGCGCGCTGCGGCGTTGCTGGCCGCGGTGTCGACGGCGGGTCGGCGGTTCGATGCGATCGTGGTCGGGGAGTACAAGTCTGTCGTCCCGACGGTGTGATATCTCAGGACATCCTGGACGCCCGAACCCACGGAGTGTGGGTTCCGCGTCCGTCGTTTTAGGTTGGTCTTGTGTCGGGGCTGGTCGCACGCGGGGTTGATCTCGAGTTCGCGGAGCAGGTCGCCGGTCGCGGCGTGGATGACGCGGACGTGCAGGTCGTGGACCAGGAGCAGGACGTGGGTTCGACGTGGGGTCGGCCGATGCCGCCGGTAACAGGTCACCGTCCTCGAGCGAGCCAGCGAGTTCGGCGAGGTCGGGAGCCGGGATCGCCCTCGTGGCGAACGCGATGCGCGCGCTTCACGGCCGCCCACCGACCTGCCGTGGGCGCTGGAGATCTAACCGGGGCTTCGCCCCAGCCCGACGAGGCGTGCCTTGTTCCCGTCGGGTTTCGGGGCTCCGGTCGGGCGGGGTGAGACCGTGACCGGCGGGCCGGTCCGGTGTATGAACCGCTCGGAGCGGTTGGTGGGCCTGCTGGCCGCCCGTCCAACCGGAGCCGAGCATGACGCTACCGCGCACCGTCGCCGATGTCCTGTCCGATCACGTGGTGTTCGAGGTGGAGTGCATTGACCGGATGTATCTCAACG
>NZ_JAHKRK010000299.1 GCF_019396355.1 Pseudonocardia nigra
GCATGAGCCGAGACGGGGGCATGAGCCGAGACGGGGGCATGAGCCGAGACGGGGGCATGAGCCGAGACGGGGGCATGAGCCGAGACGGGGGCATGAGCCGAGACGGGGGCATGAGCCGAGACGGGGGGCATGGGCGGACCCCGGCGGCACCTACGGGCGCGTCCGGGTCCGAGGGCGGGGGCGTGCCGGGCGGACCGGGGGCAGCTCCACGCCGGGGACGACCCGGTTGCGGATCGTGCCGATGCCCTCGACGGTCATCTCCACGACGTCGCCGGGCCGCAGCGGTGGCGGGTCCTGCCACCCGCGTCGGCCCCACAGCTCCGCGAGGCACCCGCCGTTGCCGCAGGTGCCGGAACCGAGGACGTCCCCGGCGCGGATCCACGTGCCCCGGGAGGCGTAGGCGAGCAGGTCCTCGAAGGGCCACCCCATGTTGGACAGCAGGTCCTGGCCGACCTCCACGTCGTTGACCGCCACCCGCATGTCCAGGGCGAGGAAATTGTCGGCGTCGCGGTGCGGCTCCAGCTCGTCGGCGGTGACGAGCCACGGGCCGAGCGTGGTGGCCGAGTCCTTGCCCTTGGCCGGGCCGAGCTGCACCTTCATCTCGCGGCGCTGCAGGTCGCGCGCGGACCAGTCGTTGAGGACCGTGTACCCGAAGACGTGCTCGCGGGCCTGCTCCGGGGTGAGCGGCGCCCCGTCGCGCCCGACGACCGCGGCCACCTCGAGCTCGAAGTCGAGCAGTTTCGAGCCGGGCGGCACCGGCACGTCGTCGTGCGCGCCGACCAGGGCGTGGGGGTTGGTGAAGTAGAACGTCGGCGCCTCGTACCACTCCGGGACGACCCCGCCGCCGTCGCCGACGCTCGCGACCACGCCCTCGACGTGCTCCTCGAACGCCACGAAGTCTCGCACGGTGGGTGGCGCCAGCGGCGGCAGCAACCGGACGCCGTCGAGCGGCCCGGCCGGGCCGTCGAGCGCGGCGGCGCCGGCCTCCAGCGCGGCGGGCAGCCCGGCCCGGACCAGGTCGAGCACGGTCGTTCCGGACGGCAGGGGGTGCAGGCCGTCGTCACCGACGACCCCGGCGGCGACGACGCCGAACCGCTCCCAGGTGGCGAACCGCATCGGACTCCCTCAGACCGGCGGGGCCACGAACAGGCCCTTGTCGGGGTCGTTGAACGACCGGCTGGCCACGAACTCGTTCATGGCGTTGGCGGTGCCCCACTGGTCGCTGACCTCGGGGCGGGTGAAGTCGTACACCGACGGGTGCCAGGTGTCCTCGTCGAGGATCTCCAGCTCCGTCGTGTACTCCAGCGTGTTGCCGTGCGGGTCGAGGAAGTAGCTGAAGGTGTTGTTGCCGGCCATGTGCCGGCCCGGCCCCCAGATCTTCTCGACGCCCGTCCGCAGCAGCCGCCCGGTGCCGCGCATGTACTCGTCGATGCCGCGCATCTCGAACGAGGCGTGGTGCAGCGCCGGGTGCGGGCCCCGGGCGATCGCCATGCTGTGGTGCCAGGCGTTGGTGCGCAGGAACCACATCATGTTGCCCATCCGCGGGTGCATCAACGTGTCCGACAGTGCGAACGCCAGATGCTTCTCGTAGAACGCGAGCGTGCCCTCCGGGTCGGCGGAGTTGATCACGACGTGCGACAGGCGGACCGGGATCGACTCGCCCTCCTCGACGGCGCGGTGCTGCCGGACCGCCACGTCGGCGCTGATCTCGACGGTGCGCCCCTCGTTGTCGAAGAACCGGAACCCGTAGCCGCCGCCGGGGGTCTGCAACGTGTCCGGCTCGCTCACCAGCTGCACGCCGTCCGCCGCGAGGCGCCCGGCGAGCGTGTCGACGTCGGCGGGCGTGGCGGCGCCGAACGCGATGAGGTCGATCCGCTTCTCCGCGGCCTGCCGCAGCCGCACGACGTACTGCTCGGGGGTGCCGGCGGCGGCGAGGAACGTCAGGCCCGACTCGCTGTGCTCGGCGGTCAGGCCCCAGGTGCTCGTGTAGAACTCCAGCTGCTTCGCGTGGTCGGGCACGGCGAGGTCGACGTGCCGCAGGTGGGTGATCAGACGTTCGGTCATGGCGTCCTCCTGGGGGTTACCGGTGGGACCGCCGCCGGGGGCGGCTCCTCGATGAGGGCGAGCTGGGTGAGGACCTCGGCGGGGTTGGCGTCGCCGACCGCCTTCTGCAGCAGCGTCGTGCGGTCGAGCACGAGGTCGCGCAGGGGCCGCAGGGCCCGCGGCATGTGGTGGAACACCTTCCCGATCACCCAGGCGCTCTGGACCTGCCGCCGCGTGTGCGGCTTGCGCGGGTCCTCGTAGGCCTGGAGGGCGGCCCGCACCCCGACCGGATCGGTGAGGTCGACGCCGGCGAGCGCGCGCCCGACGAAGTAGCCGTCCTCGATCGCCATGCCCGCCCCGTAGGCCGCGTAGGGCGAGGTGGGATGGGCGGCGTCGCCGACGAGCGTCGCGCGGCCCTTCGACCACTGTCGCAGCGGCGGGCGGTCGCGCAGCACCCAACGCTGGACGTGGGCCGGGTCGGTGGCGGCGATCAGCCGGGGGAGCGGGTGCGGGAACCCGGCGGCCAGTGCTGCGGCCGAGGCGTGCAGATCGGCCGGGGCCGGGGCGGCCGGGTCGCATGCGGTCAGCACCCACCACTGGAAGCCGTCGCGGCCCTTGTGGCGGATCGCCGTCCAGCTGCCCTGCACGTCCGGGCCGTGGGTGAGGATGCAGACCCCGCGCTCGGCTCCGGTGTCCTCGGCGAACGTGTAGCCGCCGAAGATGTGCAGCCGGTGCTCACGCTTCGGGGCGTCACCCCAGAGCGTGCGCCGCACGAGTGAGTCGATGCCGTCTGCGCCCACGAGCACGTCGGCCTCGACGGTGCCGCCGTCGGTGAGGTGCAGCGTCACCGCCCGTTCGTCCTGTTCGATGCGCTCCACCTGCCGGTTCGTCTGCAGCACCCCGGTCGGCAGGGCGGCCAGCAGGCGCGCGTACAGCTCCGGACGCAGCAGCCCGATGAACCCGCCCCCGAACGTCTCCTCGACGTCACGCGGGAGCTTGACGTCGACGCGGCGCCGCCCCGCGAGGTTGCGGAACTCGGTGCGGCAGGGGGCGCCGAGGTCGGTGGTGTCGACCCCCATCGCCCGCAGCGCCTTCACCGGCGGCGACCAGAGGTTGAGGATGTTGCCTGCCGGGCGTGCCTCGCGGTACCGCTCGAGCAGCGTCACCTCGTGCCCGGCCTGCGCGACGGACAGGGCCGTGGCCATCCCGGCCGGTCCGGCGCCGAGGACGGCCACCCGCCCGCGACGAGGCGACTCGATCATGTGGTGCTCCTCAGCTCGTCGCGAGAAGGGGCGAGCTCCAGCGCCGCCGCGTTGCCGCCGGTGATGGCGTGCTCCGCGGCCGCGCCCACGCCGGCGGCCCGCAGCCGTTCCACCGGGTCGGGCACACCCATCTCGAAGGGGTAATCGCTGCCGAGCAGCACGCGGTCGGCGCCGGCGGCCGCCACGAGCGCGCGCAGCGCGTCCGGCGTGTGGACCAGGGAGTCGAACCAGAGCCGCCGCAGGTAGCTGCTCGGCCGCTCCGCGCTCCCGCGCGCCTCCGGGCGCACCTCCCAGGCGTGGTCGGAGCGGCCCAGGAACGTCGGGAGGTAGCCGCCGCCGTGCGCCGCGACGAGCCGCAGCCCCGGATGGCGGTCGAGCATCCCGGAGAACACCAGGTGCGACAGCGCCACGGCGTTCTCGACCGGCTGCCCGACGGTGTTCGACAGGTAGAACCGGTCCAGCCGTTCGTCGAGCGAGCAGCCGAACGGGTGCAGGAACACCACGGCGGACAGCTCCGCTGCGCGGGCCCAGAAGGGCTCGAGGCGCGGGTCGGACAGCTCCACCCCGGGGGCGAAGGAACCGATCTCCACGCCGGCCAGCCCGCACGTCCCGATCGCGTCGTCGAGCGCCTCGACGCACAGGTCCGGGTGCTGCAGCGGCACGAGTCCGAGCCCGGTCAGCCGCGTCGGCTCCTCCGCCACGACCGCCGCGATCGCCCGGTTCGCCGTGCGGCACACCGTGCGGGCGAGGTCCGGCCCCGCCCAGTAGTGGTAGTGCGACGGCGACGGGCTCACGACCTGCACGTCCACCTCCGCCGCAGCCATGTCGGCCAGCCGCCGGTCCACGTCGGTCAGCTGCGGGATCCGCTCGGCCACCATCCGCCCGGAGACGGCGAGCGACTCGGGCCCGTTGCGGCGGGCGTCGAGCGCGCGGTGGGCGTCCAGTCCGGGCTGCCCGGCGACGACGGCCTCGACGTCGGGCAGCAGCGCGTGCGCGTGGACGTCGACGGTCCTCATGCGGGCTCGCTCACCAGCGCGGCGATCCGGCCCATCAGGCCGGGGACGTCGCCGCGCTCGCCGTCGAGCATCCACTGCCCGAGCTGGACCGACGCCGCGACGACCGCGGCGGCGCGCTCGTGGCGGCGCGCGTGGAAGGCGTCCCAGAGGTCCTGGTCCACCGCATCCCGGGAGGTCAGCAGCTCGGCGAGCACCGCGGCGTCCTCCAGCGCCTGCGCCGCGCCCTGGGCGAGCGTGGGCGGGCAGGAGTGTGCCGCGTCCCCGATCAGGACCACGTGGCCGCGGTTCCACGGCGCCGGGAGGACGTGGGTCTCGAACCGGGTGTAGTGGACCCGGGACGGGTCGTCGAGCAGCGGACGGATGTCGTCCCACGGGCCGTGGTAGGCCTCCGACAGCTCCCGCATCACCGCGAGCCGCTCGTCGGCCGACAGCGCGGAGCGGTCCTGCACGGCCTCCACGAGGTAGGCGTAGAGCGAGTCCTCGCCGGTGGGGCAGTAGCCCGCGATGTAGGCCGGACCGCCGTAGTAGAGGTCGGTGCGGGTGACGCTCGCCGGACGGCGGGTGAACGCCCGCCAGATCCCCATCCCCGTGGCGCGCGGTTCCAGGTCGATGCCGAGCGCCCGGCGCGTCCAGGAGCGGATGCCGTCGGCGCCGACCACGAGGTCGTAGCGGCCGGCCGAGCGGTCGTCGAATCCGACGTCGACCCCGGCGCCGTCCTGTCTCAGCCCGCTGCAGGTCGTCCCCATCCGGATCTTCACCCCGGCGGCCGCGGCGCGGGCGTGCAGGATGCGGGCGAGGTCGGGGCGGGGCATCCCGACGGTGGCGGGCAGGTCGGGCCCGCCGGTGCGGGCGTCCGGGATCTCGGCGAGCAGCGCGCCGGCCGGGTCGGGGGCGCGCAGGCCGAGGCTGTCGAAGGCGTACCCGGCGGCCCGGACCTCCTCCCACACGCCGAGCTGTCGCAGCACGCGCAGCGCGTTGCCCTGCAGCGTGATCCCGGACCCGACGGTCGAGATCTCGGGGTCGAGCTCCACGAGGTCGACGGCCACGCCGGCCTCGGCCAGCAGGATCGCAGTGGCGGTGCCGGCGACACCGCTGCCGACGACGAGGACGGAGCTGACTGCGGTCATCGAAGTGCTCCTACTTGACGGCGATCGGGTTGACGGGGGCGCCGACGGCGCCGGTGACGGGCAGCGGGGCGGCGGTGAGCCAGAAGTCGTAGCGGCCGTCGGCTGCGCAGTCGGCGGCGATCGCGTCGAGGTCCCACAGCTCCCCGACGAACAGCCCGATGTGCGGGATCACGACCTGGTGCAGCGGCTGGAAGGCGTGGTCGAACTCGTTGGGGCGCACCTCGAAGCCCCAGGTGTCGGTGGCGATCCCGGCGATCTCGGTGTCGTGCAGCCAGTCGGCCGTGGTGAACGACAGGCCGGGGGCGGGGCGCCGGCGTAGTCGCCCCAGCCGTCGCGGCGGGCCCGGGCGAGCTGCCCGGTCCGCACGCACACGAGGTCGCCGCGCCCCACCTGGGCGCTCGGGCCCTGGGCGGCGATCGTCGCCTCGAGGTGCTCGGCGGTGATCGCGAACCCGTCGGGCAGCTCGCCCTCGGTGCCGAGGGCGCGGCCGACGTCCAGCAGGACCCCACGGCCGGCGATCGGCGCGGCGGCGGTCTCGATTCCGGTGACCCGGTCGCCCTCGCTGGTGACGACGTCGCCGGCGCGGCGGCCGTGCCAGGCGCGGCCGTGGTCGAAGATGTGCCCGAGCCCGTCCCACTGGGTCGAGGCCTGCAGCGGCATGAAGATCACGTCGTCGGCGCCGCCGATCCCGTGCGGGAACCCCTGCGTGCCGCGCTCGGCGTCCACGCCGGTGTCGAGCATCGTGTGCACCGGGTTGGTGCGCCGCCGCCAGCCCTTCTGCGGGCCGTTCGCGTCGAACGACTGGGCCAGCGAGAAGCTCACGCCGCGCCGGACGAGCGCGGCGCCCTCCACCCGCTTGGCCGCGTCGAGGAAGTTCAGCGTGCCGAGCACGTCGTCCTCGCCCCAGCGGCCCCAGTTCGAGCAGCGCTTCGCGGCGGCGGCGATCGCGCCCTCCGGGTCGGCGCGGTCCAGCTCCTCCGGCCTCATGCGCCGGCCTCCCCGATGCAGCGCACCCGCTGGGTGCCCAGGCCGGTGACCGTGCCCTCCATGACGTCGCCGTCGCGCAGGAAACGGCCGAACGCCTGCCCGTTGCCGGCGGGGCTGCCGGTGAGCACGAGGTCGCCCGGCAGCAGCGGCGCGGTCTCCGATGCGGCGGCCACGAGCGCGGCCACGTCGAAGATCATGTCCTTGGTGGACTCGTCCTGCATGACCTCGCCGTTCACCGCGAGGCGCACCCGCAGGTCCATCGGGTCGCCGACGCAGGATGCGGGCACCAGCCACGGCCCGGTGGGCAGGAAGCCCGGGGCGTTCTTGCCGCCCAACCAGTCGGTGCCGAGCTCGGGCATGTCGCGGCGGAAGACGCGGTCGCGGGTGGTGACGTCGTTGACGATCGTGTAGCCGGCGACGTGCTCGAGCGCGCGCTCGCGCGGCACCCGGTACGCCGGAGCGCCGATGACGGCCGCGAGCTCCAGTTCCCAGTCGTGCCGGTCGCTGTAGCCGGGGAGCACGAGATCGTCGAAGGGCCCGGCGACGGCGGTGGGCAGGCCGAGGAACAGGTACGGGGTGCCGGTCGCCGCGCGCTCGTCCATCAGAGCCGCGGTGTCGGCCCGGACCTGCTCGGCCGTGCGGCCGTCGGCGATCTCGGTGTGTGCGACCGCCAGGTCGATCACGTGGGTGCGGTAGTTGGCCCCGGACTGGAACACCTGCCGCGGCTCCACCGGCGCCAGCACGCGGCGGCCGGCGAGCGGCGCGCGGGGCACGTCCGGGTCGGCGGCGATCGCGGCGAGGACCGGCAGCACGCGATCCCAGTTAGCGAGCAGGGCGGCGGTCGTCACCGGGGCGGGCAGCCCGAGCCGGTCGGCCAGCGGGTCGAGGTCGACCACCGAGTCGTCGGCCGTGGGGCCGACGACGAG
>NZ_JAHKRK010000003.1 GCF_019396355.1 Pseudonocardia nigra
CCGGGGCGCGTCCAGCAGCTGACGGCCCCGGCACACACCCGGTCGGGACGGCACACAGCGCCGGCGGTGGGTGCCGTCCCGACGCGCTGTGTGCCGTCGGTGATCCACCGCGCCGGGCGGGCCGAGGGGCGCGATCGTAGGGTGGTGGCCGTGAGCGTCGTCGATCCCCGACGGCGGGTGCCGCGCACCGACGCCGTGCTGGCCGAGCCGCAGGTGGCCGCCGCGAGCGCGCGGCTCGGGCGCGGGCTGGTCAAGGCCGCCGTCGCCGCTGCACAGGAGCGGGCCCGGCGGGGGGAGCTGCCCGCCGAGCACGACGCCGTCGTCGAGGCGGTGCTGGACGCGCTGCCGTCCGCCGCCACCGGGCTGCGCCCGGTCCTCAACGCCACCGGCGTGCTCCTGCACACGAACCTGGGCCGCGCGCCGCTGTCACAGGCGGCCCGGGCCGCGCTCGACCTCGCCGCCGGCACCTGCGACGTCGAGCTCGACCTCGCCACCGGCGGCCGCGGCAGCCGTGGCGCCTCTGCGATCGAGGCGTTGCTCGCCGCCGTCCCCGGCGCGGCCGCCGCGCACCTCGTCAACAACGGCGCCGCAGCACTCGCCATGGCCGCGATGGCGCTGGCCACGGGCACCGTTGACGGGCGCTCCCCTGACGCTGTGCGCCGGGAGATCGTCATCGCCCGCGGCGAGCTCGTCGAGATCGGCGACGGCTTCCGCATCCCCGAGCTGTTGACGGCCACCGGTGCGCGGCTGCGCGAGGTCGGCACGACGAACCGGGTACGCCGCGACGACTACGCGGCCGCGATCGGCGAGCAGACCGCGTTCGTTCTCAAGGTCCACCCGTCGAACTTCCGGATCACCGGCTTCACCCGCTCGGCGGGCATCGAGGAGCTCACCGGCCTCGGGGTGCCGGTGGTGGAGGACATCGGGTCCGGCCTGCTCGCCCCGCACCCGCTGCTGCCCGACGAGCCCGACGCCGCCACCGCGCTCGCCCAGGGCGCCACCCTCGTCACCGCATCCGGCGACAAGCTCCTCGGCGGACCGCAGGCCGGGCTGCTGCTCGGCGCACCGGGTGAGGGCGCCGAGCTGGTGCAGCGGATCCGGCGCCACCCGCTGGCCCGCGCGATGCGGGTGGACAAGCTCACCCTCGCCGCGTTCGAGGCGACCCTCCGCGGCCCGGTCCCGCCCACCCGGGTCGCCCTCGACGCGGATGCCGGGGCCCTGCGCGCCCGGGCGCAGCGCCTGGCCGCCCGGCTCGTCGCGCATGGAGTCGACGCCACCGCCGTCGACTCCGTGGCGACCGTCGGCGGCGGCGGGGCGCCCGGCGTCACGCTGCCCAGCGCCGCTGTCGCCCTGCCCGAACGGTTCGCCGCCGCGCTGCGGGCGGGCGACCCGGCCGTGCTCGGGCGCCTCGAACACGGCCGTTGCCTGCTCGACCTGCGCGCGCTCACCCCCGAGGCCGACGAGGAGCTCGCGGCCGCCGTACTGAAGGCGCACCATGCCGACTGACGGCCGTCGGCACGCCGTGGTCGCGACGGCGGGGCACGTCGACCACGGCAAGTCCACGCTGGTCCGGGCGCTCACCGGGATGGAGCCCGACCGGTGGGCCGAGGAACGGCGCCGCGGCATGACCATCGACCTGGGCTTCGCCTGGACGGAGCTGCCGTCGGGCGGCACGGTCGCGTTCGTCGACGTCCCCGGCCACGAGCGGTTCGTCACGACCATGCTCGCCGGCGTCGGCCCGGTCCCGGCCGCACTGCTCGTCGTGGCCGCCGACGAGGGCTGGATGCCGCAGTCCGCCGAGCACGTCGACGCGCTCGCGGCGCTCGGCGTCCGCGACGGCCTGCTGGTGATCACCCGCAGCGATCTGATGGAGCCGGAGCTCGCCCGCGACGAGGCCCGCGCGCACCTCGCCGGTACCCCGCTCGCCGACGTGCCCGCGGTGTGCGTCTCGGCCACCACGGGCACCGGGATGGACGCTCTGCGCGCCGCGCTGGACGACCTCGTCGCCCGCCTCCCCGGCCCGGACGCGGGCGCGGACGTGCGGCTGTGGGTCGACCGCGCCTTCACCATCCGGGGAGCGGGCACCGTCGTCACCGGCACGCTCGGGGCGGGGCGGATCCGGGTGGACGACGAGCTCGAGCTGGCCTCGGCCGAGGGCACCCGGCGGGTGGCGGTGCGCGGGCTGCAGAGCCTCGGCGCGCCGGTCGACGAGGCGCGCGGGGTGGCCAGGGTGGCGGTGAACCTGCGCGGCCTGCCCAAGGACGCGGTGGCCAGGGGTGACGTCCTGCTCGGTCCGGGCGCGTGGCTCACCACGGACCTGGTCGACGTGCGTTGCCACGGCCTGCGCACGGACACGGGCGCCGAACCGGCCGCGTTCCCGGAGGAGCTGACCCTGCACATCGGCGCGGCGGCCGTCGTCGCACGCGTGCGGCCGCTGGGCGGCGACACGGCCCGGCTGCGGCTGCGACACCCGCTGCCGCTGCGCATCGGCGACCGCGCGGTGCTGCGCGACCCGGGACGGCGCGAGGTCGCCGCGGGCGTCACCGTCCTCGACGTCCGGCCGCCCCCGCTTCGCAGGAGGGGCGCTGCGGCGCGGCGGGCCGCCGAGCTGACGGAGATGGCGAGCGTCGCGTCGGCGGTGGGCGAGCTCGCCCGGCGCGGGATCGCCCGCCGCGCCGACCTCGTCGCGATGGGTGTGCCCCTCGAGGAGCTCGACGCCCTCGCGCACGCCGGCACCCCGGCCGCGGCGGGCTGGCTGGTCGACCCGGCGCTGGCGGTGCAGCTCACGGCCCGGCTGGCCGCCGCCGTCGCCGAGCACGACGCCGCCGACCCGCTCGACCCCGGGCTGCCCACGGAGGCGGCGCGGCGGGCGGTCGGGCTCCCGGAGCCGCGGCTGGTCGAGGCCGTGCTGCGCCACGCCGCCCGCGTTGGTCCGGATCCGGGGCTGGCCCTTCGCGACGGCCGCGTCACGCGCTCGGCCGGGGCCGGGCTGCCGGCAGCGGTCCGGGCCGGCCTGGACGTCCTGCGTGCCGACCTCGAGCGCGCCCCGTTCGCCGCGCCGGAGGCCGGCAGGCTCGCCGAGCTCGGCCTCGGGCCGCGCCAGCTCGGGTCCCTGGTCAAGGCAGGTGAGCTGCTGCGGGTCGCCGACGGCGTCGTGCTGCTCCCCGGGGCGGACGCGCGCGCCGTCGAGGTGCTCTCCGGTCTCGGCCCCGAGTTCACCCTCAGCGCGGCCCGGCAGGCGCTGGGCACGAGCAGGCGCGTCGCCGTGCCACTGCTCGAGCTGCTCGCCCGCACCGGTCGCACCGTCCGAACCGCGGAGGGGACGCATCGGCTGGCATAGGGCGCGAGTTCCCGGGTACCGATGCTTGAAGTGGCAGATCGCGGCGCGGAGCCCTACCGTGAGCCCCGATGTCCGAGACCCGTGAGAACCTGCCGTCCGGCCCCTCGTCGATCCCACGCGGGGGGGACGTCGACGACCAGATCGGGCTCGTCACGTCCCACCCTGATGAGGGCCAGGTCGTGATCGAGGTCGCCGGTGAGGTCGACATGCTCACCTCGCCGCAGCTGCGTGGCGCCGTGCTGGAGCAGTTCGAGGCGGGTGCCGGGCTCGTGGTCCTCGGCCTGGACGGGGTCACGTTCCTGGGCACGAGCGGTCTGGCCGTCCTCATCGAGGTCCGGGAGGCGGCGCAGAACACCGGGGTCACCCTGCGGTTGGCCTGCACGGCACGGCGGGTGCTGCGGCCGCTGACGATCGCCGGGCTCATCCCACTCTTCGACATCCACGACACGGTCGACCAGGCGTTGACCGCCGCCTGATCGCCCCACCGCGGATGTGACCTGCGTCACATCCGAGGGCCGGCCCGCTCCGCCTCGGACGTCGGTCCGCACCGGGCGTCGCGCGCCGATGCCTGTCGTGAGCTGCCCGAACGCCGCGGGTTCTGCAGGGGGGTACCGCTGCATCGTCCGCACCCCCGCGGCGCGTCCGCACCGCCGCGCGACCCCTGCGTCCGCGGCGGCGTTTGGCGGCGCAACGAGCAGGGAACGAGCACCTCGATCGCCCGGTGCGCCGGGCACGAGCGGACAAGAGGTGACGATGAGCGACGTTTCCCGGCTTCCCGGCCCCATGGACCACGCATGGCAGTGGCAGCGCCTCGGGTCCTGCCGTGGAATGGACAGCGCGGTGTTCTTCCACCCGGACGGCGAGCGCAACCCTTCCCGGGCCAGGCGGACCGCGCAGGCCAAGGAGGTCTGCCACCGCTGCCCGGTGATCGAGCAGTGCCGCGAGTTCGCCCTGCAGACCCGGGAGCCGTTCGGGGTGTGGGGTGGCCTCGCCGAGGCGGAGCGCCGGGTGATCCTCGAGCAGCGCGGGATCGCGATCGCCAGCTGACCGGGAAACCGAGCGGACGAACGGAAGGGGCAGGTCCCGCGGGGACCGGCCCCTTCGTCGTGCCGGGCGGGAACGGTCAGGCGGGCTCGTCGCCGACCACGGACAGCTCGAGGCAGCGGTAGCGCAACAGCGGGATGCCGTAGACCTGCGCGATGCGCTGGGCGGCCCGGTGGACGACCGCCCGGCTCGGGTCGGCCGGGCCGGGGGCGGGCGCCACCCCGTACAGGCCGGGCTCCGGGTCGAAGCCGACGAGCTCGCTGAGCGCGGCGATCACGTCGCCCTCCGCGGAGCCGTCGAGGGGCTGGCGCAGGCCGAGCCGGTGCAGGTGCAGGCCGGGCAGCTCGAGCCGGGCGACGTCCTCGCGCACGTGGTCGACATCGTCGTCGTCGACGTCGTCCGCGTCGTCGTCCAGGTCGTCGTCCCACGCATCGGCCGCCGGCAGGACGCTCACCGTGCCGGGCGCGGCCACCGGTGGGTCCTCGGCGGTGACCAGCAGGTCGACGTGCGGGAAGCCCTCGACGAGCCGGGCGAGATCCGATTCCGGGCGCAACAGCTCCATCGGGCTGACGGCGACGGCCACCGCGCGCCGTCCGTGCGTGGGAACGGCAGACCGGCGGGATGCGGCCGGTACCGCAGGCGCGGAGATACCCATCTCCGGAACCGCGACCATCGACAAGGCCTCCTTCGATGCCCTCGCCCCACCCCGAGGCGCTGGTCCTGACGCTGAGTGAACCGTCCGGACCGGGTCGGGTATTCGCCCGGTGGCCGATGGAACGGTGAGCGGGCAACGGCGAGCCGTGAATGACCGCTACCGCCCGGTAGCCCCGTCGCCGGGTCCGCTGTCCGCTCGTTGACCGTTCGTCGTTCAGGAACGCAGGCGCACCGCGAGCAACGCGACGTCGTCGCGCAGCGGCGCGGGGACGCAGACCTCGAGGATGCGGTCCACCACGGTGTCGGCGGCCGCGTCCGGCGGCAGCTCGACCAGCGTCTGCTCGAGCAGCTGGGTGCGCTCGTCGGCGTCGTCGCCCGCCACGTCGGTGAGCCCGTCGGTGTAGAGCAGCAGCAGCGACCCCGGCGGGCAGCGCAGCGTGGCCTCCGTGCGGCCGAGGCCCGCCCGCCGTCCCAACCCGCGGACCGCCCCGATCATGGGTGAGCGGTACTCCTCCAGCCGCCGCAGCGCGCCGTCGGGGCGCAGCAGCAGCGGGGCGGGGTGCCCCGCGTTCGCGTACCGCAGCAGCCGCTCCCCCGTCGCGTCGGGCGGCTCGAGTCGGGCGTAGACGGCGGTGGCCATCGCAGCGGTCTCCAGGCCCTGCACCAGCTGATCGCACCGGTCGAGCACCGAGCCGGGCGCCCCGCCGTCCCACGCGAAGGACCGGACGACGGCGCGCAGCTGGCCCATCGCCGCCGCCGCGCGCAGGTCGTGGCCGACCACGTCGCCGACCGTGAGCCCGATGGCTCCGTCGGGCAGGTCCAGCACGTCGTACCAGTCCCCGCCCACCTGGTTGCCGTCGACGCCCACCAGGTAGCGGGCCGCGGTCTGCACCCCGTCGACGTCGGGCACGGCGGGCAACAGGCTGCGCTGCAGCGTGACGGCCGCGGCGTGCTCGGCCTCGTAGAGCCGCGCGTTGTCGACGGCGAGCGCGGCCCGGCCGGCGAGGTCGGTGGCCAGGTGCAGGTCACGCGGCCCGTACCGGCGCCCGTACGGGTGCTGGGTGACCAGCGTGAGCGCGCCGAGCACCCGCCCGCGGGCCCGCATCGGCACCACCATCGCCGAGCGCAGCCGCAGCTCGTCGTACACCGCGGCCGCGGCGGGCTCGCCCGGGTAGCGGTCGGTGCCGCGCTCGGGCAGCTCGGGGTCCAGCAGCGCCTGCTCGCCGCCGAGCACGTCCCCGGTGCGGCTGCCGTCGCCCACCTGGTAGCCGCGCACCGCGCCGAGCTCGCGCAGCAGCACCTCGTCATCCGGGTCCCGGCCGGCCACCGCCACCCGCTGCGCGAGCGCGGACCCGGGGCGGTCCAGCAGGTCGACGGCGCACAGGTCGGCCAGCTGCGGCACCACACTGCGCGCGAGCCGCTCACAGGCGTCGGTGACGTCGAGGGCGCCGGTCATGCGGGTGGTGGCCTCCGCGAGCAGCCGCAGCCGGGACCGCGCCTCCTCGGCCTCGGCGAGTGCGGCCGTGCGCTCCTGCTCGACGCTCACCCGCTCGGTGACGTCGTTCTGCACGCCCAGGAAGTTGACGAGATCGCCGGCGCCGTCGAACACCGGCGAGATCGACAGCTGGTTCCAGAAGGCCCGCCCGTCGCGACGGTAGTTGAGCAGCACCTCGGTGACGGGCTCGCGCCGCCGCAGCGCCTCCGCGATCCGCCGCACCGCCGCCCGGTTCGTGTTCGGGCCCTGCAGCAGCCGGCAGTTGCGCCCGACCACCTCGCCATACGGATAGCCGGTGAGGGCCTCGAACGAGGGATTGACCCAGATCAGCGGGTCGTCGGGCTGCCGGGGATCGGAGATGCTGAACGCGGTGTCGGTGGCGACGATCGCCCGCTCGCGCAGCGCCGCCAGCCGCCGCCGGTCGCCGTGCTCGGTGCCCCGCAGCGAGAGCAGCACCACCAGCGACCGCCCCTCGTCGGCCGGCCCAGTGGGCGAGAGCGGGAACCCCGTGACCCACAGCAGCTCAGGGGCACGGTCGGCCGCGTCGCGCACCGCCACCGGCTCCCCCGCCACCGGCAACCCGCGCGCCACCAGCGCGATCGGCGAGCTGCCCGGCACCGGCAGCCCACCCAGGCCGGTGAGCCGGGCCGCCTCGCTCCAGGCGTCCACGTCGAGCGGGAGCCGGACGTCATCACCGGTGAGCGCGACGGCCGCCGCGTTGGCCGAGACGACCCGCCGCCCCTCCAGCACGAGCACGGCGGCCGGGCCGGGCCCCAGGACGTGCAGGAGGTCACCGGCGGCCACGGTCGCGGCGCCGGCGTCCGCCGCGTTCCCGCCGTCCGCCACTTGACCAGCCTAGGGCGTGTCCGGTGGATCCGGGGTCGATGAACTCGGTGATCCAGGGCGTTCCTGGCAAGGCGGAGGCCCGAGCCGTCGTACCTGGCGACCACGCCGCCAGGGGCGTCCTGGGCGCCGAGGGCGCGGCCAGGGGTCCGCCGGACACGCCCTGGGGGGACCGCAGGCGGTGCGCGCCCCCACGATCGGTCGGCCTCCGGCGGGAGTAGGGTCACAGGTGATGCGGTTGAGACCCCAGCCGCCCGACCCGGGCCCGTCCGGAGATCCGGAGGGGTCTGCCGCGATCCGGCCCGGCCCCGTCCGACCGGAGGTGGAGAAGATGCCCGATCCCGCCCGGCACACTGCCGGCCCGGACGCGACGGACGAGCTGCTCGACACGCGGATCGACCGTCCCCGACCGGGCGTCGCCGTGCTCGCCGTGCACGGCGAGGTCGACACGCTCACCGCCTCGGCGTTCACGGGGGCCCTCGAGGAGCTCACCACCGCGGACGAGCCCGTCCTCGTCGTCGACCTGACGGGTGTGACGTTCCTCGCCTCCACCGGTCTCGCCGCCCTCATCCAGGCCGCCCGCCGGGCCGAGGAACGCGCGCTGAGGCTGCGGCTGGTCGCCCCGGCACGCGCGGTCCGGCGCCCGCTGGAGATCACCGGCACCGACCAGCTGTTCGAGATCCACGCCGACGTGATCGGCGCGACCGCGGGCAGCGATTGATCCCCACCCACCGGGGGTAGCAAGATGACCGATCACGTGCCCAGTGCTGATGTGCCCGATACTGGTGTGCCCAGTACCACCGGAAGGAGACCCGGCAGCGTGCCCGACCTGGACTCCCCCTCGTCCCAGACTCTGGACGGGGCGTCGACCGTGGAGGTCCGGACGTCGGCCACCGCGTCGCTGATCCCGACGATCCGCGCCGTGGCCTCCGACCTGGCCGCGCGGGCGGACTTCGACCTCGACGCCATCTCCGACCTCCGGATGGCCGTGGACGAGGCCTGCGCCACCCTCGTGGACGTAGCCGCCCCGTCGTCCATGCTGCAGTGCACCTTCCTGGTGCGCCCGGAGCGGATCGAGGTGACCGCTGAGGTGCAGGCCGAACAGGCCGACGCCACGGTCTCCACCGAGACGTTCGGCTGGCGGGTCCTGCAGACCCTCGCCGACGAGGTCGCCGTCCACCACGTGCCGGGGGCCAACGGTTCAGCACCGACCGTGGGGATCCGCTTGGACAAGCGCTCCGGCGACCTACTGCGGTGACCCGGGCCGATCCGGAGTACGGCCACCTCGTCCCCCTCCTCGAGCGCTATGCCGCCCTGGGACCCGACGACCCGGGCCGTGAGGCCCTCCGCGAAGAGCTCGTGCGGGGCTTCCTCCCGGTGGCCCAGCACATCGCGCGTCGCTTCTCCAACCGCGGCGAGCCCCTCGACGACCTCGTCCAGGTGGCGACCGTCGGGCTGATCAACGCGGTCGACCGGTACTCGCCCGAACGCGGCACCGACTTCTTCTCGTTCGCCGTGCCGACGATCAGCGGCGAGGTGCGCAGGCACTTCCGCGACCTCGGCTGGTCGATGCGGGTGCCGCGGCGCCTCAAGGACCTGCACGTCTCGATCAACGGGGCGGTGTCGGAGCTGTCGCAGAGCCTCGGCCGGGCGCCGAAGCCCAGTGAGATCGCCGATCGGCTGGGCGTCCCGGTCGCGGACGTGCTCGAGGGCCTCGAGGCGTCGGAGGCCTACCGCAGCTCCTCGTTGGACGAGATGCTGTCGTCGGAGCAGGGCAGCGCCACCGTCGGCGAGCTCGTCGGGGAGGCCGACGCCGAGCTCGACCGCGTCGACTTCCGGCAGGCCCTGCGGCCGGTGCTGTCCGAGCTGGCCGAGCGCGAGCGCACGATCGTGCTGCTGCGGTTCTTCGGCAACATGACCCAGACGCAGATCGCCGACCGCGTGGGCATCTCGCAGATGCACGTGTCCCGGCTGCTCGCCCAGACCCTCGACCGGTTGCGCACGCGCCTCGACCCCGAGACCCGCGTCGGCTGACCTGCCTCGAGGGGAGACCATGACCGGGCAGCCGGAGCACGTCGTCGTCGTCGGGGCAGGCCTGGGCGGGCTGCGCACCGCCGAACAGCTGCGCTCGGCCGGGTTCCAGGGACGGATCAGCCTCGTCGGCGCGGAGCCGCACCCGCCGTACGACCGGCCGCCGCTGTCCAAACAGGTCCTCACCGGCGAGTGGGCGCCCGAGCGGGCCCGGCTCGCCGCACCCGATGCGCTCGAGGACCTCGGGGTGCGCACCCACCTCGGCCTGCGGGCGGTGGCCCTGCGGTCGCACGAGGCGGGCCCGGGCCACGAGGTGGAGCTGTCCGACGGCGCCACGCTGCACAGCGACGCGCTCGTCGTCGCGACGGGGTTCGTCCCGCGGACCCTGCCCGGACAGCTCGCGCAGGTGCACACCCTGCGCACCCTCGAGGACGCCGTCGCACTCCGCGGCACCCTGGAACGGGTCGGATCGCTGCTCGTCGTGGGCGGCGGGTTCATCGGCGCCGAGGTGGCGAGCGCCGCCCGGGCCCGCGACATCGCTGTGACCGTGCTGGAGGCGCTGCCCGTGCCGTCGGTGCACGCGCTCGGGCCGGAGGTCGGCGCGCTCGCCGCACGGCTGCTCACCGAGGGTGGGGTCGCGCTGCACACCGGGGCGCTCGTCGCGGGCTTCGTGGAGGCCGGGGACGGCGTGTGCGTCGAGCTGGCCGACGGGACGCAGCACGCCGCCGACGCCGCCGTCGTGGGAATCGGGGGGGTGCCGGACCTGGGCTGGCTCGACGGCACCGGACTGGACGTGCGGACCGGCATGGGCTGCGGGCCCACCGGCCGGGTGCACGGGCTGGCCGCGGCGTGGGCCGTCGGCGACGTGGCCGTATGGGACGACCCGGTGCACGGCGACCGGCATCGCAACGAGCACTGGACGAGCGCGGGCGATCAGGCCGCCGTGGTGGCCCGCGACATCCTGGGGGCGCAGCCCCCGCCCCCCGCGGTGCCCTACTTCTGGTCCGACCAGTTCGGGCTGAAGATCCAGCTCATCGGCCGGCCGGACGTGGCGGGCGAGGTCGTCGCCCTGCACGGGGCCGGACTCGACGGCGGACCGGTGCGCGGCACCGTCGTCGGCTACCTCGACGGCGAGCACCTGGCGGCCGTGGCCGGTTTCGGGGCGGCCCGGTTCGTGGCCCGCTACCGCCCCCTGGTGGCGGCGCGCGCGACACGCACCGAGACCGAGGCCCTGGCGGCGACCCTGAACCGGTAGCCGCGGCCCCCGTCGCCCGCCCCGAACGCCAGCAAGGTGGCAATACTGTCACTGGGCGGCAGTAAGGCCACCATGCTGGCACGTGGACGCGGGGATCGGCGGGGTCCGGCGCGCCGACGGCGTCGCCGCTCCGGTCAGCGGAACAGCTTGCGCAGCAGCGCCAGCCCCAGGATCGCGCCGACCGCGATCAGCGCGTACCGGACCCGCGGGTCGTCGAGCCGCGCCTGCACGCTCTCCTTGCCGGAGTCGACGAGGCGCTTGGGGTTGGCCCGCTCGCTCAGAGCGTCCAAGTTCTCCGCAAGGGCGTCCCTGGCCCGCTCGATCTCGCGCTCGATGGTCTCCGGGTCGCGCGCCACGACGCCTCCTGAGGGTTCCGGTGCACCTGGAGGTGTCACCGTAGATCACGCCCGCCCCACCGGTCGGGGCGGCCGGGCCGTGGTGCCAGGATCGGGCGCATGACCACCCGCCTGTCGCCCGGTGACCCGGCCCCCGACTTCACCCTCCCCGACGCCGACGGCAAGCCCGTGTCGCTGTCGGACTACCGCGGCCGCCGCGTCGTCGTCTACTTCTACCCGGCCGCGAGCACGCCCGGATGCACCAAGCAGGCCTGCGACTTCCGCGACAACCTCACGGAGCTGGGCGGGGCCGGGCTCGACGTCGTCGGGATCTCGCCCGACAAGCCGGCGAAGCTCGCGAAGTTCCGCGACGCCGAGGGGCTCACGTTCCCGCTGCTGTCCGACCCCGACAAGGAAGTCCTCACCGCATGGGGAGCCTTCGGGGAGAAGCAGATGTACGGCAAGACGGTGACCGGGGTGATCCGCTCGACGTTCGTGGTCGACCCCGAGGGGAGGATCGAGGTCGCCCAGTACAACGTGCGCGCCACCGGGCACGTGGCGAAGCTGCGCAAGGATCTCAAGGTCTAACCGCGGACGAGACGGGCGCTCACGCCCGGGAGCTCGCCGAACCGGGCCCGCTCGTCCGTGGTGAGCACCGTGCGGTCGGCGCTGCGGGCGGTGGCGGCGATGAGGAGGTCGTGGACGCCGCGGCTGCCGCCGGCGCGCCCGACGTGGGCGAGCAGCGCCGCGTGGTGCCCGGCCACGTCCTCGTCGTAGCCGAGCACCGGGACCACGCTCAGCACCTCGTCGAGGAACGCCCGCTGCGCGTCGGCCCGGCGGGGATCCGGATCGAGCAGCACGCCGGCCAGGTACTCGGCGATGACGACCGCAGGGAGCGCGACGTCGTCGGTGTCGGCCAGCCCCGCCATGTCCACCCGTCCGCGCACCGCGGCGATCAGCACACCGGTGTCGAGGATCAGTCGCGCCACGGGTCGGTGTCCAGCTCCTCGGACGCCGCCTCGCGGACCGCGCCCACCTGCGCGGCGAAGGTGTCGTCCAGCGCCGGGTGCCCGCGCCACCGGCCGAGCACCTCCCGCAGGGCCCCGCCGTTGGCCCGCGGGGCCGGCGCGATCAGCGCCACCCGCCGGCCGGAGCGCGTGACCACGATCGTCTCGCCGTGCTCGGCGGAGTCGAGCACGGCCGAGAAGTTCCGAGAGGCCTCGGAGGCAGTCATCTCGCGCACCGGTTCAGATTATCTGATTGATGAGGTCGCCGTCGAGCACCGCTGCCACGCCCGGCAGCTGCGCGCGGTACCCCGCCAGCAGCTGCTTCGCCACCTGCACGGAGTCGACGAGCGGGTGCTGGGCGAACGCACGCAGCGCGAGCGCCGACGACCCCGTCCGGGCGGCCGCGATCGTGTCCTGCTCCACGGCCTTGACCTGCTGCAGCAGGCCGAGCATCGACCCGGGCAACGGCGCGGTGGCCAGCGGCGTGACGCCGTGCGCCCCCACCAGGCAGGGCACCTCCACCACAGCCTCGGCGGGCAGGCCGGGCACCGCGGAGCCGTTGCGCACGTTCAGGATCATCGTGCGCGATGTGCCCCCGGACAGCGCACCCATAAGCTCCAGCGCCACCTGCTGGTACCCCCCGGCGGCCACGTCGGCCGCCTCGCGCTCCCCGGCCCCGCTGGCCTCTCGGCTCTCGGCCATGTAGCTGGCGTCGCGCTCGTCGCGCACCTGCCGCCAGCGTCGCCACGCGCCCTGCGGATCGCCCGCCACGTCGGCGTAGAACTGCTCCTGCTGGCCGAGCAGGAACTCCCCGCGGGTGCTCGGGGCCGACGTGATGGCGGCGATCGCCTCCCGCGTGCAGTAGTAGTAGTAGAGGTACTCGTTGGGGAGCGCGCCGATGCTGCGCACCCAGTCGGCGCCGATGAGCCGCGCCTCCTCGATGCCGGCCAGCGCGGCGTCGTCGGCGAGCAGCTCCGGGAGCCGGTCGACGCCGTCCACCCGCAGCCGGCGCAGCCAGCCGAGGTGGTTCAGCCCCACGTAGTCGACGGCCAGGTCGCCGCTCGCGCCCAGCGCCCGCGCGGCGCGGTGCACCAGCCCGACCGGCGAGTCGCAGATGCCGACCACCCGCTCGCCCAGCACCTCCTGCATGGCCTCGGTGATCATCCCGGCCGGGTTGGTGAAGTTGATGACCCACGCCCCCGGCGCCACCGCGGCGACCCGCTCGGCCACGTGCACGGCCACCGGGACGGTGCGCAGCCCGTAGGCGATCCCGCCGGGGCCGGTGGTCTCCTGGCCGAGCACGCCGCACGACAGCGCCACCCGCTCGTCGACCGTGCGGCCGTCGAGCCCGTCGACGCGGATCGCGGAGAACACGAACCGGGCGCCGGCCAGAGCTTCGTCCACGTCGGTCGTGACGCGCACCGCGGGAGCGCCGGGGCGCTCGGCGGCCATCTGCTCGAGCACCGCGCGGATCGCCGCCAGCCGGGACGCCGACACGTCGTGCAGCACGACCTCCGTGACCGGCGATGCGCCGTCGGCGAGCGCCTGGAACACCAGCGGCACCCGGAACCCGCCGCCACCGAGGATCGTGAGCCTCACGCGAGCCGGATCTCCGTGCCGACGCGGGCGCAGGCGTCCAGTGTCTCCTGGTCCGCCCCCTCGTTCGTGACGATGACGTCCACCTCCTCCGGTCCGCACACCGGCAGCAGGCCGGTGCCGGGGAACTTGCCGCGGTCGGCCAGCACCACCGTCTGCCCGGCCGCGTCGATCATGGCACGCTTGACCGGCACCTCCACCAGGGTGGAGTCCATGACCCGGCCGTCGCGGCCGATGCCGCTCGTGCCGAGGAACAGCCGGTGGGCGCGCAGTTCGCGCAGCGCCTGCTCGGTGAGCATCCCGACCAGCGACAGGTAGTTGCGCCGCAGCACCCCGCCGAGCACGAGCAGCTCCACCGCGGGGTCGTCGCGCAGCTCGTCGACCACCGCCAGACTGCTGGTGATCACCGTGACCCGCCTGCCGCGCAGCCGGCGCGCCAGCCGGGCGGTGGTGGTGCCGATGTCGAGGAGCACGACCTCGCCGTCGGCCACCAGCTCGGCGGCGGCCCGGGCCACCCGCTCCTTGTCGTCGACGGCCACGGTCGCGACCTCGGCGAACGGCACCGGGTCGTCGTCCGGGACGCACCCCGCGCCGCCCCGGACGCGCCGGAGGATGCCCTCGGCGTCGAGCGACTGCAGGTCACGCCGGATCGTCGACGGGCTGACCCCGAGGTTGGCGGCCAGCGCCTCCACCGACACCACGCCCGAGGACCGCACCAGGCGGACGATCTCGCCGTGACGACTGACCGGAAGCACGTCGTCACGGTAGCCGAGACCTGCGTGCTGCGACCAGCCGATGGCGCAAGTTCGCGCATGAACACGTCAATCACACGCAGAAATGCGCATGAACGGTTGCCATCCGCCCGTCGAACGCGGCACTATCCCGGCATCCGTGAGATTCGGGGGGACGAGGTGGCCAGCGGAGTCCGGCAAGCGGGCCAGGGCACGAACGGGGCGGGTGGACTCGCCCTGGGCCCGGTCGACACGCCGCACGATACGGTCTGGTGGGACCCGCTCGCCGACGTCCGCGACCCCGACTGGCCGGCCGTCGACGTGTTCATGTCCGGCACCGTCTTCCTCGACATCGTGTTCACCGGCCTGTCCGACCCACCGTCCCCGGGCACCGAGGTGTGGGCGGCCGGGATGGCCTCGTGCCCTGGCGGGATCGCGAACCTCGCGATCGCCGCGTCCCGCCTCGGCCTGCGCACCAGCCTGACCGCGGGCTTCGGCGACGACGTCTACGCCGACTTCTGCTGGCAGACCCTCGCCGAGCAGGAGCGCGTGGACCTGTCGCGGTCGCGGCAGTTCGGGCAGTGGCACTCCCCGGTGACCGTGTCGATGTCGGTGCAGCGCGACCGCAGCATGGTCACCCACGGCCACGACATCCCGATCAGCGCCGACGAGCTGATCGGCACCCCGCCGCGGTCCCGCGCGGTCATCACCAGCATCGGCGAGGGTGCGGCCGACCGCCTCCTGCCCGCGTGGGCCACCCGCGCCCGACGGGACGGCGCCCTGATCTTCGCCGACGCCGGCTGGGACCCCACCGGCGCCTGGGACCCCGCCGTGCTCGCCACGCTGTCGGGTTGTGACGCGTTCATGCCGAACGCGGTCGAGGCGATGAGCTACACGCGCACCGACAACCCGCGCGCCGCCCTGCGCACGCTCGCCGACCGCGTCCCGCTGGCCGTCGTCACCTGCGGCGGCGACGGGGCGATGGCGATCGACGGCGTCACGGGGGAGGAGGCCGAGGTGCCCGCGCTGCCGGTGGACGCGCTCGACCCCACCGGGGCGGGCGACGTGTTCGGCGCGGCCCTGGTGCTCGGCACCATCGCCGGCTGGCCGCTGCGGCACCGGCTGCTGTTCGCCGGGGTCTCCGCCGCGCTCGCCGTCCACGAGTTCGGCGGCTCGCTCGCAGCGCCCGGCTGGGGCGACATCGGCGACTGGTGGCGGCGCCTCGGCGCGCGGGCCGCCGCAGGTCACCAGGGCGCGGCCGAGCTGCGCAGCCGCTACGCGTTCCTCGACGACCTCGTGCCCCGCACGCACGTGTGCGGCGTCCGGAGGGCGGCAGCGACAATTGCTCGCCACTCGGACCTGACCCGACCGACCTGATCGATCCTCGGAGGACACCGATGCCCAGCCGATCCAGCCGGGCCCGCCGCGCGCCGGGCGTCGTCGCCCTCGTGGCCGCGCTCGGGCTCCTCGCAGCGGCCTGCACCCCCGGTTCGGAGAACGCGGGCGCTCCCCCGGCCGACGCCGACCGCGCCGTGCAGACCGACGTCGCCGCGCTCGGCGAGGTCACGCTGACGGTGTGGGACCAGGAGGTCCGCGGCGGCCAGAACGAGCAGATGGAACGGCTCAACAGGGCCTTCCAGGAGCAGTACCCGAACATCACGATCGAACGGGTTTCGCGGTCGTTCGACGACCTCGCCACCACGTTGCGGCTGGCGATCAGCGGCAACGAGGCGCCCGACGTCGTGCAGGCCAACAACGGCCGCGCCGACATGGGCGCGTTCGTCGCGGCGAACCAGCTGCTGTCGCTGGAGCCGTGGGCGGAGGCCTACGGCTGGCACGATCGCTTCCCCGACTCCGTCGAGCGGTACGTCAGCTACACCCCGGACGGGCGTGTCTTCGGCGAGGGCAACCTGTACGGGCTGCCGCAGGTCGGCGAGGTCGTCGGCATCTACTACAACCAGGCCGAGCTGGACCGGCTCGGCATCGCCGCGCCGCAGACGTGGGACGACTTCGAGGCCGCGCTGGCCGCCGCCGCAGCCGCCGGGGCCACCCCGATGCAGCTGGGCAACCTCGAGGGCTGGCCCGCGCTGCACGTGTACGGCACCGTGCAGAACCAGTTCGTGGCGCCCGAGCAGGTGCGCGACCTGGCGTTCGGCCGCGAGGGCGCGTCCTGGACCACACCGGAGAACACCCAGGTCGCGCAGAAGATCGTCGACTGGGTGCAGGCCGGGTACTTCAACGAGGGCGTCAACGGCATCGACAACGACCAGGCCTGGCAGGCGTTCTCGCGCGGTGAGTCGGTGTTCCTGATCGGCGGCACGTGGCTCGCGGCCGACCTGCAGTCGGCGATGGGCGACGCCGTCGGCTTCATGGCACCGCCCCCGCGTGCCGACCGTCCGGTCTCGGCCACCGGCGGCACCGGCCTGCCGTTCGCGATCACCAGCGGCAGCGACGCACCGGACGCGGCCGCCGCCTACCTCGACTTCATCACCAACGACCAGGCGATGACGGTGCTCACCGAGACCGGGAACCTGCCGGTCGTCGACCCGGCGTCCCAGACGCCGCCGCCCGGGCTGTCGGAGGACGTGTTCGCCGCGTTCGCCACGGTGTCGCAGGACGGCGAGCTGCTGCCGTACCTCGACTACGCCACCCCGACGATGGCCGACACGATGGGCGCGGCCCTGCAGGACCTCCTGGCCGGCGAGACGACGCCCGAGCAGTTCCTGCAGACCATCCAGGCCGACTACGCCGAGTTCGTCGAGCAGAATGGCTGACCAGCGGGTGGCCGCGCCCGCGGCCGTCCGCACGGACCCGCCGTCCCGTCCGCGCCCGGCGCGGCGGCGGGGTTCGCTCGGCCCGTCCCGCTGGGTGGCGCTGGGCTACGTCCTGCCCGGGCTCGCCGTGTACGCGGCGTTCGTGCTCTACCCGCTCGGCCGGTCGGTGCACCTGTCGCTGTTCGACTGGGACGGGCTGACGCTCGCCACGTTCGTCGGCATCGGCAACTACCTGGAGGTCGTCACCGACGAGGAACTGCGGGCGGCGTTCGGCCACGCGCTGGTGCTCATCGTGTTCTTCGCGCTGCTGCCCACCGCGATCGGGCTGGTGCTCGCCGCCGTGCTGACCAGGGCGAAGGTCCGCGGCCTGCCGTTCTTCCGCACGGTCGTGTTCCTGCCGCAGGTGGTGGCGATGGTCGTGGTCGGCGTCGCCTGGCGGCAGCTCTACGCCCCCGACGGCTCGGTGAACGACCTGCTCGACCTCGTCGGCCTCGACGGGCTCGCGAGGGCGTGGCTCGGCGACACCACGTTCGCGCTGCCCGCCGTCGGCGTGATCGGCACCTGGGTGCAGACCGGGCTGGTCACGGTGCTGCTGATGGCCGGGATGAGCCGCATCCCCGACCAGCTCTACGAGGCCGCGCGGCTGGACGGGGCCGGCCCGGTGCGGGAGTTCTTCGCGATCACGCTGCCGTCGGTGCGCGGGGAGCTCGCCGTCGCGCTCACCCTCACGGTGATCGCCGCCCTCAAGACGTTCGACCTGATCTACATCACGACGGGCGGCGGGCCGGGCAACCGCACGTCCGTGCCGTCGTTCGAGGTCTACAACCGCGCGTTCCGGCTGGGCGAGGTGGGCTCGGCGGCCGCCGTGGGCGTCACGCTCACCGTGATCATCTTCGCGATCAACCTCGCGGTCGCCCGGATCGGCGAGCGGGAGGCGCGATGATCTCCCGCACCGAGCGCACCGCCAACTACGCGGTCCTGCTGCTGTTCGCGACGTTCGCACTGTGGCCGATCGGGTCCATCCTGCTCAGCTCGGTGGGCCCGCCCGACGCGCTCGGCGTCGGCGGCGGGCTCGCGAACTTCCCCGCCGCGTGGGAGCAGGGCCGCTTCGGACCGTCGATGCTCACCAGCGTGGCCGTCTCCGGATTCGTGGTGGTGGTCGCGGGCGTGCTGTCGCTGTTCACCGGCTACGCGTTCGGCACCATGCGGGTGCCCGGGGCCGCCGTGCTGTTCCCGCTGTTCCTCCTCGGGCTGATGGTGCCGACCGAGGTGATCGTGGTGCCGCTGTACTTCGACCTGCGGACGTTCGGCCTCACCAACACGTTCTGGGCCATCGTGCTCCCCCAGGTGGCCCAGTCGCTCGCGTTCGGGACGTTCTGGATGCGCGCCTACTTCCGCGCCCGGCCCGTCTCGCTGATCGAGGCCGCCCGGCTGGACGGCGCCGGCTCGTGGCGGATCCTCTGGCAGGTGCTCGTGCCGCCGGGACGGCCCGCGATCGTCACGATGGTCGTGCTCACGTTCATGTGGACCTGGAACGAGTTCCTCATCCCCCTGGTCATGGCCACCGACCCCGCCTTGCGCACGGCGCCGCTGGGCCTGGCCTTCTTCCAGGGGCAGTACACATCCGGCTTCACGCTGCTGGCCGCGGGCGCGGTGATCGTCGCCGCGCCGGTGGTGGTCGTCTACCTGTTCCTCCAGAGGCACTTCATCCGGGGAATGCTCGAGGGCGCCGTCCGCGAGTGAACATCGATACGGGGAGGCACAATGCGTTCGGCACTGCTGGTGGCTGGTGTGCTCGCAGCCGGCTTGGTGGTGGGGTCCCCCGGCGGACCGCCGACCGACTCCACCTCGGCCGGCCCGCCCGTCGACCTCGACGTCCTGTTCATCGGCGCGCACCCCGATGACGAGGCGAGCACGCTGTCCACCCTCGGGCAGTGGAAGCAGACCCTCGGCGCCCGCTCGGGCGTCGTCACGATCACCCGGGGTGAGGGCGGCGGCAACGCCGTCGGCCCGGAGGAAGGGCCGGCGCTCGGCCTGCTGCGTGAGGACGAAGAACGCCGGGCGGTCGGGACGGCCGGCGTCACCGACGTGTACAACCTCGACGAAGTCGACTTCTACTACACCGTCTCCGCGCCGCTCACCCAGCAGGTGTGGGGCGACGACGTGCTCGAGCGGGTCGTGCGGATCGTGCGCCAGACCCGCCCCGAAGTGCTGCTCACGATGAACCCGGCGCCGTCGCCGGGCAACCACGGCCACCACCAGGAAGCCGCCCGCCTGGCGATCGCCGCGTACTACGCGGCCGCGGACCCGAAGGCGTTCCCGTCTCAGATCACACAGGAGGGGCTCGAGCCGTTCGCCGCCGCCAAGATCCTCCGCAATGGCGCGGCCGGCGAGGGGCCGACCGGGCCCGACTGCGCCGCCACGCTCGTCCCCGCCGACCCGACGCAGGACGTGTTCGGCGTCTGGAGCGGCGCGCAGGCGCCGGACGGGCGCAGCTGGGCGGCCGTGGAGCGGGACGCGCAGCGCGTCTACGCCTCGCAGGGCTGGGCGGTCTTCCCCGACGTGCCGACGGACCCGGCCGAGCTGGGCTGCGACCGGTTCACCCAGATCGACTCGCGGGTGCCCTACCCGGCACCCGGCACCCCGGAGGCCGCGTCCCCCACCGCGATCCTCACCGGTGCGGACGGCCCGCGGCTGGAGATCGAGGCGCCGTTCGACGTGTCGGCGGGCGAGCCGTTCCCCGTCACGGTCCGAGCGGACGGGGCCGACGCGGGAGGCACGACCCTGACCGCCCCGGACGGCTGGGCCGTCAGCGCGACCGACGCGGCCGGCGGGACGTTCACCGTGACCCCGCCGGCGGATGCCGCCCCGGGCACGCGCGTGCGGCTGGAGGCGACGACGGCGGCCGGATACACGGCCGAGCAGGTCGAGGTCGCCCCGCCGGTGCGGGTGGCCCAGGAACCGCTCCCCCAGGTCGCCGAGTTCACCGCCTGGGCCGACGAGCTCGAGGTGGCCCAGCTGCGCGGCGTGGTCACACCCGTGCTCACGCTGCCGTCCGGCGGCTCGCGGGAGATCCCGATGACCGTGACGAACCTGTCGGACGCGCCGCAGTCGGGCACCGTCGCGGTCGAGCTGCCCGCGGGGTTCACCACGGACGCCGCGAGCAAGCCGTTCGCCGACCTCGCGCCGGGCGCGTCCACGACCGTCCCGTTCGTGATCACGAACACCGACCCGGCGCTGCCGACATCGACCCAGGGCGGCGACCACGCGTACACCCTGAGCGTCGCCACGGCGGCCGGGACGACTTCGGTGCAGCCGGCCCTGGAACTGGTGCCCGCCACTGAGGTGCCCGCCGTCGACGCGGCCCCGGTGATCGACGGTGTGGGCGCGGCGGCGGAGTACCCGGGTCCGGTGCTGGACCTGTCCCGGCGCTGGGAGGGCGACGACTGCGAGTCGGCGGAGGACTGCTCGGCGACCGCCCGCCTCTCGCGGTCCGGGGACGTGCTGAACGTCCTCGTCGAGGTGACCGACTCCGTCGGCGGCACCGCGCTGGCCGCGACCGACTGCAAGCGGCACTGGCGCACCGACAGCGTCGAGCTCGCCCTCGACCCGGCCGGCACCAGCGAGAACACGGCCACGACGTTCAAGCTCGCCGTGCTCCCGTGGACGGCCGATCGCGCCCCGTGCGCCTCGCGGGACGCCGACAACCACCAGGGCCCGGCCGCCGAGACCGCACCCGGCGTGCAGTACGCCACGACGGTGACCGGCACCGGCTACACCGTCGAGGCCGCGATCCCGCTGGCCGCGCTGCCCGCCCCGGTCGACCCGGAGCGCCTGGGCCTCAACCTGTTCGTCTACGACTCCGACACCCAGGACCAGACCGGCCAGACCCGCATCGGCTGGTCGACCTGGCAGGGCGTGCAGGGCGACCCCTACCGCTGGGGCCGGGCGACGCTGCCCGGGTACGAGCCGGCCGGGGGTGAGGTGAGCGAGCCGGCGATCCCGTCCGACGCGCTGCTCAGCTCGCAGTCCCCGCAGTCGATCGAGCAGGCGGTGGACATCGACGTGCCGCTCTCCGGTGGGCCGGCCGCCCCGGCGGACGCGAGCGGGTGGCTGACCGGGGCCCGGCCCGGCGACGGGGCGGTCGAGGTGACGGCGACGAGCACGAGCGCCGGCTCGCTGAGCGTGTTCGTCATGGACGCCGAGGGGATCGCCGGGTCGCTGGTCGTGCCGGTCGACGGGGCCGGGGAACACGCGCTCACGGTGCCGCTGGACCGCCCGCTCGGGGCCGACGCCCGCGCGGTGGCGGCCTGGACGGTGGAGAGCGGGAGCCTGGCGTCGCGGGTGCCGGTCGGCTGAACGCCTTCCTGTGGACAAACCCGCACGCTGTCGAACGGCAGTTCGATAGCGTGCGGGGATGCCGAGAGCCAGACGTTGGACCGATGAACAGCTCGCCGCCGCGGTCGCGGCGAGCTCGACCCTGGGCGAGGTGTGCCGAAGACTTGGGTTGCAGCCAGGCAAGTACGACGTGCTGCGGAGGCACATCGCCCGGCTAGGACTTGAGGCGTCACACATACCTAGATCGACCCTCGGAACACCCCGCAGAACGCGGCGCTGGACCGATGTGGATCTTGAGGAGGCTGTGCGAGAGAGTTCGATCTCCGAGGTCGGCCGCCGGCTCGGCTACACGCCGAACGGCGGGGTGCACCGGCTGATAGTGGGCCACATCGCGGCTGCCCGGCTGGACACCTCGCATTTCACCGGGCGGAGTTGGGCACTCGGGCAGAGGCTGGAGCGCAAGGCGACGCCTTTGGAGGAAATCCTGGTCAAGGACTCGGGGTACCGCGCGAACTCTCACCTCCGCAACCGACTTGTCGCGGCGGGGCTGCTCAAGGCGGAGTGTTCGGAATGCGGCCTTGTGTCATGGCGTGGTCGGCCACTGCCTCTACACCTGGACCACATCAACGGCGACCACACCGACAACCGCCTGGAGAACCTCCGTATCCTGTGCCCGAACTGCCACGCCCTCACCGACACCTGGTGCAGGCGGAAGCCCAAGCCGGCGTAGCCCAACGGCAGAGGCCCGGGCCTTAGGAGCCCGCCAGTGTGGGTTCGAATCCCACCGTCGGCACCATGGCGGCCCTACTCGGGCCGCGCGGCCCCCTGGCCCGCACCAATTGCGACGGGCTCCGGAGCCACCGCCACCGGCACCGGCCGCCGCGACGCGATGAACGCCCCGGTGAGCCCGACCGCCCCGGACACGAGCGACACGGCGAACATGGCCGGGTGCGGGTTGCCGCCGATGGCGGCGTCGCCGAGCACCACGATCCCGATGGTGCCGGGCAGCACGCCGAGCACGGTGCCCACCAAATACGGCGGGAACCGCACACCCGACAGCGCCGAGGCGTAGTTCATCACCGAGAACGGCATGGCCGGGATGAGCCGCAGCGAGATCACCGCGAGCAGGCCCCGGCGGTCCAGGCGCGCCCGGACCCATTGCATCGCGCGGTGCTGGGCGTGCCGTTGCACGAACCGCCCACCGGCGAGCTTGCCCAGCCAGAACGCGCCCGCCGCGGCCAGGGCCGTGCCGGCGATGGAGAGCGCCACCCCGGTGATGGCGCCGAACAGCACCCCGGCGGCCACGGTGAACACGGTGCGCGGCACCGGCGCCAACGTGACGGCGCCGTGCAGCAGCACGAACAGCATCGGCGCCCAGATTCCGGCGCTCTGCACGGCCCGGCGCACGTCCGGGATCCCCTCGCGCAGCAGGAGGACGACGATCGCGGCGACGACGAGCACTCCGACGCCCACGGCGATCCGTCCCCACTTCACGCGCCCGACGGTACCGGCGGGCACGCGGCCGGTGGGACGAAGGGCGGACTCCGTCACTTTCTGGTCACCGGAAGTCCACCCCCGGCTGGGCCATACAGGCGATTACCGTGCTCCATCGTGACGACCGAGCAGCCCTCCAGCCCCGAACCGCCCGCCCTCGACCTCGACCCGGCCGGCCTCGCCGTCCGCCGCGAGGTCCTCGGGCCGGAGCACGTCGACGCCGCCATCGCCCGCGCCGACGCCACCACGTCGGCGTTCCAGGAGATGATCACCAAGTATGCGTGGGGCCACATCTGGACCCGCCCGGGTCTCGACCGCCGGATGCGCAGCGCCATCACGCTCACGGCGCTCGTCGCCCACGGCCACCTCGCCGAGCTGGAGCTGCACCTGCGGGCCGCGCTGCGCAACGGCCTGAGCCGCGACGAGATCGTCGAGGTGCTGCTGCAGTCGGCCATCTACTGCGGCGTGCCCGCCGCCAACTCGGCGTTCGCCGTGGCCCGTCGCGTCCTGGCCGAGACGGACCCAGCCTGACGGCGAGCGCAATGGCACCGCACACAGCGCCCGTTGTCCGCACACATCGCCGGCCATGTGTGCGGGCTCCACACGGTGTGTGCGGTGCGCCGCGAGCGCTCAGGACGTCAGGCTGTGCAGGTGCGGTAGTAGGGCGCGCATCGCGCGGCCGCGGTGGGAGGCGGCGTCCTTCTCGGCCGCACTGAGCTCGGCGGACGTGCGCTCCTCCCCCTCCGGCACGAAGATCGGGTCGTAGCCGAACCCGTTCGTGCCGCGGGGCGCGCGGACGATCCGCCCGGGCCATTCGCCGTGCACCACGGTCTCCAGCCCGTCCGGCACGACGAGCGCCGCCGAACAGATGAAGGCCCCGCCGCGGCGATCGTCCGGCACGTCGGCGAGCTGGCCGAGCAGCAGCTCCAGGTTGGCGACGTCGTCGCCGTGCCGGCCCGCCCACCGGGCGGAGAGCACCCCGGGCATTCCGTTGAGGGCGTCGACGGCCAGGCCGGAGTCGTCGGCGACGGCGGGCAGGCCGGTGGCGTTCGCGGCGTCGAGGGCCTTGGCCAGTGCGTTCTCGGCGAAGGTGGCGCCCGTCTCCGGGGCCTCCGGGAACTCGGGCACGTCGGCGAGCCCGACCACCTCGAGGGGCCCGTCGGCGAGCATGCGGCGCAGCTCGCGGAGCTTGCCGGGGTTGCGGGTGGCGACCAGGAGCTTCATGCCGGTCCCGGGAGGTCGCCGGGGTAGGGCTCGGCGAGCGCGGCGGCCTGCAGGTCGGCCAGCTGCCGGATGCCGGCCAGCGCGACGTCGAGCATCGCGTCGAGCGTGGTGCGGGTGAACGTGGCGCCCTCGCCGGTGCCCTGCACCTCGATGAGGGTGCCGGTGTCGGTGGCGACGATGTTGGCGTCGACCTCCGCGCGGGAGTCCTCCTCGTAGGGCAGGTCCAGCCGCACCCGCCCGTCCACGACGCCGACGCTGATGGCCGCGACCTGGCACGACAGCGGCTTGGGGTCGGCGAGGCTGCCGTGCGCGCGCAGCCAGGTGACCGCGTCGGCCAGCGCGACGTAGGCGCCGGTGATCGCGGCGGTGCGGGTGCCGCCGTCGGCCTGCAGGACGTCGCAATCCAGGGCGATGGTGTTCTCCCCGAGAGCGGCGAGGTCGATGCACGCCCGCAGGGAGCGGCCGATGAGCCTGCTGATCTCGTGGGTGCGGCCGCCGACGCGGCCCTTCACCGACTCCCGGTCGCTGCGGGTGTTCGTCGACGACGGGAGCATCGCGTACTCGGCGGTGAGCCACCCGAGTCCGGAGCCCTTGCGCCAGCGCGGGACGCCCTCGGTGACACTGGCCGCGCACAGCACCTTGGTGTCCCCGAACTCGACGAGCACCGAGCCCGCCGGGTGCTTCTGGAAACCGCGCGTGATGGTCACCGGGCGGAGTTCGTCGTCGGATCTGCCGTCTGCTCGCGTCACCGCGCCAGCCTATGTCGCCCCCTGTGAACCGAACGCGACGGTGGAACGTTGAACGGGACGTGGTCCTGGTCGGCGGCATCCCCGCGCACCGCTCTCCCTCGCTGCGCTCGGTCGGCGCTGCGCGCAGGCGCCGTGTCGACGGTTCGCTCGCACGCTCGCTCACCCCCTGCTCGTGCACGCGGTCGTCGTGCTGCTGCCGCTCGCGGCCGTCGGCGCGATCGCCGTCGCGGCCCGGCCGGCGTGGCGGCGGCAGCTCGGCGTGCCGGCGCTGCTCGTCGCGCTCGTGGGCGTCGCCGCCGTGCCGCTGGCCGCCGAGACCGGGGAACAGCTCCAGGCGGCGCTGCCCGGCCCGAACCCGCTCATCGAGGAGCACGCCCGCCGCGCGGCGCCGCTGCTGCCGGCGGCGGCCGGGTTCCTCGCGCTGCTCGCGGCCGCCGTGTTCGTGGGCCGCTCGGCCGACCGCGGGCGCGTGAGCGCACCGGCCGCGCTCGCCGCGCCGGCCAACCGGGCGTCGCGCCAGCGCCGGACGTCCGCCGCTCGGCTCGACCGGGTCGCGACCGGG
Source organism: Pseudonocardia nigra (assembly GCF_019396355.1). GTDB lineage: Bacteria > Actinomycetota > Actinomycetes > Mycobacteriales > Pseudonocardiaceae > Pseudonocardia > Pseudonocardia nigra. Next base: position 25,473 of record NZ_JAHKRK010000003.1, read on the forward strand.
CTGGGTGTGCTCGCCGCGCTCGCCGGGATCGCGGTTCACCGGCCTCGTGGTGTGGATCGGGCACGCCGGTTCGATGGCGGTGTGGCAGGGCGTGGGCCAGTAGGGGGTGCCCCTTTGCAGCAAAGCCACTTTCACGCAAGCTCGTTGCATCAAAGTGGCTTTGCTGCAATCCAGGCCCCGGATCAGACGGTGTACGCCACGTCCGGCGCCACCAGCTCCACCGGCCCGTCGAACGCCGCCTTCGCCTCGGCGAGCAGCTGCTCCCCGTCGAACCATGCCGGGACGTGCGTGATGAGCAGCCGGCCCACGCCCGCCGCGGCCGCGTGCTCCCCGGCCTGCCGGCCCGAGAGGTGCACCCCGGGTGGCGGCTCGTCCCAAGCGCCGCCGCCGTCGTGCGGCCAGGTGGCCTCGCACAGCAGCACGTCGGCGCCCCGGGCGAGCTCGACGAGCCCGGGGCACGGGCCGGTGTCACCGCTGTAGACGAGGCTTCGCCCGCCCTGCTCGACGCGCAGCGCGTACGCCTCGCACGGGTGGTCCACCGCGGCCGAACGCAGCACCGTGCCGGCCACCTCCGCGACGGCGCCGTCGGACAGCGGCTGGAACGCGAAGACGTCGGTGAGGTCGGTCGCGGCCCGTTCGGCGGCCGACGCCGCGTACGCCGCGGCGAACCGCTCCGGCGCCTCGGCGGGCGCGTACACCGGCAGCGGCCGCGACGCGGGATCGAACGGCGGCCGCGGGTGGTAGCGCCGGTGCACCACCAGCGATGCGAAGTCGGCGGAGTGGTCCGGGTGCAGGTGGGAGAAGACGACGGCGTCGAGCTCCCACGGGTCGAGGTGGCGCTGCAGCGCGCCCAGCGTTCCGTTGCCGAGGTCGAGCACCAGGTGGGCGTCCCCCGCCTGCACGAGGTAGCCCGACGCCGGCGAGTCCGGCCCCGGGCCGCTGCCCGAGCACCCGAGCACGATCAGCCGCATGGGCCGCACGCTAACAGTCCACTGGTGCCTGTCCGCCTGCTCCGCGACGGCGTTCAGCCGCCAGACATGCTCGGGCACGCGCGGGTGTGGCGCAGCCACCACAGGCCGACGAGCGGCAGCACCAGCGGGACGAACCCGTAGCCGCGGCCGTAGACCGACCAGACGGTGTCGTCCGGGAAGTCTCCGCCGTCGAACACCGTGAGCGTGCCGACCACCAGCACGCCCACCAGCTCGAACCCCACAGCGGCCCACGCCAGCCTGCGGGCGCCCGGCCCCCGCCGGGCCAGCGCGATCGTCGCGACGATGTAGACGACACCGGCGAGCGCCGACAGCAGGTACGCCAGCGGCGCCTCGCCGAACTTCGAGGCGATCTGCACGCCCGCACGGGCGGTGGCGGACAGCGCGAAGACCCCGTAGACGGCGATCAGCACCCGCCCCGGTCCCGACGAGGTGGCCCTGGCCTGCTCAGGCACCAGCCGTCCACAACGCGTCGAGGCGCAGCACGACCACGCCCGTGGCGATCGCCGCGACGGCGATGACCGCGCCGCCCCAGCGCGTGGGCTCCGCCATCGCGAACTGCGTGGCGATCGGCAACACACACACCGACACGACGAGGTAGATGAGGAACGTCGTGGTCTCCGGGAGCGTGACGCCGCCGAACACCTGCAGCGCCGCGATCACCGCCTGGATCAGCAGCAGTGCCACGACCACACCGACGGCCAGTCGCATCCACCGGTCCGGCGGGCGGTTCGCGACCGCGCCCACCAGCCCGTAGACCGCGAGGGCGCCCGCCGCGACGAGCGTCACCACCACCAGCGCGCCGATCACGGCAACCGCCCCGAACTCACGCGTCGGACGCTACCGGAGCCGCCGCGCGCGCCGTCCGCGCACCGGTCGACCGGCGCACGGCGAGCAGCAGACCGAGCGCGAGCAGGCTGAGCACCGCCGCCACCTCCGGCAGCAGGACGACGCCGCCGGTCGCGATGACCAGTCCGCCGACGACGCCGGACAACCCGGCGCCCAGGTAGATCGCCGAGGCGTTGAGCGACAGCAGCAGGCCGCTGCCGCCGCCGAGCTCGAGGAGCATGTTCTGGATCGGCGGGTTGACCGTCCAGGTGAACAGGCTCCAGACGAACAGCGCGACGGCGGCCCCGCCCACGGTCGTCGCGGTCAGCGGCAGCGTCGCGACCAGCACCACGAATCCGCCGAACGCCACGAGCAGCGTCCGCATGCTGCCGAAGCGGTCGGTGGCACGGCCGCCGATCGCGTTGCCGAACACGGCGCCCAGCCCGTAGACGAGCAGGAGCGCACCGACGGCCGATCCGCTCACGCCGGCCGTCGTGGCCAGGAACGGGACGATGTAGGTGTAGACGCTCATCGCGCCGAGCACGCCGAGCACGGTCATCCCCAGCACCGCGACCACGCGGCGGTCGGCGGCGACGGCGAACCGCTCGCGCAGCCCGACCACGGGCGGGGCGTCCACCCGCGGCAGCACCATCCGGACGGCGACCGCCGCCGCCAGGCACACGAGCGCCACCAGCGCGAACACCCCTCGGTAGCCGATGCTGCCGCCGAGGATGCTCCCTGCTGGTACGCCGATCACCAGCGCGAACGTCAGGCCGCCGAACACCCGCGCGACGGCCCGGCCCCGCTCCTGCGGCGGGAGCAGCACGGTGGCGACGAGTGTAGCGGCCGGCGTGTACACCGCGGCGCCCAGCGCGGCGACGATCCGGCCGCCGAGCAGCAGCGGGTACGTGGTGGCGACCGCGGCGAGCGCGTTCCCGGCGGCGGCGACGAGCAGCGCGGTGAGCAGCAGGGTGCGCCGCTCCCAGCGGCCGGTGAGCGTGGCGAGCACGGGGGCGCCGACGGCGTAGGAGAGGGCGAACGCGGTGGAGAGCTGGCCCGCCGCGGTGAGCGAGACCCCGAGCTCCGCGCTGACGGCGGGCAGCACGCCCGAGACGACGTAGGCGCTCGTGCCGACGGCGAACGCGCCGGCGGCGAGCAGGTAGGTGCGTGCGGACACGGCGTCCTCTCGAAGGGCAACTTGTACGACGAGCACCGTACTACGAGCTTCGTCGAACTTCGATACCTGTCGTACGATTGCCCCATGAGCACAGCGGAGACGGCACCGGCGCTCCTCCCCCAGCCCGCACGGCACGAGATCCGCATCGCGACCGTGCTGCAGGCCCTCGGTGATCCGGTCCGGCTCCAGATCGTGCGCGCGCTGGCCGAGGACGAGCGCGCCTGCATGGGCCTGGCCTGCGGGGACGTGCCCCTGCCGGTGAGCAAGTCGACGGTCACCCACCACCTGCGCACCCTGCGCGACGCCGGCGTCGTCTCGACCCGGGTGGAAGGGACGCGGCGGCTGAGCACCCTCCGCCGGGAGGACCTCGACGCGCTCTACCCGGGACTGCTGGCCGGAGTGCTGGCCGCGGAGCGCTGAGCCGGGACCGCGGACGGAAGACGTCGGTCCGGCGGGCTCCGGCCGAGTGGCCGGCGGTGCACCGAAACAGTGATCACGGCCGCGGTCCTCGGAAGCCAGCGCCGTGATCACCAGCGGGCCGCGTACCTGGCGGCGCCTGCTCGTCAGGACCGGGAGCCGGCCCCGAGGAGCGGCGTGACCGCGCCGATCTCCGGGCCGAGGAACCGGCGGCCGAGCCTGCGGAACGGCTCGGGGTCGCCGGTGGCGAGGAACTCGTGCGGGCCGGGCGGCGGCCCGACCGGGTCGCGGGCGAGGTCCCGGTCCATCAGCACGCGCACGACGTCCTTGGCCGTCTCGTCGGCGCTGGACACGAGCGTGACATCCGTGCCCAGCACGATCTGGAGCACCCCGGCGAGCAGCGGGTAGTGGGTGCAGCCCAGCACGACCGTGTCGACGCGGGCGCGCTGCAGCGGCTCCAGGTAGCTCTGTGCGAGCCCCAGCACCTGGCGGCCGCTGGTCATCCCGCGCTCGACGAAGTCGACGAACCGGGGGCAGGCCACTGCGGTGACCTCGACGTCCCGCGCCGCGGTGAACGCGTCCTGGTAGGCGCCGGATGCGATCGTGGCGCGGGTGCCGATCACCCCGATCCGCCCGGTGCGGGTGGTGGCGACCGCGCGCCGCACGGCGGGGCGCAGCACCTCGACGACCGGGACCGGGTAGCGCTCGCGGATGTCGGGCAGGCACGCCGCCGTCGCGGTGTTGCATGCGACCACGAGCGCCTTGACGCCGCGCTCCATCAGAGCGTCGCCGATGGCGAGCGCGTGCGTGCGGATGTCGGCGATCGGGAGCGGCCCGTACGGCCCGTGGGCGGTGTCGCCGACGTAGACGACCTGTTCGGCGGGCAGCAGATCGATGATCGCGCGCGCCACGGTGAGGCCGCCGACGCCGGAGTCGAAGATGCCGATGGGCGCGTCCAGCACGGTCGACAGCCTAGGCCGTGGGCAGGACCGGTCGCGAGCGCCGGTCGGCGCGGGCGACGAGCCAGGCGGCGAACAGGCCGGCCAGGGCCCCGAACAGGTGGCTCTGCCAGGAGATCCCCTGCTGCCCGGGCAGCACCCCGAACAGGATCCCGCCCCAGATCGCGAACAGCACGACGGCAAGCCCGATCTGGCGGAGGCTGCGGGCGAAGAACCCGCGGGTGAGCAGGAAGACCAGCCAGCCGAAGATCACGCCGGAGGCGCCGATGTGGCTCCCGTCGCCGGCGGTGAGCCACACGCCGACGCCGCCGAGCAGCCAGATCGTGGCCGTGACCATGACGAACTGCCCGATGCCGCCCGCCATGGCCAGGAAGCCGAACACCAGGAACGGCACGGTGTTGGCGAGCAGATGCGGCCACCCCCCGTGCAGCAGCGGGGCCCAGAGGATCCCGTCCAGCCCGTCCACCCGGCGCGGGAGGATGCCGTCGTCGTCCAGGTTCAGAGGCGTGAACCGGTCGAGCGCCTCCGACACGTAGAGCAGTGCGGTGAACGCGAGCATCGTGACGAACGCCGGGACCGGCCGGGGCGGCAGCACGCGGGCGATCGACCGGCGGGGCGCGGGCGCAGGAGCGACCATGCGCTAGAGGCTACGCGCAGCGCACCCGGGGCGGCCGGGGTTCACGCGGCGCGCAGGTTCTCCGGGTCCGCGGCGTCAGCCAGGAGGCCGGCGAGCGACGCGACGGCGATGCGGGCGAGCAGTGCGACCAGCACCGCCGCCACGGGCACCGGGAGCAGTGCCACGACGAGTCCCGCCGCCCCCGCGGTCCCGATCCCGGCCGGCCCGAAGAGCACCGCGCCCAGCAACGCCCCGGCCGTGGCCGCCGGGACCGAAACGGCGGTGAGCTGCCGGCGCAGGACCCGGCGCTGGACGTCCGGGTCCGCGCCCAGCGCGGAAAGCGCTGCCACCGCCCGCCTGCCGTCCACGATCTGGTCGGCGGCGGCGACGAGGAGCGCGAGCACGCTCACGACGATCGCGACGAGCGTGGCCGTCGCGGCGATGCCGACGCCTGCCAGGTAGAAGCCGGCGTCCTCGCGGGTGACCGTGCCCGCGGCGAGGCCGCCCTGCACGCCGAGCGCGAACCCGCACACGGCCAGCACGCCGGCGACCCGACCGGCCGGGCGCGGGGCCGCTGCCAGCCGCGCGGCCGCGAGCAGCTCGGTGGGCGTGCCGCGTCCCGCCATCCGCCGGGCGACGCGCCGGGTCACCGGCGTACCGAGGGCCACGAGTGCGATGAGCGCCGCGGCGCCCACGGCGAAGATCACGGACAGCTGCACCGCCCACAGCACCACGAGGAGTCCCACGAGACCGACGACCACCCGCGGCACCCACGCGGCCCGCGGGCTCGCCCGCCGGGCGGTCATGGCACCCGCGACCGGCGCGGGCAGCAGCCGGGATCCTGCTGTGGGCAGCACCCCCAGGGCCGCCCACAGCAGGAGGTATGCCGGCCCGGCCAGCAGCCCGCCGAGCAGGCCGGAACGCCCGGTCTGCAGGGCGGCGATGCGCCGCAGCTCGGCGGGGGCGGCGCCGGCCAGCCGCAGCGCCGCGAGCCGGCGCTCGCGCGCGGTACTTCCCAGCCGCAGCACCTGCACCGCGAACACCGCCACGGGCACGACGACCAGCACCCCACCGAGCACCACCCCGAACCGCAACCCCGGCTGCGCCACGAACGGCGCCAGCGCCGGGAGCGCGCGGAACTCCCCGATCCGCGCGATCCGAGCGCTCGCCAGCAACAGCGCCCCCGCCACGGCAACGGCGGCCACGAGCAGCCGTTCCCTCGTGCGCTCCCGGGGCCGGTTCGGCCGCGCCAGCACGCGAACCGCGGCGAACCCCACGGTGCCCCTCCCCGTGCCGGTCACGTCAGGCTCACATCGTGCTCGACGAGTCCGTCCCGCAGCCGGACCTCGCGGTCGGCCCGCGCGGCGACGGCGTTGTCGTGGGTGACGAGCACCAGCGCCGCCCCGCGCTCCTGTACGGCGCCGACCAGCAGGTCGAGCAGGAGCCTGCCGCCGATGGTGTCGGTGCTGCCGGTCGGCTCGTCGGCCAGCACGAGCGCCGGGCCCGTGACCAGTGCGCGGGCCACGGCGCCCCGCTGGGCCTGACCCGCCGACAGCTCGGCCGGGACGGCGTCGGCCTGCTCTGCCAGCTGCACACGGTCGAGCCACTCGCGCGCGTGGCACGTGCGGCGGGCACCGGGTTCCCCTCGAGCAGCAGCGGCAGCGCGACATTGTCCACCAGCGGCAGGTCCGGGACGAGCTGACCGAACTGGAGGACGATGCCCAGCTCACGGCGCCGCAGCCGGCAGCGGGCCGTCTCGTCGAGCCCCGCGAGGTCGTGCCCGGCGGTCCGCACCCGGCCGGCTCGCGGCACCAGGATGCCCGCCGCGACGTGGAGCAGGGTGGACTTGCCACACCCGCTCGGCCCGGTGACGGCCACGACCTCACCCGGCCCGACCGACAGATCGACGCCGCGCAGGGCAATGGTGCGCCGGTAGGCGTGCTCGACACCGGACATCTCCAGCACACGGTCCACGGTCATCCGCCTCCCTCGCTCCTTCCGCCGGACGGTTGCCCCGTACGGGCCCCGCCGTCGCTACCGACCAGCTCGACGGCCAGGTCCAACCACCGCAGGTCGGCGTCGAGATGGGCGATGGTGTGCTCGCGGGCGAGCCGCGATGCGGCGTCACCGCCCGCCGCGGCCGCGGTGAGCTCCCGCATCCGCCGCAGGTGGGCGGCGCGCTGGCGGCTGAGGAACGCGGCGGCGCCCGCGCCGGTGCGGAACGCGGCCACCGCCTTGCGGATGATCTCGTCCTGCCCGGGCCCCGCCGGCGGCACCGGCTCGGCGAGCCACTCGTCGAGCCGCTGCGTGCCGAGTGCGGTGATGGCGTAGACCGTGCGCTCCGCGGCGCCCTCGGAACGCTGGTCGACGACCTCGACGAGCCCGTCCCGCTCGAGCCTGGCGAGCGTGGCGTAAACCTGCCCGAACGCGAGCGGCCGCGCGTCGGGGAACCAGGCGTCGTAGGCGTGCTTGACCTCGTAGCCGTGCCTCGGGTGGTCCCGCAGCACGGCGAGGAGCACATCGCCGACAGCCATGGCGCGAATATACACCTTGTACATACACTGAGTGAATATTGCTCCGGGGGGAGTTGAGGGTGGACGCCGTGCTGGCACTCGGGCTGCTGTTCGCCCTGGCCGCGGGATCGGCCGTGGTCCCGGTCGCGGGCGTCGAGGCGTTCCTCGTCGGGTACCTGCTCCTCAACCCGGGGGTCGTGCCGTGGTGGCTGGCCGGGCTCGTCACCGCCCTCGGTCAGCTGACCGGGAAGGCGGTGCACGTGGTGCTGGCCGGCCGGGTCGCGGCGGTCCCCGAGGTTCATCGGAGGCTCGCGGGCACGATGGCCCGGTGCCGCCGCAGGCCCCGCACCGCGGCGGGGATCGTCCTGCTCAGCGCGAGCGTGGGCCTCCCACCCTTCACGGCCGTCGTACCCGCGGCCGCGGCCAGCGGACTCGACCTGCGCCGCCTCGTGCCGGTAGCCGCCGCCGGCCGCATCGCGCGGTTCCTGGCGCTGGCCGGCATCCCGGAGCTCCTGGCCGTGCTGTGAGAGCCTGCTCGCGTTCGGGCACGGTGGGGCCATGGAGCTCAATGGGCAGGCCGAGCCCGGGCCGGCCGCGGTGTGGAATGCCCGGGCGAACCCGCCCGACAACGAGGTACCCGCCGCGCTGCCGTGGGCGGCGCTGCTGGGCAGGGGCGAGGACACGGCGGTCGCGCTCACCGGTGCCGCCGTCTACAGCACCGGCCTGCGGCTCGACATCGCCGCCCGGGCCCGGCGTCGGCCGGGCCGCGGCCGAGTCATCCTGTTCGACGCGTTCGGCGGTCGCGGCGCGGCGCAGGTCCTGCTCGGGGTCGAGTACGCGGACGGGCGTACCACCACCAACGCCTCCCCGACGTGGCCGCCCGCGCCAGGCGGCGACGACGCGCCCTGGTTGCAGCAGGGCGGCGGGTCGGGCGGCGACCGCAGCGTCGACATGAGCTTCTTCCTCAGCCCACTCCCGCCGCCCGGCCCGCTGACGTTGGTCTGCGCGTGGCCGGACGAGGGGATCGACGAGACCCAGGTGGTCTTCGACGCCCGCGAGATCGAGGCCGCCCTCCGTGACGTGGTGGAGCTGTGGCCGCCGGAGGACGACGCCCCGGAGGAGCCGGAGCCCCCGGAGCCGCCCGACGTGCCCGGCGGCGGCTGGTTCGCCCGCGCGCTGGGGACGGAGCGGGATGTCCCCTGATCGCCCCGCGGCCAACCCCCGGGCATGATCACTACGAGAAGCGCCGATCCGCAGCCGCGACCGCCCGCACGCGCATCTCACGGCGATAACCACCAGCATGATCACCGCGAGAGCGCACGTTGCGCCGTCTCAGCAACGGCCACGAGCATCTCGCAACGATCATCAGCGGGCCCGCCGCTCCGGCGGGCGGACGGCCATGATCGCCGCGAGAGCGCACTTTCCGCAGTCCCAGAAACGCACCCGCCCATCTCACGGCGATCACCACCAGCGTGATCATCGCGAGAGCGCACCTATCGCGGTTCCGACCGCGCGGATACGTATCTCGCGGCGATCTTCAGCAGCCGACACGCCCAGCGACCGCGCCTCCGGCGCGACGGCGACCCTCGCCGCCGCAGCGACCGGCGGCGGATGGGGACCTGGTCCCGGCGATGCTCGCCGCGAGGGCGCACTTCTCGCAGTTCACCCTGCGCGGATACGCATCTGACGCCGATCACCGCCCGCGAGAGCGCACCTATCGCGGTTCGGACTGCGCGGATACGTATCTCGCGGCGATCACCGCACCGCCGGCGCCGACGTCCGTGACCACCGGAATCAGGCCCAGAGGTGGCCCTCGATGCCCTCGGCCGCCTCGTCGAGGGAGCCGGAGTAGGCGCCGGTGGACAGGTACTTCCAGCCGGCGTCGGCGACGATGATGACGATGTCGGCCTCCTCCCCCGCCCCGGCGGCCTTCTCGGCCACGGCGAGCGCGGCGTGCAGGATCCCGCCGCTGGAGATGCCGGCGAAGATGCCCTCCTGCTCCACCAGCTGCCGCGTCCGCCGCAGCGCGTCGTGGGAGCCCACGGAGTAGCGGGCGGTGAGCACCTCGGGGTCGTACAGCTCGGGGACGAAGCCCTCGTCGAGGTTGCGCAGGCCGTAGACGAGCTCGCCGTAGCGCGGCTCGGCCGCGACGATCTGCACGTCGGGCTTGTGCTCGCGCAGGTACCGGCCCGTGCCCACGAGGGTGCCGGTGGTGCCCAGGCCGGCCACGAAGTGGGTGACGGTGGGCAGGTCGCGAAGGATCTCGGGGCCGGTGGTGCGGTAGTGGGCCTCGGCGTTGGCCGCGTTGCCATACTGGTAGAGCATCACCCAGTCCGGGTGCTCGGCGGCGAGCTCCTTCGCCATCGCGACGGCCTGGTTCGAGCCACCCGCGGCGGGCGAGGAGATGATCTGCGCCCCGTACATCTCGAGCAGCTGCCGCCGCTCCTGCGAGGTGTTCTCCGGCATGACGCAGATCAACCGGTAGCCCTTGAGCTTGCACGCCATGGCCAGCGAGATGCCCGTGTTGCCCGAGGTGGGCTCGAGCACCGTGCAGCCGGGCCGCAGCAGACCGTCGGCCTCGGCCTTCTCGACCATGGCCAGCGCGGGCCGGTCCTTGATCGAGCCGGTGGGGTTGCGGTCCTCGAGCTTCGCCCACAGCCGCACGTGCGGGGCCGGGGAGAGCGACGGCAGACCGACCAGCGGGGTGTCCCCGACCGCCTGCAACAACGAGTCGTACCGGGCCATGACGCCTCCTCCTGATGCGACCCGGGGTGGGCCGGGACGCGCCCGGCCCGGCCCGTGTCAGCGCATGCCGCCCGCGACGGCAGGCAGGATCGTCACGGTGGAGTTCTCGCCGACGGGGGCGTCGAGGCCACCGGCGAAGCGCACGTCCTCGTCGTCCACGTAGATGTTGACGAAGCGGTGCAGCGAGCCGTTGTTGACCAGACGGCCGGCGATGCCGCCGTGCCGCGACTCGAGGTCGTCGATCACCTCGGCGACGGTGCTGCCCTTCGCCTCGACGGACTTCTCGCCGCCGGTGTGGGTGCGCAGGATCGTGGGGATGGAGACGGTGACGGCCATACGGGTGCTCCTGAATCGATGATGACGGTGGGTGAGGAGGACGTCAGTCGTTGTCAGGGACGTCGTCCGCGCCGGTGTGCGCGAACATGTAACTCTCCACGACCTCGACGTCTTCCTCGGTGACCACACCGTCCACGATCCGGAACGACCGGAACTCGTGAGTGTCGGGCTCGCGCGTCGACACGAGCACGTAGTGCGCCTCCGGCTCCGAGGCGTAGGAGATGTCCGTGCGCGACGGGTAGGCCTCGGTGGCGGTGTGCGAGTGGTAGATCACCACGGGCACCTCGTCGCGCGAGTCCATGTCGCGGTACAGCCGCAGCAGGTCGCCGGAGTCGAACTCGTAGAACGTCGGCGACCGCGCAGCGTTCAGCATGGGGATGAAGCGCTCCGGCCGGTCCGAGCCCTCGGGTCCGGCAATGACGCCGCACGCCTCGTCGGGGTGGTCCCGGCGGGCGTGGGCGACGATCTCGTCCACGAGATCGGCTCGGATCACCAGCACGCCCACCAGCCTACGGCGCGGTGGGCGCCGGGCGCACGCGTGCGGGCGCGGCTCACACCGTTTCCCGCCGGGACAGCACGAGGCACGTCCCGTCGGGCGGGCCGAACCCGTACCGCCGGTAGAGGTCGTGGGCGTCGTCGGTGAACAGGATCCAGCGTATCCGCCCGTCGCCGACCAGCTCCGCCACCACCGCCTTGCCGAGCCCGGCGCCGCGGGCCGACGGCAGGACGAACACGTCGGCGAGGTACCCGACGGAAACCCCGTCGGACACCGCGCGGGCGAAGCCCACCATCTCCCCGGTGTCGCGCCGGTACGCGCCGAGCACCCGCCAGGCGGCGTCGATCTGGGTCTCCACGTCGGCGCGGCTGCGCGAGCGCCCCCAGTAGGCCTCGGTGGACAGGAACTCCCACACCACGTCGCGATCCACCCGTGCCGGGTCGTCGTCCAGCTCGTACTCGCCGACGGCCACCCGGCGCCCGGCGGCGCCGTCGCGCAGTCCGGTGAGCACGCGCATCGCGTCGGCCGCCCGCTCGTACGGCACGAAGAGGTGGTCGTGGTGGAACCCCGCGACCGGGTTGACGCTGATCCCGTGCGCGGCCAGCGCGGTCGTGACCCGGGCGAGCAACCCGACGGCGGCGAGCGAGGAGTGCACCCGGAGCGTGATCCGGGCGCACCGGTACTCCGCCGCGATCCCGCACTGCTGCGCGTCCTCCTCGCGCAGGACGAGCGTGCTGCCCTCGTCCTCCTCGACGACCGCGACCGGCAGCACATCGAGGTGGGCGCCCCGGGGCACGGTCGCGAACACGTGCACCTCGGGGTGCAGCTGCGGGTCCAGCCCGGCGAGCAGCACCCGCAGGTCGGTCCCGCCCGTCACCGCAGCTGCATGCGCGACTGCACCAGCGCGTCCTGCACGAACGTGAGCCAGTGGTAGACGCCCAGGTGCGACGACCGCGGGTCGTCGGGTGGCAGCTCCTCGGGCATGTCCTCGCTGACGTCGAGGGCGGTGCCGAGGGCGAGCCGCACGTCGTTGAGCGCCGTGAGCCAGGAGTCGGCCTGGTCGGGCGTGAGCTCCACCCGGCCGCCGGTCTCCGGGAGCGTGTCCAGCACGACGGAGGCGGCCGCGTCCTTCGCCTCGATCAGCGCCGGCTCGTGCAGGGACCGCAGCCCGGCGGACAGGTCGGCGTCGTCGGTGGAGAAGTCGGGGAGCAACCGGGCGAGCACACGGTCGTCGGGCCGGGTCGACGGGCCGGTACGCATGCCGGTGAGCACCGCGAGCTCGTCGGCGGGGTTGTCGTCGGCGCGGCCGGCCAGCATCTGCCGGATCTCCCCCACCAGGCCGCGCAGCACGGCGGCCTCCTGCGCGTCGAGCGACGCGACGAGCCGGGCCCTGCCGCCGCGACCCGCCTTCTTCCAGCCGTTCACCTGGCTCAGGACACCTTCTGCATCGTGGCCCACAGGCCTGCGGCGTGCAGCTTGGCCACGTCCCCCTCGATCTTGTCCTTGTCCCCGGAGGACACCGCCGCCTTCCCCTTGTGGTGCACGTCCAGCATCAGTGCCGTGGCCTTCGGCTCCGGGTAGCCGAAGAGCTTCTGCAGCACGTAGGTGACGTAGGACATGAGGTTGACGGGGTCGTTCCACACGATCGCCTGCCAGGGCACATCGCCCACCGAGTCCTCGGCGAGGTCCGGATCCACCTGGCGCGTGGGTACGGGTAGCGGCGCGGCCATGGGTTCCATGGTGGCACCCGACCCACGGGGCCCGCACGGCACATAGGCTTTCCGACCATGACTGGCAGTCCGTCGTCGGCCGGGGTGTCCACGGCCCTGTTCACCGACCGGTACGAGCTCACGATGGCGGCGGCGGGGCTGGCCGACGGCACCGCTGCACGGCAGTGCGTGTTCGAGGTCTTCGCCCGCAGGCTTCCCGACGGCCGCCGGTACGGGGTGGTGGCCGGCACCGGGCGGTTGCTCGAGTCCATCCAGCGGTTCCGGTTCGGCCGCGAGGAGCTCGACGCGCTCGCCGACGTGGTCGACGGCGACACCCTCGACTGGCTGGCGGACTACCGCTTCTCCGGCGACGTCGACGGCTACCCCGAGGGCGAGCTGTACTTCCCCGGGTCGCCGATCCTCACCGTCTCCGGCACCTTCGCCGACGCCGTGCTGCTGGAGACGCTCGCGCTGTCGATCCTCAACCACGACAGCGCCGTCGCCGCGGCCGCGGCGCGGATGGTCACGGCCGCGGCCGGCCGCCCCATCATCGAGATGGGGTCGCGGCGCACCCACGAGGCGGCTGCCGTCGCCGCGGCCCGGGCCGCCTACCTGGCCGGGTTCGCGGCCACCTCCAACCTCGAGTCCGAGCGCAGGCACGCGATCCCCACCGCGGGCACGGCGGCCCACGCCTGGGTGCTGCTGCACGACGACGAGCTCGCGGCGTTCACGAGCCAGGTGAAGGCGCTGGGCCCGGACACCACGCTGCTCGTCGACACCTACGACATCCGCCACGGGGTCGAGCTCGCCGTGGAGGCGGCCGGTACCGGGCTGGGCGCGATCCGCATCGACTCCGGTGACCTCGGGGAGCTGGCCCGGCAGGCCCGCGAGCAGCTCGACGCCCTGGGCGCCACGGAGACCCGCATCGTGCTCTCCGGCGACCTCGACGAGTACGCGATCGCCTCGCTGCGCGCCGAGCCGGTCGACTCCTACGGCGTCGGCACCTCGGTCGTCACGGGATCCGGCGCCCCCACCGCGAGCATGGTCTACAAGCTCGTCGAGGTGGACGGGCGGCCGGTCGCCAAGCGCAGCGCGTCGAAGGAGTCGCTCGGCGGGCGGAAGTCGGCGGTCCGCCGCTACAAGCCCACCGGCACCGCGATCGAGGAGGTCGTGCATCCCGTCCGGCACACGCCGGAGATCGGACCGCACGACCGCGTGGTGCCCGTGCCGCTGATGCGCGGGGGCGAGCTGGTGCCGGGGCTGCCGACGCTCGAGCAGGCGCGCGAGCACCTGCGTGCCGCACTGGTCTCGGTGCCTTGGGAGGGGCTCAAGCTCTCCCGCGGCGAACCGGCCCTGCCCACCGTGTTCGAAGGGATCTGACGATGCGCGCGCTGATCGTCGTCGACGTCCAGAACGACTTCTGCGAGGGCGGCTCGCTCGCCGTGACCGGCGGGGCCGGTGTCGCGGCGGCCATCTCGGATCGGCTGCGCACCGCGTCCTACGACCACGTCGTCGCCACCCGCGACCACCACGTCGACCCGGGCGCGCACTTCTCCGCCGCGCCCGACTTCGTCGACACCTGGCCGCCGCACTGCTGCCGCGGCACGCCGGGCGCGTCGTTCCACCCCGAGCTGGACGTGGCCCGGATCGAGGCGGTGTTCGACAAGGGCGCGCACGCGGCCGCGTACTCCGGGTTCGAGGGAACCGAGCCGGGCGGGACGGGGCTGGCCGACTGGCTGCGGGCGCACGACGTCGACGCCGTGGACGTGGTGGGCATCGCCACCGACCACTGCGTCCGCGCCACCGCGCTCGACGCCGCGGCGGCCGGCTTCGCGACCACGGTGCTGCTCGACCTGTGCGCCGGGGTGGCGCCGGAGACGACGGAGCGGGCGATCGAGCAGATGCGGAGCGCGAGCGTCACCGTGGCGTAGAGTCGTCGAGTGGCCGATGTCACGGACCGAGAACTCCGCGACGACCTGCTCGACGTGATGCGGCGGGTGGTCGACGGCGAGGAGTTCGACGTGACGGTCGACGGCCGACCCGTCGCACGGCTACTTCCGCTCCCGGGACACTCGCCGGCCGTGATCGAGGAAATCCGCGAGCTCCTCACTGAGGAGACACGCGGCTGACGCCCGCCTGACGGTCGTTGCGGCGGCGCGGAGGCCGAAACGACGTGTGGGGGCGCCCGTCGGAACGCATCCGACGAACGCCCCACGCGTGGCGGTTCAGCTCAGAGCGAGCGCATCCGGAACGGCTCCAGGCGCGCGCCCAGGTCGCCCGGGTCGCTGGGGTCGCCCAGCGCGTGCGCGCCCACGGCGTCGGCGAGCCCGATGCAGCGCGGCCCGTCGAACAGCCCGCAGCCGTAGCGCACGGTCGTGTCGTCCAGCTCGAGGACGCCGACGCGGAGCTGGTAGATGCCCGGGTAGTGCACCTCGTCCAGGTACTGCACCTGCAGCGAGCTCGGCGAGAGGCCGTCCAGCGGGCCGCCCGTCGGGTAGCCGAGGACGTCGAGGTGCAGCTCGGCGAGCCCGTCGAGGTACCAGCCGGCGAGCGCGACGTTGTTGATGTGGCGGTTGGTGTCCAGGTCGCCGAAGCGGGTGCGGACGTCGAGCCGGAAGGGGTACGTCTCGCGGACCAGCCGGGACGGGTCGCGGTCGGGACGGCCGCCGTACGCGCCGTCGACCCGCAGGCCCTCCAGCCCGGAGCGCACGGCGTCGGGGAGCGGCGCGGGCCCGTCCTCGGTGGCGTGGACGCTGACCGACTCGCCGGTGGCCACGCACTCGTCCTCCGCGAACACCGCGTAGGAGTAGGCGAACGACGAGGCGCCGATGTGGGTCACCCCGAGGCCGACCCGGTAGTGCCCGGCGACGCGCAGCGGGGCGAGCACGTCGACCCGGACCGAGGCGAGCAGCAGGCGGCGCATCCGCGACCCCAGGTCGGCGCCGAACGCGTCCCGCTCGACGGCGATGCGGGCGTCCTCGAACCAGCGCACGAGCGCGTCCCGGCCAATGCGCTTGCTCGGGTCGAGATCGCTGTACCGGGCGGAGTGCTCGATCAGCACCGGATAGGAGGTGGGGCCCAGAAGGAGTTGCGTGGACGTCACTGGGCACATGATGGACGCACCCGGACGGGTGTGGGCCATCTCGCGTTGTGGATCACGTGTGACGTGGGCTACCCTCCCGCTCCCGCGAAGCGACAGCTCCCGTAGAGCGCGGTGACGGGCGGCGGCGCGGGCTCCGCCGAGAGCGGCCCGCACCCGGAGCGCACGAACCTCCCCTCGAACTCCAGCCACGTCTCCCAGTAGGTCGGGGCGCCGGCGTAGGCGGGCTCGTACGTGCTCTGCCGGACGGCGGCGTCCGGGCGGCCGCTGGGGTCGAGGCCTGCGACAAGGGCGTCCGGGGTGCTCCCGTACACGCGGTCGGTGACCTCGATCCCCCCGTTGTAGGTCAGCAGCATCGTCGCGACGCTCGAGCCGTGCGCGCCGACGTTGAAGGTCACCGCGCAGCGCTGTGCATCGCCGTCGTAGCCGCACGCCCCGTCCAGGACGTAGGCCTCCTCCTCCGGCTCGCCCACGCCGCGCAGGTCGCCACCGGCCCAGTACGCCACCAGGCTGCGCACCACGCCGGTCTCCGGGTCGTGGGTGCGCAGGCCGGCGAACTGCACGTCGTCGGGCAGGTGCTCCAGGAACACGACCTCGCAGCCCGGCTCGCAGCCGGGAACCTCGGCGACGTCCGGTGGCGACAGCGGCCAGGGTGCCGGTGCGGGCGATCCCGGCGCGGGCACCGCAGGCGGAGGTGCCGACGGCTCCGGTGCCGGCGCCGGGGACGGCAGCGATTCGGGCGGGGGCGGCACGTGCGGGACGGACTGCGGCACGGGCGGCTCGGGCGACGGCACGGCGGGCGCGGGCGGATCCGCCACGGCCGAGCCGGTCATCAGCAGGAGTGCCGCGGCCCCCGCCGCGGCGATGTTCGCGATCCTCATCACGCCCTCCCCCAAGGGTCGTCGGTTCGGACACGGAGAGGACGCACGACGTGGGGCCGGGGTTGCACCCGCCCGATCGGCCACGGGCCGTCGGGGCCGCCCGGTAGCCTCTGCTCGTGCCCATCGCGACCGACCTGCCCGGTGTGGCGGAACTGCTGGAGGCGGCCGTCACCGCGGTCGGCGGGCAGCGCCGCGAGGGCCAGGACGCGATGGTGCAGGCCGTCC
Source organism: Pseudonocardia nigra (assembly GCF_019396355.1). Lineage (GTDB taxonomy): Bacteria > Actinomycetota > Actinomycetes > Mycobacteriales > Pseudonocardiaceae > Pseudonocardia > Pseudonocardia nigra. Next base: position 42,464 of record NZ_JAHKRK010000003.1, read on the forward strand.
GCAAGGCCATCATCAGCGGCGAGCACGTGGCCGTGCAAGCCGGCACCGGCACCGGCAAGTCGCTGGCCTACCTGGTTCCCGCCATCCACCACGCGATCGCCAAGGACACCACGGTCGTCGTCTCCACGGCCACGATCGCGCTGCAGCGCCAGCTCGTCGACCGCGACCTCCCACGGGTGGCCAAGGCGCTCAAGCCGCTGCTCGGCCGCGCACCCACGTTCGCGATCCTCAAAGGCAGGCGCAACTACCTGTGCCTCAACAAGCTCCACGGCGGCAATGACACCGACCCCGCCGACGAGCTGTTCGACCCGTTCGCGATCTCGACGATGGGGCGGCAGATCAAGCGGCTGCACGAGTGGGCCGACACCACCGACACCGGCGATCGCGACGAGCTCGTGCCCGGTGTCCCCGACGCCACGTGGCGGCAGGTCTCGGTCACCGCGCGGGAGTGCCTGGGCGTGGCGAAGTGCCCGGTAGGCGAGGAGTGCTTCGCGGAGCGGGCCCGCGCCGAGGCCGGCAAGGCCGACATCGTCGTCACCAACCACGCCCTGCTCGCGATCGACGCCCTCGAAGGCCGCCCGGTGTTGCCCGAGCACGACGTCGTCGTGGTCGACGAGGCGCACGAGCTGGTCGACCGCGTCACCGGAGTGGCCACGGCGGAGCTGACCTCCGGCACGGTCGGCATCGCCGCGCGCCGGCTGGGCAAGCTCGTCGACCAGGCCGTCGCCGACCGGCTCGCCGAGGCGGGCGAGGGCCTCGCCCTCGTGCTGGAGGACCTCCCGCCCGGCCGGTGGGAGGCCCTGCCGCGGTCCGCGGCGGGAGTGCTGTCGGCCATCCGCGACGCCGCAGCCTCGTGCCGCACCTCCCTGGGCTCCGACCGCCGGGAGGACCCCGAGGCCGCGGCCGGCCGCAAGGTCGCGCAGGCAGCGCTCGACGAGGTGGCCGACACGGCCGTCCGACTCCTCGGCGCGTTCGACGAGCCCGATCCGGCCAAGCGGCACGACGTCGTCTGGCTCGCCGAGCAGGGCCCGGACGGCGCGCGGCACAAGGTGCTGCGCGCCGCCCCGCTGTGGGTGGGAGGGCTGCTGCGGGAACGGCTCTTCGGCCGGTCCACCGTAGTGCTCACCTCGGCCACCCTCGCCCTGGGCGGCAACTTCGACGCCCTGGCCCGGCAGTGGGGCCTCCCGCCTGCGGAGCGGGCCGCCGAGAGCACCGATCCCGTGCCCGACCCGGATGCGCCCAAGTGGTCGGGCCTCGACGTCGGCTCCCCGTTCGCCCATGCCCGCAGCGGCATCCTCTACGTCGCGAAGCGGCTGCCCCCGCCCGGCCGTGACGGGCTCCCGCCTGCGTACCTCGACGAGATCGCCGGGCTGGTCGAGGCGGCGGGCGGCCGCACGCTCGGGCTGTTCTCCTCGATGCGGGCGGCGAAGCAGGCCACCGAGGCTCTGCGCGGCCGGCTCGACACTCCCCTGCTGTGCCAGGGCGAGGACTCCACGATGCAGCTGGTCAAGCAGTTCGCCGAGGACGAGGCCACGTCGCTGTTCGGCACGCTGTCGCTGTGGCAGGGCGTCGACGTGCCCGGCCCGTCGCTGTCGTGCGTGATCATCGACCGGATCCCGTTCCCCCGCCCGGACGACCCGCTGGTCGCCGCGCGGCAGCGCGCCACCGACGCCCGCGGCGGCAACGGCTTCCTCACCGTCTCGGCCACCCACGCCGCCCTGCTGCTCGCCCAGGGCGCGGGTCGGCTCCTGCGCGGGATGGACGACCGCGGCGTCGTCGCGATCCTGGACCCGCGGCTGGCCACCGCCCGCTACGGCGGGTTCCTGCGCGCGAGCCTGCCGCCGTTCTGGGCCACCGACGACCGGGAGAAGGTGCACGGCGCCCTGCGCCGCCTCCGCGGAGCCTGATCGATCCGGCGCCCGTGAGCCCGATCGACGGTGCACACCCCGCCGCCACCGTGCACATGGTGGGACGTGTGCACGGCCACCCGCAGGTGTGCACGGCCGGCGAAGGTCAGGGGGCGACGGCGATGCAGGTCATCGTGCCCGGCGCGACCTCGGTGAAGCCCGCGTCCTGCACACCCACGGCGGCGCCGCGCTCCACCGCCGCGCAGGCCTGCTCCCATCGGTCGACGCCTGCGGAGCGCACCGCGAAGCGCGGCACCTCGGTGAGCCCGAACGCGGCCGCGAACAGCATCGACGCGTGGCCGACCTGGGCCGCGGCCTTGCCGACGGTCAGCTCCAGTGCGGCGTTCACCCAGATCACCGGCGTTCCCGGCGGCGGGTCGCCCGGCTCGTCCGGCTCGAGGTCGGTGCCGCCGATCTGCAGCCGCGACACCACCTTCGGCACTTCGTCCACCGGCCCGGGCAGCAGCGCCCTCGCCTCGGCCCCGTCGACCGCGCACGTCACGCCCGGCAGGTCCTGCACCGCGTCCCAATGCGCGCCGCGAGCGCGGCGGGCGATCTTGCGGATCCGGGCGGCGACCCACGTCTGCACGGCCTCGTGCCACTCCCCGCCGGGTTGCGCCCTCGGATCGAGGCAGACGGCGAGCGCCGCGGCGGCGGCCGCCTCCAGCACCGGCGTGCGCGGTGCGGGCGGACGTTCCAGGCGGAGCACCACCGGCATGGCGCGCACGACACCGTCCGGCTCCGGCGGGATCACCACCCGCCGCCCGCCGTACCGGGCCGCAAGCGGCGCCAGCACGCCCGCCCCTGCGTCAGGAAAGCCACGTTCCTGTCGCTGAACGTCAGGAACGTGGCTTTCCTGACATTCGGAGGCGGGCTCGGTCACGCGATCGGCACGCGGCGCAGCAGCCCTTCCGCCGCGTCGGCGCGCTCCACCTCGTCCCGGGTGATGCCGAGCACGAACAGCACGACGTCGAGGTACGGCAGGGACAGCGCCGTGTCGGCCACCTCGCGGAGCGCGGGCTTGGCGTTGAACGCGATCCCGAGCCCCGCGGTGGTGAGCATGTCGATGTCGTTGGCGCCGTCCCCGACCGCCACGCACTGCTCCAGCAGCACGCCGAACGTGTCGGCGAACCGGCGCAGCGCCACGGCCTTGCCCGGGCGGTCCACGATCTCGCCGAGCACGCGGCCGGTCAGCCGCCCGTCGACGATCTCCAGCTCGTTGGCGGCGCAGAAGTCCAGGCCCAGCTCCTCCGCCAGCCCGGAGATGACGCGCGTGAAGCCGCCCGACACGACGCCACAGCGGAAGCCGAGCCGCTTGAGCGTGCGGATGGTGGTGCGCGCGCCCGGCGTGAGCTCCAGCTCCGCGGCGACGTCCGCCAGCACCGACTCCGGCAGCCCCTCCAGCACCGCGACGCGCCTCCGCAGCGACTCGGCGAAGTCGAGCTCGCCGCGCATCGCGGCCTCGGTTACGGCGCGGACCTCGGCCTCGGCGCCCGCGCGGGCCGCGAGCATCTCGATGACCTCGCCCTGCACGAGCGTCGAGTCGACGTCGAAGACGATCAGCCGCTTGCTGCGGCGGGCCAGGCCCGCCCGCTCCACGGCGACGTCGACGCCGGCAGTGCGCGCGACCTCGACCAGGCGAGCCCGAAGCGTGCCGGGTGGGTGGTGCTCGCTGCCGCGCCCCGGGTCGGGGGAGACCATCAGCTCCAGTCCGGTGACCGGGTAGTCGGCGACCCGGCGGATGGAGTCGATGTTGGCGCCGACGTCGGCGAGCGCCTGCGCGACCGACCCGAACGCGCGGGCCGTGATCGGGCGCCCGATCACCACGACCACGTGCGTGGAGTGCCGCCGGGCCGCCGGGTCGTCACGCGCCTCGAGCGACGTGTGCACCTGCATCCCGATGCTCGCCATCGCCTGCTCGACGGCCTCCTGCAGCGCCTCCGGGTCGTGGTGGGCCGCCACCAGCGCGCCGAGGGTGAGCCTGCCGCGGATCACCACCTGCTCGACGTCGAGCAGGTCGACGCCGTGCCGGGTGAATGCGGCGAACAACACGGAGCTGACGCCGGGCCGGTCCGGTCCGGTCACCGTGATCAGGACACTGGTGCCCGGCCGGGCCGGCTCCTCGGTCATCGCCATCGACCCCGTCAGCGCGAGCGCGGGTCGTCATTCGGCTGCTCCTCGCGGCCCGTGACCTGCGCCGCCGCCTCGTACGGCGAGGGCTTGCCACCAATGTGCGCCTCGCTGCGGAACCGCTCCACCAGGTGCGGGTAGTGCAGCTCGAACGCCGGCCGCTCCGAGCGGATGCGGGGCAGTTCGGTGAAGTTGTGCCGCGGCGGCGGGCAGGACGTGGCCCACTCGAGCGAGTTGCCGAAGCCCCACGGGTCGTCGACCGTGACGATCTTGCCGTAGCGGTAGCTGCGGAAGACGTTCCAGATGAACGGCAGCGTGGACGCGCCGAGCACGAACGCCCCGACCGAGGAGATCGCGTTGAGGACGGTGAACCCGTCGATCGGCAGGTAGTCGACGTAGCGGCGGGGGAAGCCCTCGTTACCCAGCCAGTGCTGCACCAGGAACGTCAGGTGGAACCCGATGAACGTGGTCCAGAAGTGGAACTTGCCGATCGTCTCGTCCATCATCCGGCCGGTCCACTTCGGGAACCAGAAGTAGATGCCGGAGTAGGTGGCGAACACGATCGTGCCGAACAGCACGTAGTGGAAGTGCGCCACCACGAAGTAGGTGTCCGAGACGTGGAAGTCCAGCGGCGGGGACGCCAGCAGGATGCCGGTGAGGCCACCGAAGAGGAACGTCACGAGGAAGCCGAGGGCGAACAGCATCGGCGTCTCGAACGTCAGCTTGCCCTTCCACAGCGTGCCGATCCAGTTCACGAACTTGACGCCCGTGGGCACCGCGATGAGGAACGTGGTGAAGGAGAAGAAGGCGAGCAGCACGGCGCCCGTGGCGTACATGTGGTGCGCCCACACGGCGACCGACAGGGCCGCGATCGCGATCGTCGCGTAGATCAGGCCCTTGTAGCCGAAGAGCGGCTTGCGGGCGAAGACCGGGAAGACCTCGGAGACGATGCCGAAGAACGGCAGCGCGACGATGTAGACCTCGGGGTGGCCGAAGAACCAGAACAGGTGCTGCCACAGCAGCACGCCGCCGTTGGCCGGGTCGAACACGTGCGCACCGAAGGTGCGGTCGGCCAGCAGGCCCAGCAGCGCGGCGGTGAGCACCGGGAACGCGATGAGGATCAGGATCGCCGTCACGAGGATGTTCCACGTGAAGATCGGCATCCGGAACATCGTCATGCCGGGCGCGCGCATGCAGACGATCGTGGTGATGAAGTTGACGCCACCGAGGATCGTGCCGAGACCGGAGACCACCAGGCCGACGATCCACAGGTCGGCACCGGCACCCGGGGAGCGGACGGCGTCGGACAGCGGCGTGTAGGCGAACCAGCCGAAGTCGGCGGCCCCGCCCGGGGTGAGGAAGCCGGAGATGACCGTGAGCCCGCCGAACAGGAACAGCCAGTAGGAGAAGGCGTTCAGCCGCGGGAACGCGACGTCGGGGGCACCGATCTGCAGCGGAACGATGTAGTTCGCGAAGCCGAAGAGGATTGGCGTCGCGTACAGCAGCAGCATGATCGTGCCGTGCATGGTGAACAGCTGGTTGTACTGCTCGTTCGACAGGAACTGCATGCCCGGCACGGCCAGCTCGCCACGCATCAGCAGCGCCATGGCGCCACCGATCATGAAGAACCCGAACGACGTGACCGTGTACATGATCCCGATGTCCTTGGGATCCGTGGTCCGCAGCAACTTCAGCAGCGTGGATCCCTTCGCCGACGTGCGCGCCGGATGCGGGCGCGTCGAGATCGGCTTGGGGGCGACGGCTGTCACTCTGCCTCCTGAACTGCTTGGCCGACTGGAACCGCTTGGCCAACTGGTTTTCCGGGCCGGTGGTGGAGCGCGGGCGTTCGAGCCCAGCGGGGATCGTAGCTCTACCCGACGTCGAAGGACCCCGGGGGTTCGCCACACTTGCCGTCCGTCGCCCGCGCCGGAGTGGCAGCAAGGTGGCGATGCTGTCACTGGACGGCAGCATGGCCACCTTTGCTGACCTGCGCGGACGGGCCCGTGGCGAGCGCCTCCACATGATCGGCGGCAGGATCTTCGGCGTGGGTGGGGCGAATGTCGTCATCGGGCCGGCACTGGCCGTCGCCGCGGTGGTCGCCGTGGCGATCGCGGCGGCCGTCGGGCGGTGGGCCGGGCTCGGGACGGCCCGCGGCGCGTCGCTGGCCGCCGTCCGCGCCGTCGTGCAGCTCGGGGCGGTGTCGCTCCTGCTCGGCGCGATCATCGGTTCGATCCCGGCGAGCGCCGCCTTCGTCGCACTGATGGTCGGGGTCGCGGCCTGGACGTCCGCCCGCCGGGTCACCGGGCAGCCGGTGACCCGGGAGCGCAGCGGCGCCTGGGTGCTCCTGCCGATCGCGCTGGCCCCGCTCCCCGTCGTGGGCGCGCTCGTGGCGGGCGGGGTGGTGCCCCCGCTCGGCGTCGCGATCATCCCGATGGCCGGGATCCTCATCGGCGGCACGATGACGGCGACGTCGCTGGCGGGCAGGCGGGCGCTGGACGAGCTCAGCTCGCGCCGCGGCGAGGTCGAGGCCGCGCTGTCGCTGGGCTTCCTCGATCGGGACGCCGCGATTGAGATCGCCCGTCCGACGGCGGCGCAGGCGCTCGTACCCCCGCTCGACCAGACCCGCACGGTCGGGCTCGTCACGCTCCCCGGCGCGTTCGTCGGGATGCTGCTGGGCGGCGCGACGCCCATCGAGGCGGGAGCGGTCCAGCTGCTCGTGCTGCTCCTGCTGCTCGCCGTGGAGACGGTCGCGGTCGCCGTCACCGTGGAGCTGGTGTGCCGGGGCCGGATCCGACGGCCGGCCGAGTAGCCACCGCCGTGGCGGGGATCACCGCAGCGGCGTGAACAGCTCCTCGAACAGCTCCGGCGTGGCGGCCGGGCTCGGTACCGGGTCGACGATGTAGAACTCCACGCCCATGCCCATCGCGAACATCGGGCCGGGCATCGCGAGCAGGAAGTGGTCGGGCCCCATCTGGCTGGCGTGCGCCCGCATCGACGCCTTCTTCTGCTCGACGAAGTCGACGGCGTCGACGCGGTGGGTGATCTCGGACTCCGGCTTGCCGAACGCGGGCGCCTCGGCCGCGGGCGGGGTCCACCCCTCGGGCAGCTGGCCCGACTCGGCCAGCCCACGGACGCCGCGGATCATCCAGTCGCGGTTGATCGTGCCCTGCGCCACCACGGGCACGGCCGACAGCTCGGCGGCGCGGCGGCCCACGCGGTGCACCTGGATGTGGTCGGGGTGCCCGTACCCGCCGTTGTCGTCGTAGATCGTGAGGACGTCCGGCTCCTCCTCGTCGAGGATCACCGCGAGCCGGCGCGCGGCGTGCTCGATGTCGCCCTGCCAGAAGCAGTAGGGCGCGTCGTTGGTGGGCTCGCCCATCATCCCGGAGTCGGTGTAGCCGAGGAACTCCACGCGCTTGGCGCCGATGGCGGCGGCCGACGCGTAGCACTCGGCGCTGCGCCGCATCGCGAGCGGCTCGCCCGGCGCGAGGACCCCCGGCACAGGCTCACCCAGCTCGCCGCGGGTGGCGAAGACGAGCACGACCCGGTGCCCGGCCGCCGCGGCGCGCGCGAGTGTGCCCGCGCTGCCGATCGACTCGTCGTCGGGATGCGCGTGGAAGGAGACGATGGTGCCCACGGGGGCGAGGGTATCGGCGGCAAGCCCGGAACGGCGTCGGGCGCCGGGTGGGTAGGTCGCACGGGCCCCTGATCGCAAGACACGGAGGGCTCGCGGGCACCAGCGAGCCCCGCCTCCGGCGGATCTTGTGAGAGCGACGCGCCGCATGACAGCCTCACACCGACCGCGAGGGAGGCGATCCGCATGACCACGCTCGTCCTGCTCCCGCCGCAGGCCGAGGCCACCGCCGGATGGCCGCAGCGGCTGGAGACGGAGGTGCCGGGGCTGCGCGTGCTCCGCCCGGAGTCGGCGGAGGACGCCGCCGACGCGCTGCGCACGGCGGACGCCGCGTTCGGCCCGCTGCCGCCCGAACTGCTCGAGCACGCCGGGCCGCTGCGCTGGCTGCAGGCCCCGCAGGCCGGACCGCCCGCGGACTTCTACCACCCCGCGCTGGTCGAGCACCCCGTCCAGGTCACGAACATGCGCGACACCTACACCGACCACGTCGCCACGCACGCGGTGGCGCTAGTGCTCGCGATGGCGCGCGGGCTCCCCCGCTACGTGCGCGACCAGGAACGCGCGCGGTGGGCGCCGGACCGGGAGCCGGAGGCGGTGCTGCCGATGGCGGAGGCCACCGCGCTGGTCGTCGGGGCCGGGGCCGTCGGGGCCGAGGTGGGCCGGATGCTGGCCGCGTTCGGCACCCGGGTGGTCGGCGTCGACGCCCGGCGGACCGACCTGCCCCCCGGGTTCGCCGAGATCCACCCCGCCGATGCGCTGGACGAGCAGCTTCCCGGCGCCGACGTCGTGGTGGTCACCGTCCCGCAGACCCCGCAGACCGAGGGCCTGTTCGACGCCGCCCGGCTGGGCAGGTGCGCGCCGTCGGCGTTCTTCGTCAACGTCGGCCGCGGCGCCACCGTCGACCTCGACGCGCTCGTGACGACGCTGGAGGCGGGCGGGCTCGCCGGCGCGGCGCTCGACGTGTTCGAGACCGAGCCGCTGCCCGCCGACCACCCGCTGTGGGCACGCCGGGACGTGCTGATCACCCCGCACGTCGCGGCCGTCGGGCCACACGCCGACGAGCGTCGCTTCGCGGTCCTGCTCGAGAACGCCCGCCGCTTCGTCGACGGCCGGGAGCTGATCAACGTCGTGGAACAAGGCGCACTGGTTCTGACTCAGGTCAGGACCCTGGTCAGCGCCGGGCCCACCTCGGCGAGCCGCCGCACCGTCTGCGCCGATCCGCCGCCGCGGGCGGCCAGTGCGGCCGCCGCCGTCTCCGCCTCCGTCCCGCCCAGCGGCACGAGGACGTGCAGCCGGTCGATCCCGCCCAGCGCGGCGGCCGGGTCATCGCCCGTGGTGTGCAGGCAGTCCGACAGCAGCACCACCAGCCGCTCGTCGGCGACCGCGCCCGCGAGCTGCCGGGACGCCTCCCGCAGCCCGGCGGCCAAGTCGGTGACGCCGTGCCCGCGGAGGGCGACGAGCTCGGAGAGCAGCTCCTCCGGCGGCCGGCGCACCCCCTGGGCCTGGAGCACCCGCACGCCCGTCCCGAAGGCGAGGACGGCCGGTTCGGTCTTCCCCTCCCCCGCCAGCACGACGCCGGCCGCCGCCACGGCGGCGAGAGCGACGGCGTGGCCCTGCATCGAGCCCGAGATGTCGACGACGAGGCAGACCGCCTGGCGGTGCGCCGTCCAGGTGCGCGTGACGATGTCGGCTGCCGCGGGCCGGCGCGACGGCGTCGGCGTCCACCCGTCGAGGGTGCGGTCCAGGTCGAGGTCGCCGTCCAGGCTGCGGGACGGCCCGAGGCGACGCGCGCCCCGGGCGCGGGCCGGCCCGACGTGCCCGAGCCGCAGGAACACCCGCCCGGCCAGCCGCCGCGCGGCAGCGCGCAGCCCGGCGTCGGTGGCGACGGCCATGTCGGCGAGCAGCGCGGCCGCGCCCTCCTGGTCGCGGCCGAGCACCGCGTCGAACGCGGCGGCGTCCAACTCGCCGAGCTCCGGGGAGACCTCGTCGAACGCCTCGTGCCGGGCGGCGAGCTCGCGCCTGCCGACGGTGCGGCCCGCCTGCTCGCGCCCGGGGCGCGACCGGGGCTGGAAGCCTGCCGCGGGGTCCGGCAGGCCGTCAGCTTTTCCCGGGCCGTCCGCGGGGTCCTCGGTCGCCTCCGGGTCGGCGGGGTCCGGATCGGCGGGCCACAGCTCGTCGAGGAGCTCGTCGATCACCGACTCCGGCGTGCGGTCCACGCCGTCGGCGATCCGGATGCGGCCGGACAGGGCGGCGTACGCGGCGTCGCGGCCCGTCCCCCGGTCCGGCACCGGCTGCGCCCGCAGCTCGGCGAGCCCCGTGAGCAGCAGCGCGAGGTCGATGGCGCCGCGCACCGACGACCCCATCCGGACGTCCCGGTGGTCCCGCGTGGCCCGGGTGAGCGCCACCGACAGCTCCACCACCTGCCCGTTCAAGCCGGTGACCGAGGTGGTGATGGCGCGTTCCGCCGAGGCGTCCTGGTAGCCCAGCACCACCCGGCACATCCGGTCGGCGATCGCCTGGCTGACCCGCGCGGTGCCCACGGCGTCGAACGGGTTCATCGCCGCGATCAACCGGAACTCCCGCCCGGCCTGCACCGTGCCCAGCCGCGGGACCGCGATCTCGCCCTCGGTGAGCACGGTGATGAGGACGTTGAGCGTTTCCTCGGGGACGCGGTTGAGCTCCTCGAGGTAGAGGAGCCCGCCCTCGCGCATGGCGGTGAGCAGCGGGCCGTCCACGAAGGACGCCGGGTGGTAGCCCTCGGCGAGCACCTGCGCCGGGTCGAACTGGCCGACGAGCCGCGCGGGCGTCAGCTCGGCGTTGCCCTCGACGAACACCACGGTGCGGCCGGCGTCGCGGGCGATCGAGCGCAGCAGCGTCGACTTGCCGGTGCCGGGCGGGCCCTCGAGCACGATGTGCCTGCCGGTCGCGAGCGCGACCGTGAGCACCTCGCGCTCGCGCCGCAGCCCGACGACCGGGGTGGGGACAGTGGTCACGGCGGCTCCTGACGACAGCGGTCGGCGGGGTGGACCGGTCCGGTCCACCCCGCCCCCAGTGTGCTCAGCTGTAGACGATGACGCCGCGGATGTTCTTGCCGTCGTGCATGTCCCGGTAGCCCTGCTGGACCCCGTCGAGCGTGTAGGTCTTGGTGACCAGCTCGTCGAGCTTCAGCACGCCGTCGCGGTAGAGCTGCAGCTGGCGCAGGATGTCCCAGTTCGGGTTCGACATGCCGAACATCGCACCCTGCAGGCGCTTCTGGAAGAGCGTGAGCTCGGAGATCGCGATCGGCAGACCGACCTCCTGGATGTTGCCCAGGCCGGTGACGACGCACGTGCCGGCCTTGCGGATCGCGGAGAACGCCTGCGCGACGTGCTCGGGCTTGGTGACGCCCACCGTGACGATCGCGGAGTCGGCGCCCTGCCCGTTGGTGAACTGCCGCGCGAGCTCGGCAGCCTCCTCCATCGACTCGACCGCGTGCGTGGCGCCGAGCTCCTGCGCCTTCTCGCGCTTGAAGGCGACCGGGTCGACCGCGATGACGTTGGACGCCCCGGCGTGCGCCGCACCCTGTACGGCGTTGATGCCGATGCCGCCGATGCCCATGACGATCACGGTGTGGCCGGGCTGGACCTCGGCGGAGTTGACCGCGGAGCCCCACCCCGTGCCGACGCCGCAGCCGACGAGGCAGGCCTTGTCCAGCGGGATGTCGTCGGGCACCTTGACGGCCGAGTCGGCGGAGACCGTGGTCGTCTCCAGGAACGTCGAGATGCCGCACATCTGGCCCACCGGCGCGCCGCCGTCGGACAGGTGCAGCCGGTAGTCGGTGGGGTCGCCCCAGCGGGAGCCCGCCAGCAACCCCGCCCCGAGGTCGCAGAGGTTCTGCATACCGGACGCGCACCAGCGGCAGTGCCCACAGGCCGGCAGGAACGAGAAGACGACGTGGTCGCCCTCCTTCAGCCCCTTCCTGTTGTACCCGGCCTTCGTGACGATGCCCGCGCCCTCGTGGCCGCCGGCGAACGGGTACACGCCGACCGGGATGTCGCCGGTCGCCACGTGGTCGTCGGAGTGGCACATCCCCGACGCCACCATCTTGACCTGGATCTCGCCCTCGCGCGGGTCGTCGACCTCGAGGTCGACCACCTCGTACTTGCCCGGTGCCTGCCGGACGATCGCTCCGCGGGTCTGCATGCTGTTCTCCCTTGAACATTGGCTGCGGTCGTTCATAGCAGTGTGCGCATGGAAGGGAAAGCCACCTTCTACGAAATGTTGACGGAGCGTGAGTAACCAGTAGAGTTCGCCCCACCGACTTGGACCGGAGCAGCTCCATGACGGAACCGTTCAACGCCGCCGCCTACCTGACCGAGCGCCGGCTTGAAGCCGGGAACGGCGACCGGGTGGCGCTGCGCCACCCCCGCGGCGCACACACCTACACCGAGCTGACCGCGGAGGTACGCCGCGTCGCCGCAGGCCTCGCCGCGATCGGCGTGCACCCCGAGGAGCGGGTGCTGCTGTGCATGGCCGACGACGTCGAGCTCGCCACCGGCATCCTGGCGGCGATGTACCTCGGCGCCGTCGCCGTGCCTGCCTCCACGATGCTCACCGGAGGTGAACTGACCAAACTGGTAGTGGACTCGCGGGCCCGCGTCCTGCTCGGCAGCCCGCAGTTCGCCGACGCCGTGACGACGGCCGCGGCCGCGGCGCCCGATCTGCACCACGTCGTGCTCACCGGCGACACCGCTCCGGACGTCGCCGGCCGCACCGGCCGCACCTGGGACGAGCTGCTCGCCGCGGGCGCGGATGCCCCGGTCACGGCCCCGTACGCGACGTGGGACGAGTCCCCCGCCCTGTGGCTCTACACCTCGGGGACCACCGGCACCCCGAAGGGGGCGATGCACCGGCACGTCGACATCCGCCACGTCTGCGAGACCTACGGCACCCAGGTGCTCGGCGTGGGCCCGGACGACGTCTGCCTGTCGGTTGCGAAGCTCTTCTTCGCCTATGGCCTGGGAAACTCGTTGCTCTTCCCGCTCGCCGCCGGGGCGACGGCGGTGTTGGAGCCGGGGCGGCCGAACCCGCACCGGTACGCCGACCTGGTGGCCGAGCACGGCGTCACGCTGTTCTTCGGCGGGCCCAGCTTCTGGGGTCCCCTGCTGGCCGCCGACCTGCCACGGGACCGGTTCGCCACGGTCCGCAGCGGCGTCTCGGCGGGCGAGGCGCTGCCACCGCGCATGTTCCACGGCACGCTCAAGCGGTACGGCTTCGAGATCCTCGACGGCATCGGCTCCACCGAGGCCCTGCACATCTTCATCTCCAACGTGGCCGGCAAGGTCGTGCCCGGCAGCTCCGGGTTCCCCGTCCCCGGCTACGAGGTGCAGCTGCGCCGCACCGACGGCACCGTCGTCGACGGACCGGGAGAGCCGGGCATGCTCTACGTCGCGGGCGAGTCGATCTGCACCGGCTACTGGTGCCGCACCGCCGTGAACCGCGCGGTCTTCCAGGGCGAGTGGATGCGCACCGGCGACCAGTACGTCCGCAACGAGGACGGCAGCTACACCTGCCTCGGCCGCGCCGACGACGTGCTGAAGGTCGGCGGGATCTGGGTCAGCCCCACGGAGGTGGAGACCCGCCTGCTCGAACACCCCGCCCTCGCCGAGGCCGTGGTCGTCGGGGTCCCGGACGCCGACGGACTCGACAAGCCGGTCGCGTTCGTCGTCCCGCGGCCGGGCGCGACCGTCGATCCCGACGAGGTGGTGGCGTTCTGCCGCGCCGGGCTCGCGGCGTTCAAGCGGCCGCGGCTCGTCGTCGAGGTGGCCGAGCTGCCGAGGACCGCCACAGGGAAGATCCAGCGCTACCGGCTGCGCGCACTGGCCGCGGCCTCGGCGCGGCCCCCCACGCCCACGGCGGAGGACGCCGCGGAGGCGATGGGCTGACGCCGGGCGAACCGCCCGCCATTCAGAAAGCCGATGCTGACGGTTGGCAGGCGCCGCTAGCGTCAGCATATGGCCGACGCCGACCTCCCGATCCTCGGCACCGAGCCGTTGCCGGTAGAGCTCGCGAACACGCTCTACGGCGACGGCGCCGACCGGGTCGACTTCCTGCGCAGTGGCGAGGCCGTCGACCGGTGGCTCGCGGCGACGGCGCGGGCGCACGGCGACCCGAGACCCTCCACCGCCATGGGCGCCGTTCCCGAACAGGTGCGCAGGCTGCGCAACGCCGTCCATCGGCTGCTGTCGGCCGCAGCCGACGGGCTGCGACGCACGACGGGAGCGACTCATGATCACCTTTCGGCGGCTGGACCCCGCGGACTTCCCCCTGCTCGGGCGGTGGCTCGCCCAGGAGTACGTGGCGCGGTGGTGGCACCACGAGACCTCGACGGAGGCCGTCGAGCGGGACTTCGGCCCGACGGCCCGGGGCGAGGTGCCCTCCGAGGATCTGCTGGCGCTCCTCGACGGGCATCCGCTGGGCCTCGTGCAGCGCTACCGGCTGATCGACTTCCCCGAGTACGTGGCGGAGCTCGGCCCGGTCGTCGAGGTTCCGGAAGGCGCGATGTCGATCGACTATCTCATCGGCGACCGGGACAAGGTGGGGCGCGGCATCGGCCCGCTCATGATCCGCTCGATCCTGGCACGGATCTGGCGGGAGCATCCGGACGTGACAGCGGTCCTCGTCCCCGTCGTGGCGGCGAACCGGGCGTCGTGGCGGGCACTGGAGAAGGCCGGTTTCACCCGGGTCGGCTCCGGAGATCTCAAACCGGACAACCCGATCGACGACCCGCTGCACCACGTCTACCGGGTCGACCGGCCGGCGTGAGGCGCGTGCGGGCGCGCCGCGGGGGACGATGGACGTCGATGTCCCCGCGAGTCGCCCGATTTCGACCCGCGAGTCGCCCGTTCTCGACCGGCGAGTCGCCGGTTTCGGCGGCCGAACCGCCCGCCCCGTCGGGGCCGGCCTGTCAGTAGAACTCGACGGTGTTGACGGGGTTGCGCAGCTCCTTGCCGTTCAGCAGCCTGGTCGCGTTCTCGGCGAACAGCTCGGCGATCCGCCGTTCCTCGGCCGGGGTCAGGGCCGCGTTGTGCGGGCTGACCAGCAGGTTCGGCAGGTCCCACAGCGGGCTCGCCGGGTCCAGCGGCTCCTCCGCGAACACGTCGAGCGCGGCGAAGCCGATCCGCCCGTCGCGCAGCGCCTCGGCAAGCGCGTCCTCGTCGATGACGGTCCCGCGCCCGACGTTGACCAGCGTGGCGCCGGGCCGGACGGCGGCGAGCACCTCGGCGCCCACCAGCTTCTCGGTGGCCGCCGTGCCGGGCAGCGTGACGACGATGCCGTCGACGCGGCCGACGACGTCGACCAGCTCGTCGGGGTGTACCACCTCGGCCACCCCGTCGACGCCGGCGCCGCGCCGGCTCGTGCCGATCACGCGGGTGCCCATCGCGGCGAGGAGGCGCGCCACCTCGGCGCCGATCCCGCCCAGCCCAACGACCAGCACGGTCTGCTCCCGCAACTGCCCCATCAACCACCGGTCGGGCCACGTGTGGGCCGCCTGGTCGGACTGCAGCCGAGACAGGTTCTTCGCCCCGGCCAACAGGCCGAACAGCGCGAACTCGGTGAGCGGCGCCGAGTGCACGCCCGCCGAGGTGGTGAACGCGATGCGCTCGAGCTGGTCGGCGCTCAGCTCGGCCTTCTTGATCTGCGCGCCGCCACCGGCGGCCATGGTGTGCACCCACCGCAGGCCGGGATTCGCATCGGCGGCCCGCCGCAGCGCCGCGGAGTCCTCACCGGGGAGCCCGTAGAGCGCGTCGGCCGAGTCGATCATCTGCTCGAACCGCTGCTGCTGCTCCGGGGTGCGCCGGAACGAGCGGTCGCCCGTGTGGTCCGCGGGATAGCGCACCGGCGGGAGCAGCTGCTGGTCGCGCACCATCTCCACCCGCGGCTCGAGGCGCTCGATCAGCTCGCACATCTCTTCGCTCAGCGGCGTCACCACCGCGACGCGGAGCCGATCCTGCACCTGCCACCTCCTGGGCATCGACGATCAGTACGCCGCACAGCATGGCAATGCCCGTACCGCCGTGCAGCACCCCGTGCGCACGCCCACACCCCGATCGCCGCAGGCGTGGGTGCCGCGCCCGTTGACCCGCGAGCACCGGCCCGCCAGCATCCGGCCATGACGACCGACCCGTCCCCGGCGCTGCTCCCCGACGTGCGCTCCGCGACCGTCGACACCGACCGGATCCGCATGCACTACCTCGAGTCCGGCCCGGCCGACGCCGCGCCGCTGGTGCTCGTGCACGGGAACCTCTCCACCGGGCGGTTCTTCGAGCACCTCATGCCGGAGCTGACCGGGTACCGCGTGATCGCGCCGGACATGCGCTGCTTCGGCGAATCGGAGGCGGCCCCGCTGGACGCCACCCGGGGCCTCGCCGACTGGGCCGACGACGTGTTCGCGCTGCTGCGGGCACTGGGGGTCAACCGGCCGCCGCACCTGGTCGGCTGGTCGACGGCGGGGGCGGCGATCGCCCGGTACGCGATGGACCGCCCCGTCACCTCCCTGACGTTCCTCGACCCCGTCTCCCCCTACGGATACGGCGGCACCTTCCCGGACGGCACGCCGTGCTCCCCCGACTGCGCCGGGTCCGGGGGCGGCACCGTCAACCCCGAGGTCGTGCGCCGCATCGCCGAGGGCGACGCCTCGGCCGAGAGCCCGTTCTCCCCCCGCAACGTGCTGAACGCCTTCTACTTCGCCCCCACCCACCGGGAGCCGCCCGAGCGGGAGGACCTGCTCGTCGCCGAGATCCTCAAGACGGTCACCGGCGAGGCGAACTACCCGGGCGACGCCACCGTCTCGCCGCACTGGCCGGGCACGGCCCCGGGCACCAGCGGGATCCTCAACGCGCTCTCGCCCCGCTAGTGCACGTGGGCCGGCATCGTCGACCTCGACCCGAAACCGCCGGTGCTGTGGACCCACGGCACCGCCGACCTCGTGGTCGCCGACGGCTCCCCGCTGGAGATGGGCACGCTCGGCGCGTCCGGTGCGGTGCCGGGCTGGCCGGGTGCCGACGCGTTCCCGCCGCAGCCGATGGTCACCCAGACCGCGACGTGCTCGACCGGTACGCCGCGGCGGGCGGATCCGTGCGCACGGAGATGTTCGACGGCTCCGGTCACGGCCCCCACTTCGACGCCCGCGAGAAGTGGCTCGCCGTGCTGACCGACTTCCTCGCCGCGTGCTGACCCGCGAGTAGGCCGATCAGGTGAACCAGCGACGGAGGTCGGCGCCCGCCGTCGATGGAGGGGTGTGAACCGCAGCGGGAAGGTCCGGCCCGACGCCGGGGCCGCGCTGCTCGACTGTACGACGAGGCGCTCCCGCAGGTGTACGGCTACCTGCTGGCCCGGTGCGGCCGCCGTGCCGTCGCCGAGGACCTGACGGCGGAGACGTTCCTCGTCGCCGTCGCGGCCTGCCGCCGGCAGCCGGCGCCCGAGCCCAGCACCGGCTGGCTGGTCGGGATCGCCCGGCACAAGCTCGTGGACCACTGGCGCGCATCCGAACGCGAGCAGCGCGGGCTGCGCGCCGTCGAGGCCGAGCCCGATCCGCCCGACGACCCGTGGGACGAGCGGCTCGACGCCCTGCTCGCCCGGCAGGTGCTCGACGCGCAGGCCGGCGCCCATCGCGCCGCGCTCACCCTGCGCTACCTCGACGGCCTTCCGGTCCCGGAGGTCGCCCGCACCCTCGGGCGCACGGTGCATGCGACGGAAGCTCTGCTCGCCCGGGCCCGCGCCGCGTTCCGCCGCAGCTACATGGCGCTCGGGGGACTCGAGGAGGAGGGAGGCTCGCGATGATCGACCCGTTCGAGGCCCTCCGTGCCCCGCAGCCGCCCGTCGCGCCCGATCCCGGCTTCGCCAGGGCCCTGCGCGCCCGGATCGAGCGCGCGTTGCTCGCATCGGAGGAGAACACGATGACCGTCACCGAGAGCACCCGGACGCCGTCTGCCGAGGGCGTGCGCCTGCACACCGTCACCCCCTACCTGGCCGTGGCCGACGCCGAGGCAGCCGTGGAGTTCTACGTCGCGGCGTTCGGCGCGCAACGCCGCGGCGAGCCGATCATGATGCCGGACGGGCGGGTCGGGCACGTGGAGATCGTGCTCGGCGACAGCGTCCTGATGTTGGCCGACGAGTACCCCGAGATGGGTCTCCTCGCCCCGGTGACACGCGGCGGGCCCACGCAGTCCCTGCTCGTCGAGGTCGACGACCCGGACGCCGTGGTGGGTCGGGCCGTGGCGGCGGGCGCGGTGCTGGAACGCCCCGTCGCGGACTCGCCACACGGCCGCGGCGGTGTCGTGCTCGACCCGGCGGGGCACCGGTGGATGGTGTCGGCGGCCGGTGTGCGCCCCGGCGAGGTCGTCTACGCCTCGCTGTGGACGCCCGAGTCGGCGCGCGCCGAGCGGTTCTACGGCGCCGTGCTCGGTGGGACCGCCGAGGGTTCCCGGCTCGGGATGTCCGGCGGGCACGCGCACCCCACGCTGATGGCCTGCTACGCCGTGCCCGACGTCGACGCGGCCGCGGCGGTGGTGCGCGCGGCGGGCGGCCACGCGAGCGACCCGTCCGACCAGCACTACGGGCGCGTCGCCGACTGCGTGGACGACCAGGGCCTGCCCTTCGCGCTGTGGTCCGGCACGTCCGGATCCCCCGGCGCGGTCGCGGAGGAAGTCGCCCACCTCGTGCTGCACGTGCCCGATGCCGGGCGGGCCAGGGCGTTCTACGGCACGGTCCTCGGCTGGGGGTTCCGCCCAGGGGGCACGGTGGACGGGTGGAACGCCCTGGCCGGCGACACCGACCTGCGGCCCCGCACATCGGTCTGGGGTGGGCGCCCCACCGCGGCGGCTGTGCCGACGTTCACCGTCGCCGATCTCGCCGCCGCGGTGCTGGCCGTGCGAGCGGCGGGTGGGAGCGCCAGTGAGCCCGAGGAGCGCCGGTTCGGGACGACGGCCGACTGCGCCGACGACCAGGGCGGCCGGTTCCAGCTCGTGCAGCGGTGAGTCGGCCGGTCACCACGGCACCGGCCCGGTTCGGTGGAAGAACAGGCCCGTCGGGCCGTCCGGCGCCGCCGTCGCGAGCGCGATGATGGCGTCGCTGCCCTCCTCGACGGTCTGGTGGCCGCTGTTGCCATTGAGATCGGTCGCCGTGTAGCCGGGGTCGGCAGCGTTGACCCGGAACGCCGGCAGCGCCTTCGCGTACATCGTCGTGATCATGTTCAGCGCGGTCTTGGACGCCGGGTAGTGCAGGCCGAGGAGCTGCGACTCGAGCCGCTCGGGGTCGGTGGTGACCGCGAGCGAGCCCATCCCGCTCGACACCATCACGATCCGCGGCGCGCCCGAGCGCTGCAGCAGCGGCACGAACGCCTTCGTCACCCGCACCGGGCCGAACACGTTCGTCTCGAAGCAGGTCCGCATCTCCTCGGCCCCGGTGTCGAGCACGCCGGTGAACGGCCCGCTGATCCCGGCGTTGTTCACCAGCACGTCCAGCCGCCCGTAGCGGGTTTCGACCTCCTTTGCGGCGGCCGCGACGGACCCGTCGTCGGTGACGTCGATCGGCAGCACGGACGCGTCCCCGTCCAGTCCGGCTGCCGCGGCCGCGCCGCGCTCGGCGTCGCGCGCCCCCAGCAGCACGGTCCATCCCCGATCGGCCAGCCGCCGTGCGGTCGCCAGGCCGATCCCCTTGTTCGCCCCGGTCACCAGGGCGATCGTCGTCTCCGTCATGGCTCCACCGTGGGGCCGGGTGGGCGACGCGACCAGGCCCGCCGCAGCCTGGGACGGGAAGTACCAGGATGCGGGCCGGCCACGGGGGCATGCTGGAGATCGTGGATCGCACCGAGCTCGGGGCCGCCCTGCGCACCTGGCGTGAGCGGCTGCGCCCGTCCGACGTCGGCCTGCCCGCCGGGGTGCGCCGCCGCACCCCGGGGCTGCGCCGGGAGGAGGTGGCCGGGCTCGCCGGCGTGTCCGTCGACTACCTGACGCGGCTGGAGCAGGGCCGCGGGCCGCGTCCCTCCGAGGCCGTGCTGGCCGCCCTCGCCCGCGCGCTGCGCGTCACCGACGCCGAACGCGACCACCTGTTCCACCTCGCGGGCGGCACCCCTCCCCTGCCCGGGCGCATCCGCAGCGCGGTGCGGCCGAGCGTGCTTCGGCTCATGGACCGCTTCACCGACCTCCCGGCACTGTTGCTCGACGCGAAGACCGAGGTGCTGGCCTGGAACCCGATGGCGGCCGCGCTGCTCGGCGACCTGTCGTCGATCCCGCCGGGGCAGCGCAACATCGCGCGGCAGGCGTTCACCGCGGAGCACCGCCTCGGCGGCGACCCCGCGGAGCGCGCGCGGCTCGACCGGGCGCTCGTGTCCGACCTGCGCCGCTCGGCTGCCCGCTATCCCTCCGACCCGGGCCTGCACCGGCTCGTTGCAGAGCTGCGCGGCGACAGCGCCGAGTTCGAACGGCTCTGGACGCTGCGGGAGCTCGACGAGCGCCACGCCGACGTCAAGCGGGTGCGCCACCCCGAGCTCGGCGTGCTCGAGCTCGACTGCAACGTGCTGGAGGTGCACGGCGACGACCAGGTGCTGCTCGTCTACTCCGCCGCACCCGGTAGCCGGGAGGCCGAGGCACTCGCACTGTTGAGCGTCGTGGGACTCCAACGTGTCGGCGCAGGCCAGCCGATCGAGAACTGATCCGTTACGGTCCGCCACAAAAATCGCTCGAAAGCGTGAACCGCCCGCCGCTCCTCCTCGAAGGACTACCCGGTGGTCCGCGCCGCAGGTGGCCGGACACCTCCACCCACGAGGAGCTGATGTGTTCGAGGGATTCAGCAAGGCCTTCGTCCGTGAAGCAATCAACCGGAGTGCGGAGAACGCGGTGGACCGCCGCCGCTTCCTCCAGGTCGCCGGGCTCACCGGGGCCGGCGTCGCCGGCGCCAGCGTTCTGACGGCCGGTACGGCGTCGGCCCAGGAGGGACCGAGCGACGCAGCGGTGCTCAACTTCGCGCTCAACCTCGAGTACCTGGAGGCGGAGTTCTACCTGCGTGCCGCTACCGGCGAGGGCCTGCCGGGCAACCAGATCGACGGCACGGGTCATGCGGGCGGCGTGCGCGGCGGCCGTGCCGTGAAGTTCGAGACCAAGCAGGTGCGGCAGTACGCCCAGGAGATCGCGCACGACGAGCGTGCCCACGTCGCGTTCCTGCGTTCGGCGCTGGGTGAGGCGAAGGTGGCCCGCCCGGAGATCAACCTGGACGAGGCCTTCACCGCCGCCGCCCAGGCGGCCGGCCTGATCAAGAAGGGCCAGAAGTTCGACGCGTTCGCCAACGAGAACAACTTCCTGCTCGCGGCGTTCGTGTTCGAGGACGTGGGCGTCACGGCCTACAAGGGCGCAGCGCCGCTGATCTCGAACAAGGCGTTCCTCGAGGCCGCGGCCGGGATCCTCGCGGTCGAGGCCTATCACGCCGGCCTGATCCGCACCGTGCTGCTGAACAAGGGTCTGGCCGAGCCGGCGAATGCCATCTCGGACGCCCGCGACAGCCTGGACGGCGATGAGGACCTCGACCAGGGCATCACCCGGGACGGGATGGCCAACATCGTGCCGGCGGACGAGAACGGCATCGCGTTCAGCCGCTCCCCCGGCCAGGTGCTCAACATCGTGTACCTGACCCCGGAGGAGGCCATGAAGGGCGGCTTCTTCCCGAACGGGGTGAACGGCGAGGTGAACACGAGCGCCTGACACCGGTCGACGCGAACGGCGCTCTTGTGCGGCTCGGCCGCGCGGGGGTGCCGTTCGTGTTCCCGGCTGCGATGCCCGACTGACCGGTGCGGCCCCCACGCGCGGACGCCCGCGCTACGGCGGGTGGCGCGCCTCACCTCCGGCGCCGCCGACAGTCACTCTCCGCCGTCTGCTCCGCCCCCGCGTCTCGTCGGGCACCGACAACGGCGGCACCACGACGAGCAGCGGCAGCTGGTTGGGTGCAGCGCGGCTGGGGCGCCGCACGTGGGCGACCACCCACCCGGTGTCGCGCGGGTGCCCGTGCACGTAGGACATCGCTCCCACCTCCGACATCCAGTGCACCACGCACCACCGACAGTCCTGCGGCTCGCGCGGGGAGATCGTGCCGCAGGACCGACGGTCAGGCGGCGCGGAACGCGTCAGCGTGCTCGGCGGCCCACTGCGCGAACGAGCGCGGTGGCCTCCCGGTCACCTGCTCGACGGCGGTCGTCACCACGCCCACCTCCGCGGGCACCGTGGCCCACATGTCGAGCATGAACTCGACGCCCTCCGCGGGCCACCCCTCGGCCAGCCACTGCGCGCGGGCCTCGGCGACGCCGAGCTCGACGAACTCGATCGACCGGCCGGTCGCCGCGCCGATGGCCCGCACCTTGTCCGCGGGGGTCAAGGCCTCGGGTCCGGTCAGCCGGTGGGTCTGCCCGGGGTGCCCGCCGTGCACGAGCAGAGTGGCGACGACCGCCGCGACGTCCGCCTCGTCGGCGGACGCGGTGAGCCGGCCGCCGAACGGCTCGCGGACGACGCCCTCGGTCCTGATCGACCCGGCCCAGCCCAGCGTGTTCGCCATGTAGTCGACGGGCGCGAGCCGGCTCCACTCCAGGTCGCTCGCCGCCACCGCCTCCTCGACCGGTCCCTCCGCCCCCGTTCCGAGCACGACGACCCGCCGGACCCCGGCCGCGGCGGCGAGGTCGACGATGTCGGGCCCGGACTCGAGCGGCACGTGGTCGGCCCCGCTCGCGCTGAGCAGGTGCAGCGCGGTGACCCCGCGCAGGGCCGGACGGAGCGTCTCGGGCCGGGTCAGATCGCCCTCGGCGACCTCGACGCCCACGGGCAGGTCCGCGGCCGCGGCGTTGCGGGTCAGGGCACGGACCGGGTGACCGGCCCGCACCAGCTCCTCGACCACGCGACGTCCGATGGTGCCGGTAGCGCCCGTCACAAGGAATGTCACAGCTCGTCCTCCGTCAACTTCGTTCGACAGGGAGGACACTACGGACGATGTAGGCCAAATCACGTCCTACTCGGACGGCTCCGCCGCGATCGTCCGGCCCAGGCACAGGCTCAGGGGTGCGTCGGCGTACTCACCGAAGCGCTCGATCTCCGCGTACCCGGCGCGCCGGTAGAGCGCGACCGCCTCGACCTGCCGTTCTCCGCTCGCCAGCACCACCCGGTCGGCGAAGAGCGCCGACGCCTCCGCCTCGAGGGCGGCCAGCAGCGCCGTCGCGATGCCGTGGCGCCGCGGCGCCTGCGGTCGCACGTACATGCACGTGATCTCCGCGACCCCCGGCTCGCGCACCCGCACCGCGCCGCAGCCGAGCGCGACGCCCGACTCCTCGTCGGTCGCGACCAGGAGGACATCCCGCCCCGGGGCCACCTCGTCCTCGTCGAGCGGGGTGGGGACGGCGCGCTCCTCCGGGTGCTGCTCCTGCCGGTGGGCGTCGAGCTCCGCGAGCAGCTCGCGGACCGCAGGCTCGGTGAGCACAGCGGACTCGATCTGCACGGACGTCATCGCGGCACCGTATCGCCCGCAGTCCCGCCGGAACGGAAATCCCGGGGACCGGGGCCGAGCGGCCTTCGTAGGATCCCCGGGTGACGACGCCGCGCCTCGCATTCGACGCCGCAGCCGACGACTACGACGCCGACCCTCACCACGGCGTCATCGCCGACCGCCTGGTCGACGGCCTGAACCCGAGGCGTGACCCCGGCCTCGTCGTCGACGTCGCGACCGGGACGGGCGTGGCCGCCTTCGCGGCGCTGCGCGGGCTGCGGCCCGGCCGCGTGGTCGCCGTCGACATCTCGCCGCGCATGCTCGACGTCGCGCGCGCCACGGCGGTCGAGCAGGACCCGGACGGGCGGATCGAGTGGCGGGTGGGCGCCGCCGTGCCGCTGGGGATCGACGACGGCAGCGCCGACGTGGTGATCTGTGCGTCCTCCCTGCACTTCCTCGGCGGGGCGGCGCTGCCGGAGTGGCGGCGTGTCCTGCGCCCCGGCGGACAGGTGGCGTTCAGCATCCCGATGGCCGCCGACTTCCACCCGTCGCCGCAGTTCCGCGCGCTTCTCCCGGACGACCTCACCGTCCCGGCCGACGCGGACGCCGCCCTCGCCATCGCGCGCGACTCGGGCTTCGTGGCCCCGCGCGTGGAGCTGACCCCGCCCGTGGCACCCGACCGCCCGCGGCGCGCGTTCCTGGTGTGGGCCCAGTCGCCGGGCCGCGATGCAGCCGACCGGTAGCGTCCCGAGGGTGGCGAAGGTCGTCG
Organism: Pseudonocardia nigra; assembly: GCF_019396355.1. Classification (GTDB taxonomy): domain Bacteria; phylum Actinomycetota; class Actinomycetes; order Mycobacteriales; family Pseudonocardiaceae; genus Pseudonocardia; species Pseudonocardia nigra. The sequence goes on from NZ_JAHKRK010000003.1 coordinate 66,402, forward strand.
AGCTCACCTCCTACCCAGTCAAGGGATGCGCCGGCACTCCGCTGCGGACCACCGACCTGACCCCGGCCGGGCTCGCCCACGACCGCACCTTCATGGTCGTCGGGCCCGACGGGGTCTTCCGCACCCAGCGCCGCTCGCCCCTGCTGGCGGTCGTCCGACCCGAGGTGAGCGACGACGGCCGGCTGCTCACCCTGCGGGCACCCGGCTCGGATCCCCTGTGCCTGGACGTCGACACCGACGGCCCGCGCCGCGAGGTCACCCTGTTCGCGAACCGGTTCGGCGGCATCGACCAGGGCGACGAGGGCGCGGCGTGGTTCTCGGACGTGCTCGGCGTCCCGAGCCGGCTGGTCCGCGTGCCACCGGAGCACGACCGCCGCACCGACGGCCTGACGCCGGGCACCTCGGCGTACGCCGACAGTTCGGCGCTGCTACTCGTCGGTCGGGCGTCCCTGGACCTGTTGAACGAACGGATCGCCGAGGCGGGGGGCGAGCCGGTGGCGATGAACCGGTTCCGGCCCAACATCGTCGTCGACGGCTGGGACGAACCGCACACCGAGGACCGCCTCCGGACGTTCGCCGTCGGCACCGCCGAGCTGGGATACGCCAAGCTCGCGATCCGCTGCGCGGTCACCACCGTCGAGCAGGAGACCGGGCGGCGGGCCGGCCCGGAGCCGTTGCGGACGCTCGCCCGGCACCGCCGGGCCGCCGCGGGCGGGGTCGCGTTCGGCGCCAAGTTCTCCGTGACGCGGCCCGGGAGCCTCGCCATCGGCGCCGAGGTGCGCGTCGATCAGTGGGGCGAGTCGGAGTAGCCCGTCCCCGGCTGCACCGCGCACACCGCGAGGGCTCGCACACCGCGGCCGCGTGTGCGGGCACTCGAAGGTGTGTGCCCGTCCGTCCCGCCCTCCTTTCGGCCCCGCGCGCCGGGCGGCGGTGTGCCAGGCTCGATGGGAGCACCGGGAGGAGGCGCGGCGTGAACGACGCACAGCAGCACGGGGTGGTGCTCCCGCTCGTCGACGGTCGGCGCAGCAGCGCGGCGCTCGGCCGGGCCGTCGCCGCCGACGCGCTGCGCGCGGTGGACCCGGTCGGCGCGCGAGCCGCCGAGCAGGAGACGGACTGGCGCCGCGGGTACCTCGTGCACTTCCGGCGGCTGGTCGAGGCGGGGCTCCCGTCCCAGGACGCCGCCCTCCGCATCGCCCGCGACGGTGCCACGTCGGTGCAGGAGCGGATGCGGTTCGCGACCTCCGACGGGGAGCGGCCGCTGGTGGACGTCCGACCGGCCGGGCAGGACGCGTTCCGGACCGCGACGGTCACCGGCCAGGGTGCCCGTGAGCCATGGCTGCGCGTGCCCTACCGGGGAGCGCTGCTGCACGGCGACGGCCTGGCGCGGCAGCTCGACGCCTGGGTCGCCGCGGGCGTCATGGAGCCGTCGTGCGCGGAGGCCGTGCGGATCGTCGGCGACCACCCGGAGTGGCTGGACCTGGCGGGCCGCCGCGTCGTCGTGCTGGGCGCGGGGGCGGAGATGGGCCCGCTGGAGCCGCTGCTGCGCTGGGGCGCCGACGTCGTCGCCGTGGACCTCCCCCGAGCCGCCCTGTGGCGCCGGATCCTCACCGCGGCCCGCGACGGCGCGGGCACGCTGCGCGTCCCCGTCCCCACGGGGGCCGCGGCGGCCGACCTCCCCGAGCAGGCCGGCGCCGACCTCCTCCGCGACCTGCCCGCGCTCGCCCGCTGGATGAGCGACCTCGACGGGCGGCTGGTACTCGGCAACTACGTGTACGCCGACGGCGCCGCGAACCTGCGGGTATGTGCGGCCGCCGACACCCTGTTCGAGCGCGTGCGGCACGCCCGCGACGACATCGCGCTGGCGCTGCTCGCCACCCCGACCGATGTGTTCGCCGTGCCGGCCGAGGCCGTGGCGGAGGCCAACGAGCGGTACGCCCGGCGCCGGGCCCGGAGGCTGCTGCGCCGCCCGGTGCGCGTCCTCAGCGGGGGCAGGCTGCTCACCCGCAACTACCCACCGGGCGCCGACCCCGGCATCAACGACAGCCTGGTCCCGCAGCAGGGCCCCAACTACGCGCTGGCGAAGCGGCTCCAGCGGTGGCGGGCCGCCGAAGCGCGGGCGGCCGGCGTCCCCGTCTCGTTCACCGTGGCCCCGCCGACCCGTACCCGCTCGGTCGTGCGGAACCGGGTGCTCGCCGCGGCCTACCAGGGCGCCGACCGGTTCGGCGTCGAGGTCTTCGAGCCCGCCACCAGCAACACGCTCATGGCCGCTCTGCTCGTGCACGACCTGTGCGCGGGGCCGCCGGCGCACGAACACCCGTGGCAGGACGAGGCGTACCGCGCCGTGCACGGCGGGCTGTGGCGCCAGCCGTACGCGCCGCGCAGCGTGCTCGGGCTGGCGGTGCTGCTGGGGTGGGCGGGGCGGGGCTGAGCGGTCCGCCATATCGCCCCTGCCTCATGGAAGCAGAAGGCGGACGCGTACGCGGATTCGGTGGTTTCAGACGCGACGATCTGACCTTGATCGTCGGTGATCGTGCAGCTCACGGTCGTGTCGCCCTTCGTGGACGAGGAGCTCGCGGTGAGGTACGGGCGGGCATCGGTGCCCCACGCACCCGTTGTCACCGTTACCTTCCACGGCGCCCCGACTTCTGACGCCCTGACCTGATCGCCGTTGCTGTCGACGTAACCGACGCGCACCGGGTAGTTACTCTCGACCGAGTACGTGTAGGACACCGGGTGATTCGCTCCACCCAGCGGCGCAGGCGCAAACGTCGGCGCAATCAGGGTCGTAGGCGTCGGTGTCGTCGATGACGCCGTCGCTGGCGTGTCCGTCGCCGGGCCCGAGGCGGTCACCAGCGGATCCGTGGTCGCCCCGGTTCGCCCGACGGCGAACCCGACGAGGCCGGCCACCACGGCAACCGCGGCCACCCCGGCGATGAGCGCCGCCCCCCGGCCGCGGCGGGGCGCCGTCTTCGCGGGCGGCCCCGGCGGCCCGATCAGCGTCGCGGGCGCCGGGCCGGGCGGGGCGACGGGCGCCGGCCATCCCGGCAGCGCGGGTCCGTGCAGCGCGTGCCGGGCCGCGGCCGCCAGCTCGAGCGCGTTCGCGAACCGGGCGCTCGGGTCCTTCGCCATGCCGCGCGCGACCATGTCGTCGAGCGCGGGCGGGATGCCGGGCAGCACGCTGCTCGGGCGCGGTGGTTCCGCGACCAGATGGGCCTTCATCAGCGACGGCAGGCTGGTGGCGTCGAACGGCCGACGGCCGGTGAGGCACTCGGCCAGGACGCAGGCGAGGGCGTAGATGTCCGAGCGGCTGTCGGGGGCGCCACCCTCGAAGCGTTCGGGCGCCATGTAGGCCAGCGTCCCGATCGTCGCCCCCGTCTGGGTGAGGGTGAGCTGTTCCTCGCCCATGGACCGCGCGATGCCGAAGTCGACGAGGTACACGAAGTCCGACCGCGTGACGATGATGTTCGAGGGCTTGACGTCGCGGTGCACCACGCCGTTCGCGTGCGCGTCGGCGAGCGCCTCGGCGACCTGGGCGACGATCGCGACGGCCCGCGGCGGCGGGAGCGGCCCGGCGGCGAGCAGGGCGTCGAGCCCGACGCCATCGACGAGGCGCATGTCGATGAACAACCTGCCGTCGATCTCCCCGAAGTCGTGGATGGGGATGACGTGGGGATCCTGCAGCCGGGCGGCGCTGTCGGACTCGCGGCGGAACCGGGCGCGGTAGTGCTCGTCGCCCGCCACCTCCGGCGCGAGCACCTTGAGCGCGACCAGGCGCCCACGCCGCGTGTCGAACGCGCGGTGGACCTCCCCCATGCCGCCGCGGCCGATCAGCGCCTCGATGCGGTACGGCCCGATCTCCGGGACCTGGCCGTCGCCGGCGGTCGTGCCCATGGTCCCCCCGAGAAATCGATGATCGTCCGTGGAAGGGATCGTGGACCAACAGTGATCGTTACGGTGACCCGTTCGTGAGCAGCAGGTGGAACGCGTCACCTGCCCAGAAGTACGTGCAGGTGTCGGCCGCGCCCCCGTCGAACCATGCGAGACCGGCGTCGGTTCCCTCGAGGCGCTGAAGTACCCGGTGGAGTGCAGGAAGTCGGGGCGGACGTCCCGGAACGTCCAGGTGTGCCGCGCGCCGGTTGGTCCGAGCACCGCCCCGACGAACGCCGTGACGAGCTCGGTGGCCGCCGTCTCGGACGGTCGGGTCCGGTACGGGCTGGGTGCCTCGCGCAGCATCCACCACAGCGGCGCCCGGAACGCGGCGGCGTCGAGCGGGGTGGACGACAGCCGGAGTGGCTCGCGCACGAGCGCGGCGGGTCCGTCGTCGGCCAGGTTTCCCCAGCCGCGCGCTTCGTCGAGCTCGCGCATCATCGCGAGGAACAGCGGGTGGCGCAGGAACGCCGCGAGCACCTCCTCGCCGTTCGCAGCGGTGATCGGCGCGTCGGCGCGGACCTTCAGCAGGAAGGTGGTGCTGTTCATCGCCCGGTCGACGGCGTCGAGGAAGGCGGTGACGGCCGGGCTGTCCAGGTCGGGCAGCAGCGAGCGCACTCGGTCAGGTCAGGTCTCCCCGCGGACCACGGAGAACCCGGTCGCCCTCTCGATCGCCGCCGCCTCCGTCCGCCCGACCCGCAGTGCGTCGAGGGCGGCGACGATCTTGCGTTCCTCATAGGTGAAATGCGACTCGAGCACCGCGGCCAGACCGTCCAGCTCGCCCCGCACCCGCCGCGCCTCGGCTGCGTCCGGGTCCGGCCCGACGCCGGCGAGGAGCTCCTCGAGGGTGCGCAGCGCCGCGGCCACCACCAGGTGGTCGCGTTCCAGCTCCGCCAGCACCGGCCGCAGCTCGGGGAACTGCGCCGCCAGTACCGGGAACGCCCCCTCGTCCTCGCCCGTGTGATGGCGAGTCAGCGCCGCGCAGAACGTCAGGCAGTGCGCCTGCAGCTCCCGCGGCCGCCCGCCGCGGCCGTCGAGGAAGGCGTCGGTGTCGGCGCGAAGCCGGGTCAGCTCGTCGCGGAGCCACGCGTGCAGCTCGATCAGCTGGGTGCCGAACGCCGTGAGCCGGTCGTCCGGAGCGGAGGGGGTGTCCACGAACGGATCATGCCGGAACGTTCGTCAGTTGCGGGCCGCGGCGGCCGCCGTCCTGCGCGCCGTCTGCAGGCGGCCGGGCAGCAGCGCTGCGTCGAAGCGGCCGGCCCGCAGCCAGGCCGCGACGACCGCGACGTCCTCGTCGATGCACAACGGCCCCGCACGTACCGCGCTCCGGGTCGGCCGCCGCCGAGCGTCACAGGGCTGCACGACCAGCACGGGGCCCGCCGCCCGCAACCGGCAGGAGAACGGCCCGAGGACACAGCCCGGCGACACGACCAGCACTCCCAACGCAGTCGTCCGGACGACCTCGCGCAGCGCCGCCACGGCCCGCTCGTACTGCTCGGTGCGGCACCGCCCGCCCGCGCACAGCAGGAGGGTGAAGCCGTGGGCCGTCACGTCTGCACCGGATCGGGCCCGTCCGCCCTCGGCGGAACAGCGATCGCGACCAAGATGAAACTGATTGTCATTAGCGACAGTAGAACGCGTCGGGAGCCCTCCGTCAACACCGCGGGGAAGTCCGGCCCGCTACGCCGCCGGCGAACCACCGGGCGCGGCGCCCCGAATCGCCTCGCCGATGCGACCGGCCGCGGGTAGCGTCGGCCGCCCCGCTCCCGCAGCCGTCACCGTCGTCGCCGCTGCACGTCCGGAACAGGAGTACTCACCATGACCGGCGCTGCCGACAGCAACGGCGACCCCGGCCCTGCGCAGGCCACGGCCGCCCCGGCGGCGCGGACGGCGAGCGCGAGCCTCGTCGTCTGGCTGCTGGTCGGCTCGGCCTTCGTGATGATCCTCAATGAGACGATCATGAGCGTGGCGTTGCCCGCGCTCGTGGTCGACCTCGGGTCGGCGTCGCGACGGCGCAGTGGCTGATGAGCGGCTTCCTGGTGACGATGGCGGTAGTCATCCCGATCACGGGCTTCCTCCTCCAGCGCTTCCCGCCGCGCCGGATCTACCTGGCGTCGATGACGCTGTTCAGCGCGGGCACCCTGGTGTCGGCGCTCGCCCCCGGCTTCGCGGTGCTGATGGCCGGCCGGGTCGTCCAGGCCGCGGGCACCGCCGTGATGGTCCCGCTGCTGATGACGTCGGTGATCCGGCTGGTCCCGGTCGAGCGCCGGGGAGCCACCATGGGCACGATCACGGTCGTCATCGCCGTCGCCCCCGCGGTCGGGCCGACGCTCTCCGGCGTCATCCTCACCACGCTGGGCTGGCGGTGGATGTTCTGGATCGTGCTGCCGATCGCGCTGCTGGCGCTGGCCACGGGTGCCGCGCGGCTGCACGTCGACGCCGACACCCGCCGCGTCCCACTCGACGCCACCTCGGTGGTGCTGTCGGTGCTCGCCTTCGGCGGCCTGGTGTTCGGCCTCAGCAGCCTGGGCACTGCCGCACACGGCGGCGGCTCGGTGCCCCCGTGGCTGCCCACGGCGATCGGCGCGGTCGCGATGGTCGTGTTCGTGGCGCGCCAGCTGCGGCTGCAGACCGCGGGGCACGCGCTGCTGGACCTGCGCCCACTGGGGCACCGCTCGTTCGCGGTGTCGGTGCTGCTCGTCGTGCTCAGCATGATGTCGCTGTTCGGCGTGCTCATCCTGCTCCCGCTGTACATGCAGGACGTGCTGGGCCTCGACGCGTTCACCACGGGCCTGGCGGTGCTGCCGGGCGGCCTCACGATGGGCCTGCTCGGGCCGGTGGTCGGCAGGCTCTACGACAAGGTCGGCGCGCGCCCGCTGGTCCCGCCCGGCGCCGTGATCCTCTGCGTCGCGCTGTGGGCGTTCACCACGCTCGGCGCGTCGTCGCCGCTCTGGGCGTTGATCGCGATGCACGTGGTGCTCGTCATCGGCATCTCGCTCATGCTCACGCCGCTGGTCACCGACGCCCTCGGGCAGCTGCCGGGGGAGCTGGTCTCCCACGGCAGCGCGATCGTCAGCACGCTGCAGCAGGTCGCGGGCGCGGCGGGCACTGCCCTGTTCGTCACGGTGATGACGCTGGCCTCCGCCGACCCGGCGGCGGGCACCGACGCCACCGGCGCCCGGGCGTCGTTCCTCTGCGCCGCGATCATCGCGACCGTCGCGCTGCCGATCACCCTGCTCGTCGGGCGGCGGCGGGCGGAGAACCCGGCGTCCGAAGCCGCGTCCGTGTAGGCACCCCCCTGGCGTGTGATCGCCGCGAGCGCGCGGTTCCTGTGGCGGCGAGAGCGTGGATGTGTATCTCACGGGCGCGATCGCCGCGAGAGCGTCGTTCTTGCAGGGGCGGGCGCAGGGCTGCGTATCTCGCAGCGATCAGCCCGGCGCCGCCCGGCCCCGGAGCCCAGGCGCGCGGCGATCGTCCCGAGAGTGCGATTTCCGCAGCAGCAGGAGCGCGCGTGCGCACCTCACCGCGATCATGCCACCCGCGATCGTCGCGAGAGCGCGATTGCTGTAGGGGCGGGAGCGCGAATGTGTATCTCGCAGCGATCACGGCGGACCTGATCGCCGCGAGAGCGTCGCCTTGTGCAGCGACGGGCGCAGGGCTGCGTATCTCGGCGCGATCAGCGCGGCACCGCCCGGCCCCGGAGCCCAGGCGCGCGTGATCGTCCCGAGAGTGCGATGTCCGCAGCAGCAGGAACGCGCGTGCGCACCTCACCGCGATCATGCCACCCGTGATCGCCGCGAGAGCGCGATTGCTGTAGGGGCGGGAGCGCGAATGCGCATCTCGCGGCCACCGTCGCGTCACCAGTGTCCGCGGTGCACAACCTCCTCGACGCTCCGGCGCCCGCGGCGCAGCGACGGCGACCGGATGTCCTCCGCGCCGGCGTATCCCACGGACACGCAGCCGATCGGCAGGTACTCCTCGGGCACGCCGAACGCGGCGCGGAACCCGGCGATCCGGTCCGGCGGCACCCCGAAGAAGCAGGCCGCGAGCCCGTCGTCCACCGCCGTGAGCAGCATGAGCATGGCGGCCATCCCGGTGTCGATGTCCCAGTACGGCACCGGCCAGCGGGCCTCGTCGCGGTCGGTCCAGCCCTTGTCGGCCTCGGCGTAGCGGTCCAGGTAGGCGGCCTTGTGCGACAGCGGCACGATCAGCAGCGGCGCACGGCTCATCCGAGTCAGCCACCGGTCGGGCGGGCCGCCCTCGGTGGTGGCCGCCCAGAACCGGTCCCGCTCGTCGGGCGACTCCAGCACCAGGAACGCCCACCCCTGGCTGAACCCGGCCGACGGGGCTCGGATCGCGTGCTCGAGCAGCCGCTCCCGCACCTCGGGCGGGACGGGCCGATCGGGGTCGTAGTCGCGGACCATGCGGCGGCGGCGGACGACGTCGGCGAACTCCATGGGATCACCCTGCCGGACGGTTGATGTGGGCGGCGCGGTCGATCGCCGCCCTGAATCGCGGTGCCGTCGCGCCACGGCGAGCCGCAGGATGAGGCGATCCCCCCACCAGCTCGGAGGTGCTTGCGTGACCCTCATCCTCGCGGCCACCAACAACGACGGCACATTCATCGGTGCCGATTCCCGGGTGTCGAGCGACTACAGCTACTCCGACAACGCCGGCGGGTGGCCGCCGTAGCCCTGTGTCTTCAGCCGCGACTCGTCGCCGATCCCGCCGGCCGGTTGATCTGGGCTTCACCCGCGCTACCGGGAGCCCGCCACGACATGGGAGCCGCCCGCGAACACGGCATCCTCGACGCCCTCCAGCAGGCGGGGGTGAAGGTGATCGTCGACCACGGCTATCGAGGTTCCGGGTTCGAGGTCCCGCAACGACGCCGCTCGGCCGACCCCGAGACCGGCGAACGCCGGCGCCTGTCCCGCAACCAGCAAGACATCAACTCCGCCCACGCCCGCCAGCGCGGACCCGGCGAGCGCGGCAACGCCCAACTCAAGGCCTGGCGGATCCTCCGCAAGATCCGCTGCTGCCCCCGCCGAGCAACCGACCTCGTCAAGGCCGTCCTGGTCCTCATCCAAGCCGGCTGACGCCAAGTGGAAAGAGCTCACTGGCTCTGATCGCCGTAGCGCAGGGCCAACTCCGAGGTTCCGGGACCGTCAAGATCCGTCAGGGCGACAGCCCTCCCGGACACGGCAAGGAGCAGGGAGAGAGCGGGTCCCTTCGGGGTCCCTTCACTGCCGGTCCATCGCCGATCGAGACATCGGCATCTTCGGCGATCAGCGTGAGGCCCGCCACGCGTTCCTTGCCCCCGCCGAACGAGGTAGACGTCTTCACCTGAAGCCGCAACGCACGCTCGACAGCGGCGAGGGGATACTCATGGGTCGACCCCAGCGGCCTGCGGATGTCTTCGCCGTGCACGATCGCCTCAACCAGCCGAGTGTCGCGAGGGGCCGGTGGGGAGGAGGTGCGGTTCACGACCGCGCGGAAGCGAGCCAGAGTTTCCTGGGGCGTGGCGCCCCGCTCGCGGGCCACCCCATTCGCGTTCTCCCGATCGAAGTCGAATCGGGCGGCAGCAAGACCGACGAGGAAGTTCAGGGGCAGCGTGGCCTTGGCCGTAGCGACGAGGTGAGCGACGACGTCGTGCAGGGACCATCCGGCGCACAGAGATGGCTCGTTCCAGTGAGCGTGGTCGAGCGTGTCCAGGAAGGCGATCAGCGCCTCACGCTCGGCGTGCACCAGGGGCCAGACGTCGGTCATCGACGATCTCCTCGTACTTTCGCAGATTCCTTGTCTGGTTGGACGCCCTCCAGCTGCGGAAGTCATCGCCATGTCGTGGCCGATGCCCCGACGAGCAGGCTCGGCCGCTCCCAGCCACGTCGGGGTTCGTGCGGCATCCCAGCCACCGGGACCCCGCCGTCCCCAGCGGTAGTCGGTCACGGCTGGTGCTCGTGTGGCTTTCCGTTGGAGATCGTCGGCCACAGTGCCATCGAGATGACCATGAACGTCTACGGCCACGTCAACCTCGACACCCAGCGCGCAGCCCTCAACCACCTCGACGACGAGCTGTCGGGTTAGAGCTGTTGCTATCAGGTTCCGTTGTCATGACGGACCATGCCAAGCCGCCCGATCCGGGATCGGCTGGTGAGAGTGGGTGGAGCTGAGGGGATTCGAACCCCTGACCCCTTGACTGCCAGTCAAGTGCGCTACCAGCTGCGCCACAGCCCCTTGCGGAGAAGAACTTACACGACCCCTCGGAGGCCCCGTGAACGGGGTCGCACTTCGCGGTGCGACTGCCCTACGGTCGGCCCCGTGCAGCCTGCTGACATCGGCCGTCTCGTCACGGTCTCCGACCCGAAGGTCTCCCCCGACGGACGCATGGTCGCGTTCGTGGTCACCCGCGTCGACATGGAGAAGAACCGCTACCGCAGCGCGGTGTGGCTGGTGCCGGCGGACGGGTCCGTCCCCGCCTATCCCTTGACCTCCGGCGAGCACCGCGACGGCCGGCCCGTCTGGTCGCCGGACGGGCGGCGGTTGGCGTTCACCAGCTCCCGCGCGGAGGAGAAGGGCAGCAGCACACTGCATGTCGTGCCGGTCGGCGGGCCGGGCGAGACGGTCACCATCTGTGAACGCCCGGAGGCCATCGAGGAGCCGGTGTGGTCGCCCGACGGCACGCGGATCGCGTTCGCGTCGCGGGAGCGTACGGGCCGTTACGCCGACGGCGACGACGAGCGGGCCCGTCCGCCCCGGCGGATCGACCGCCTGTTCTCCCGCGTCGACGGCGAGGGGTGGACGATCGACCGGCCGCGGAGCGTGTTCGTCGTGCCGGCCGACGGTTCCGCGGAACCGTGGCTGGTCGCGGGCGGCCCCTACGAGCACGGGGGGCCGGTGTGGGCGCCCGACGGTACCCGGCTCGCGGTCACCACCACGCGGGCGAAGGACTGGGACCTCGAGATGGTCGACGACGTCTTCCTCGTCGACGTCGAGCCCGACGCCGCCGAGCCCCGCTCGCTCACCGACCGCGGCCTGTCGCACCGCCTCCCCGCGTTCAGTCCCGACGGCATGCGCATCGCCGCGCTCGCGGAGAACACCCGGCTCATCCACTCGCACAGTCAGGTCGTGGTGCTCGACGCCCGCACCGGCGAGGAGCGCGTCCTCACCGCGGCGCTCGACCGCCAGTGCGCCCCGTTCCCCGGGGCCCGGGCGCCGCTCTGGCACGGGGACGACCTCCTGTTCTCCATCGAGGACCACGGCGACGTCCACCTCTACCGGGTCCGCTCCGACGGCTCCGCTCCCCCGGAGCGGGTGGTCGGTGGCACCCGCATGGTCGCCGGGTTCGACGCCGCGGGCGGCACGCTGGCGTTCGTGGCCACCACGCCCACGGAGCGGTCCGAGCTGTTCGTGCGCGACGCCGACGGCACGGAGCGGCGCCTCACCTCGCTCGGCGCCGCGTTCCACGCCGCCGTGCCGGTCGCCGCCCCCGAGCACTTCACCGTGCCGTCCCCCGCGGGCGACGGCGACATCGACGCGTGGCTGGTGCGCCCGGCGGACGCCGCCGACGGCGAGCGCGTCCCGGTGTTGCTGTCCATCCATGGCGGACCGATGACGCAGTACGGCAACGCCTGGTTCGACGAGTTCCAGATGTGGACAGGCGCCGGATACGCCATCGTCTACTGCAACCCGCACGGTTCCACGGGCCAGACCGACGCGTGGGCGCGCGCGATCCGGGCCCCGGAGGCCTCGGAGGTGCCGGGCACGGGGTGGGGTGGGATCGACGCCGACGACGTCCTCGCCGTGCTCGACGCGGCCCTGGAGCGCGACCCGAGCCTCGATGCCGACCGCGTCGGCGTGCTCGGCGGCTCCTACGGCGGCTACCTCACGAGCTGGTTGATCGGCCACACCGACCGGTTCGCCGCGGCCTGCAGCGAGCGGGCGGTCAACAACATGGAGTCGGAGGAGTGGAGCTCCGACTCGGCGGGCTACTTCCGCTACGAGATCGGCGTGACGCACCTCGATGCGCCCGAGGTGTACCGCCGGATCTCCCCGATCAGCTACGTGCGCGACATCAACACACCGGTGCTGATCCTGCACTCCGAGAACGACCTGCGCTGCCACGTCGAGCAGGCCGACCAGCTGTTCGTCGCCCTGCGGATGCTCGGCAAGCCGGTCGAGTACTGGCGCTTCCCCGAGGAGGGCCACGAGCTGTCCCGTGCCGGCTCGCCGCGGCACCGCGTGCAGCGAGCGGAGATCATCCTCGACTGGTTCGGGCGGCACGTCGGCGGCCGCCGCCCCACGATCGGGTGGGACCACCCGGCCCGCGAGGCCTGACGGGCCCCCGAGTGTCCGGAAAGCCACGTTCCTGTCGTTCAGCGTCAGGAACGTGGCTTTCCTGGCTCTCCTGGCAGGTCCGTGGGCTCCGCCGGGTGGTGCCGCGGATGGACCGGTGAGGGCGGCGGCGCCGGCTCAGCGGGCGGCGGCGATCGCGTCCTGCAGCCAGCTCGCGTCGTTCAGGTCGATTTTACGACCATCGACGGCCACGGTGGGCGTGCCGAACGTGCCGTCGGTCTGCAGCGCCGGGTCGGAGGTGGCGGCTTCGGTCTCGGCCGCCACCTCGTCGGTGTGGCGCCCATCGCGAACGCATGCGGCGAAGTCGCCCTGCGCACCGAGCTCGGTGCCGAACGCGATGAGCTCCTCGTCGCTCAGGCCGGCACTGCCCTCCGCGGGCTGTTTGTCGAACAGCTTGTCGTGGTAGGCCGGGAAGATCCCGGCCGGGACCGCACACAGCGCGGCGTTCGCGGCCCGCGTCGAGTAGCCGGCGGGGTCCGTCAGCTCGTCGAGGATCGCGATGCTGTGGTAGCGCACCGTCAGCTCGCCGTTGTTCAGCGCGGTGGTGATGGCGTCCCCGTCGCGCTCCTCGAACCGCTCGCAGCCCGGGCAGAGGTAGTCCTCGTACACGTCGATGATCGCGGGCCCGGAACCCGCGGTGACGACGGCGCCGGACGCGGTGGCCGAGTAGGTGGGCACCACGTCCTCGCCGGAGCTGCGGTTCCACAGCAGGACCAGTCCCACGACGAGCGCCACCGCCACGACGGCCGCGACGACGATCAGCGGGGTGCGGTTCGGCTGCGGCGGCCGCTGGATGCCGGCGGCGGCCAGCCGTGCGTTGGCCGCCTCCTGCCTGCGCTTCTTCTCGTTCCGCCCCGCTCCACCCATCTCAGGTCCTTCCCGTGTTCGCCAGCCGCGCGTCCAGCGCCCAGAACGAGCGCGGCCGCACCAGCAACCAGCCTGCCAGCAGCAGGAACCCGCCGTCCCGCAGCAGCTCCTGCACGTACGTCGTCGCGCCGGGCTCGACCGCTCCGCCGCCGCCGAAGCAGCCGCAGTCGATCGACAGCCCGCGCGCCCACGCCTGCGCCACCCCCGCGACGAACACCAGCAGCAGCGCCACGGACAGCAGGGCGACCACGCGGACACCATTGCCCGCCAGCAGCAGCACCCCGAGCGCGATCTCCACCCACGGCAGCAGCGCGGCGATCACCTCGACGACCGGGTCGGGCAGCACGTCGTAGGCGCGGACGGCGATGTAGGTCTGGTCGGGATCGATCACCTTGAGCACCCCGGAGATCAGCCAGACGGCGGCCAGTCCCAGCCGCGCCAGCGTCCCGATGACGTCGAGGACGCGATCGGACTTCACACGTTCAGCCTAGCGACGCACGAGGAGACCTAGGCTGGCGGCATGAAGCAGCTCCCCGGTCCGGCGGAGTTCGCGGCGCGCCAGGGCGACCACCACCACGGTGACGTCTCCGGCGGCTGGTTGCGGGCCGCGGTCTTCGGCGCGATGGACGGCCTCGTCACCAACATCGCGCTGATCGCCGGCGTCGGCGGGGGCGGGGGCGGGCCGCCAGGTGATCATCCTGACCGGCATGGCGGGGCTCGTGGCCGGCGCGTTCTCCATGGCGCTCGGCGAGTTCGCCTCGGTCCATACCCAAAACGACGCCGTGGCGGCCGAGGTGGCCGTCGAGCGCGACGAGATCCGCAGGCACCCCCGCGCCGAGCAGGCCGAGCTGGCCGAGATGTACGAGGGGATGGGGCTCTCCCGGCCCACGGCGGAGGCGGTGGCGCGCGAGGTGCACGCCGACCCCGAGCCCGCGGTCAAGGTCCACATCACGCAGGAGCTCGGCGTCGACCCCGACGAGCAGCCCCCGCCGTGGACCGCGGCGGCGTCGTCGTTCCTCTGCTTCGCCGTCGGCGGCATCATCCCGCTGGTCCCGTACCTGTTCGGCTCCTCCGCGCTGGCCCTCGGGCTCCTCGTCGGCGCGGTCGGGCTGTTCGTCGCGGGCGCGCTGACGTCACGCTTCACTGCGCGACCCTGGTGGTTCAGCGGCCTGCGGCAGCTGCTGTTCGGCGCGATCGCCGCGGGCGCCACCTACGTGGTCGGGATGCTGATCGGGGTGAGCATGACGGGGTGACGCCGGCGGCGCTCAGTCCCGGCGCACAACCGGCGGCTCGTCGATGGCGCATTCCGCCACGGCGTCCTCCCCGGCCGACGAGGCGCGCACCAGCGTCTCCGGGGCCCGCAGCCAGAAGCCGAACGCGACCAGCAGGGTGGCGCCGGTGACGGCGAACGCCGCCGGGAAGCCGCCCGCGGTCTCGGCCAGCGCGCCGGCCAGCACCGGCCCGATGATCGCGCCGAGATCGCTCGCCATCTGGAACCCGGCCAGCACCGTGCCGCCGCGGGCCCGCGAGCCGATGACGTCGGCGACGGCGGCGTTCATCGGCGGGTTGATGAGCCCGCTGCCCAGCCCGGCCACCAGACTCACGACGAGGAACAGCATCGGCGACGTGATGAAGCCGAGCACGGCGGTGGCGACCCCGGATACGACCAGGCCGATCAACATCGGCGGCCGGCGGCCGCTGCGGTCGGTGATGCGACCGGTGATCATCAGCGTGGCCGCGTTGCCCACCGCGAACACGGCCAGCGCGATCCCGCTCCACCCCTCGGGCTGCTGCAGCGCCTCCACCACGATCAGCGGGACGATCGCGACGCGCACCCCGAACACCGCCCAGCCGTTGGCGAAGCTCGCCACCAGCGCGGCCCGGTAGGTGGGGTGGCGCAGCGCGTCCGTGAAGCGGGCGGGTGCGGTGGCCGGGTCGCCCAGTGTCGCCGTGTCGCGCGTGCGGTTGCGCAGCAGGAACCCGGTGGCACCGACGACGATCACGAGACAGCCGGCGTAGACGAGGAACGGGGCCCGCAGGCTGATCGCGACGAGGCCGCCGCCCGCGAGCGGGCCGACGATGTTGCCCAGCAGGAAGCCCGTGGCCCACAGCCCCGACGCACGTCCGCGCATGCTCGGCGGGGCCAGCCGGATGAGCAGCGACAGCGCCGAGACGGTGAACATCGTGGAGCCCACGCCGCCCAGCCCGCGCAGCGCGAGCAGGTGCCAGTACTCGGTGGCGAACGCGCAGGCGCCGGTGGTGACGGCCACGAGGCCCAAACCGGTGAGGTACGCGGGCAGCTCCCCGAACCGGCCCACGATCCGGCCGCTGAGCGGCGCGAACAGCAGCCGGGACAGCGCGAACACGCTGACCACGGCCGAGACGGCGGTGATGCCGACGTCGAAGCTGCGGATGAACACCGGCAGCGTCGGCGCGACGATCCCGAACCCGATCGCGATCATGAAAGAGGCGCCGACCAGCACCCAGATCTCGCGCGGGAGACGGTCGGGGGCACGTGCCACGAGGCCCGGGTCGTCGGTAGCGACCACCCGAGCCCCCTCTCCATGTCAATGCTAAGCGAAACCTTACGCCGCAGCGTCGACCCGCCGTCGCCCGGTACCGGAGGCCGCGTTGAGGGCGGCCGAGCCGGGTAACCGCCCGCCATGGCGGAATTCGAGGCACAGCGCGGAATGCCGGCCGACGCGGACACCGTGTTCGCCGTGGTCTCCGACCTGGACCGGCTGTCGCAGTGGATGCCGGGACCGGTGGACGTACAGCTCACCGGCGACGGCGAGGTGCACGCCGACGTCGAGCCCCGTGGGGTCGACGCCGACGGGCTGGTGCGGGTACGACCGGAGCAGCTGCGGGTGGAATGGGGCCACGCCCCGGACTACGCCGGCTGGCTGCAGGTCGAGCACGCCGACCCGGGGCGCTCGTCGGTGGTGCTGCACCTGTCGTTCCTCGGGGACCAGCCGGAGACGCACGGCGGCGAGCCCGCGGCCGAGGTGCAGCAGTGGCTCGACGACGGCCTCGGCCGGCTGGAGAACCTGGTGGCCCAGGGCTGAGGCTCCACACGACACCGGGGCCGGCCGCCGCTTCTCATGGACCCAACGCTCCGGCATGCGACCACGCCAAACGACCACTGGAAGGGGGGTCCGGGGGGCGAAGCCCCGCCGGGCGGGGTCTGGGGGTCGCACCCCCAGAAGACACGCGGAACGCCCCTTGTCCGCGCTTTCCGCAGACAAGGGGCGCCCAGGTGTGGAGGTGCCGGGAATCGAACCCGGGTCCTCCGTCGCTTCACAAGGACTTCTCCGTGCGCAGTCCGCTATGTCTCTACTCGGATCCACCGGTCACGCGGACGAGCCGGTGTGACGATCCCAGTCGCTGTTTGATGTTCCTGCCCGCCCCGCGACCGGGCGGACAGGTGAGTTCCCTAGCTGATGCCGGGATCCGGGTCGGGAACGCACCCGGGCCGACAGCCCCTCACTGGATCAGGCAGCGAGCGCGAACTCGGCCTGAGCCGGGGCAGTGCGCTTATCAGCGGCACTTATTTTTTTGCGACGCATGGTTAACGAGATCATCGTCGCCTTCCTCGGCACGCTTCGCCTTGATCAACATCCGGAGTCGAAACCGTTCACCCCCTCAGCGCCCACCACTGCGGGCGTCCGTACAGGGTAACGCCTCGACGGGCCGGATTCATCCCGATACCGGCCGACGCGCGGGCGCGCCGTCAGCGGTTGCGCCCCCGGAGGCGGTCGGCGATCGCCCGCACCGTGCCGGATCCGGAACGTCCCTGGTCGTGATCGTGCTCGGCCCGGTGGTCGCCGGGCTGGTCATCGGCACCGGTGCGCTGGCCCGGGATCGGCGCGGCGTGCTGGCCGTGGGCGGACCGGTCGGCACCGGACGTCCCCGCGTCGGTCGGCGCGGCGCCAGTCGGACGCGGGTGCCCGTCGGCGGAACCGTCCGGTGCGGCGTGCCGGCCGACGGCCGGGTCGTGCGGTCCCCCGGCGTGCTGCCCGACCGGCGTCACGTGCTCCCCCGGCCGACCGCTCCGCTCGGCCTCGGCGCGGCGGACCTCGCCGAGGTGCAGCTCGTCGGTGCGCCCGGCCGGGTCGCCGTTCCGGCGGGCGGTGCCGTCGTGGCCGCCCGTCGGCAGCTGGTCGGTGCGGGCCGCGGGGTCGGCGCCCGGCCGGCCCTGGTCCCCCACCGGCAGCCGGTCGGTGCGTCCGGCCGCGTCGGCGTCGGACCGGGGAGCCGCGCCGGGGGCGACGCGGTCACCGTGCTCTTCGCGGTGTTCGTCGCGCTGATCGTCACCGTGCTCGTCGGCGCGTCCACCGGGGGTGTCGACGTCCGGGTCGATCCGGTCGGCCTCGGCCCGCCTGGCATCGGCGGACTCGCGGTCCTGGCGGGCCCGGGCCGCCTGTTCCTTGGCCTGCGCCTCCTCGCGCTGGGCCCGCGCGGCGCGCTCGGCGGCCTCCGCCTCCCGGCGCTCGGCGCTCGCGCTGTGGATCTCGGCCTCGTGCCGGTGCTCGGCGGCCTGTTGGCGCTGCTGCTCCCATCTGCGCCGGCGGCCCCACGCGACGAGGAGCCCCACGGCGACGAGCGCGGCGAGCACGACCAGCACGATGACGACGACGGTCCCGGTGTCCACATCGCCGCGTACCCCACAGGAGCACCAGGCAACCGCTGTGGGTGACCGGTTGCGGCTTCCGGAGCAGCCTCAGGGGCCGATCAGCCGAGCCGGTGCGTCGTGGAGGACGGATCGCAGGAAGGCGGCGCCGAGGCGGTCGTCCGCCGCCGCCCACCCGGCCACGGCCGCCACCTGCTCCGCGTAGGCGTACGGGATGTTGGGGAAGTCGCTGCCGAAGACGACGCGGTCGGCCACGTCGGCCAGGCGGGCGATCCAGTCCGGCGGCAGCGGCGCGAAGCGCTCGCTGAACGGGGTGCCCACCATCGTCGTGTCCAGGTGGACGTTCTCGTACCGGTGCACCAGGTCCAGCGCATCCGCGAAGTCGGGCATCCCGGCGTGGGCGAGCACGACCGGCAGCCGCGGGTGCTCGGCGAGGACGGCCTCGAACACGTCCAGGCCCGTGTGCGCGCCGCGCCGCGGGCCGTGGCCGCAGTGCACCACCGCGGGCACGCCCGCCTCGGCGAGCAGCCCCCACGCCGGGCGGAGCAACGGGTCCCGGGGGTCGAACGCCCCGACCTGGACGTGCACCTTCACCACGCGGGCACCCGCCTCGACCGCCGCGCCGAGGTACTCGGCCACGTCGGGTTCCGGGTAGAGCGTCGCGGTCGGCACCGCGGCCGGGGTGATGGCGGCGAACCCGGTGACCCACTCGGTGAGCCAGCGGCCCATCCCCGGCTTGTGCGGGTACACCAGCGGCGCGTAGCGCAGGACGCCGAGCTTCTCGAGCGTGGCCACCCGCTCTGCCTCGGACGTCCGGTACTGCACCGGCCACGCCATGCCGTAGTTCGACTCCGCGGCGTCGAAGTACGCCCACACCTTCCGCAGCACCGGCTCCGGCAGGAAATGCACGTGGACGTCGACGATGCCGGGCAGGCCGAGGTCGGCCAGGAACCGCGGCACGTCGGCATCGTCGATCGGCGCCTCCGGCACGGTCACCTGAGCTCCCGGGCGCGTCCCTTCGCGGCACGCCCGTACGCGCGCTGGATCTCCCGCTCCGCATCGCGCTTGGCGAGGTCGGTGCGCTTGTCGTAGCTGCGCTTGCCGCGCGCCAGCGCGAGCTCGCACTTGACCTTGCCGTCGTTGAAGTACAGCGACAGCGGCACGAGCGTGAGCCCGCCCTCGCGGATCTTGCCGATCAGGCGCTCGATCTCACCGCGGTGCAGCAGCAGCTTGCGAGTGCGACGGGGTTCGTGGTTGGTCCAGCCGCCCATCGAGTACTCGGGGACGTGCAGGTTACGGAGCCACACCTCGCCGTCGTCGACGGTGGCGAACGACTCCACGAGGGATGCTCGCCCCATGCGCAGGCTCTTCACCTCGGTGCCCATGAGCGCGACGCCGGCCTCGTAGGTGTCGAGCACGGTGTAGTCGTGTCGCGCCTTGCGGTTCTGCGCGATCACCTTGCGGCCCTTCTCCTTCACCTGTCCAGCCTACGCGGCGCCCTTCGTCAACACCCCGGACTTGTCGGTGCCCTCCGCGATGCTCGTGTCCGCTGCAGCCGAAGGGAGCCAGTCATGCCGCTGAAGGTCGCTGCGATCCTGAAGCTGATCCAGGACGATGGCTGGTACCTGGTCGGTATCCGTGGCAGCCACCGGCAGTTCCGACATCCGACGAAGCCGGGGCGGGTCACGGTTGCGGGCAAGCCCAGACGCGAGTTGTCACACGGCCTAGAACGAAGCATCCTGAAACAGGCGGGACTGACGAGGAGAGATCAGTCGTGAGCAGTTACGTCATTCTCATCGAGGCAACGCCGGACGGCGGTTACGGGGCATGGGCGCCCGACCTTCCCGGGTGCGTTGCGCTGGGCGACACCTTCGAGGAATGCCTGGCGGAAATGCGGGCGGCCGTGGCCCTCCATCTGGAGGGCATGCGCGAGGACGGGCTGGCGATCCCATTGCCGAGCACGAGGGCGGCCACGATCGATGCAGCCTGAGGGGCCCGCCGCGGACCGCCTCGCTGATCGGCCCAGGACGACCTACAGGCGCACGTACAGCCGCAGGGTCACGTAGCCCGTGACGCCCGCGATCCCGGCGCCGATCATCACGAGGATCGGCGACACCCAGATGATGTCGGCCACGTCGATCGGCGGGATCACGCCGCTGTCGACGATGCCGCTCAGCAGGGTGTCGATGAACAGGAACTTCCCGGCCAGCAGCCCGCCCGCGGCGATGAGCGCGCCGACCGCGCCGGTGACCACGGCCTCGATGAGGAACGGCAGCTGGGTGTACCAGCGGGTGGCGCCGACCAGCCGCATCACACCCACCTCGGTGCGCCGGGTGAACGCCGACACCTGCACCGTGTTGGAGATCAGCAGCAGCGCCGCGACGGCCTGGATGAGCGCGAGCGCGAACGTCACGTTGCGCACGCCGCCGAGGAAGTCGAACAGCTTCGCCACGACGTCCCGCTGGTCGATCACGTTGCGCACGCCGACCTGCTCGGCCATGGCCTGCTTGACGGCCTCCGCGCCGGCCACCTGGTCGGCAAGCTTCACGCGCAGGGTGGCGGGCAGCGACTGCGGCCGCACGACGTCGGCCAGGGACTGTCCCTCGAACAGCTCCATGTAGCGCTCGTAGGCCTCCTGCTGGCTCTCGAACCGCACCGACTCCACGAGCGGCGAGTTCTCCAACGTCGACCGCAGCCCCTGGCAGATCGGCTGGCTGCAGTCGGTGTCGGCGGCGGACACGTCGGAGGTGAGGGCCACCTGCACCTCGACGCGGTCGCTGTAGAGCTGCTCGGTGCGGTCGATCGTGCGCACGGCCAGCAGCCCGGTACCCACCAGGCCGAGGGAGATCGCCGTGGTGAGCACCATGGCGATCGTCATCGTGACGTTGCGCCGCAGGCCGGTGAAGACCTCGCGGACGACGAAGTCGCTGCGCATCCCCTACCGCCCCACGCCGTACACGCCGCGGGACTCGTCGCGCACGACCTGCCCGAGGTCCAGCTCCACCACACGGCGGCGCATCGAGTCGACGATCGAGTGGTCGTGGGTGGCCATCACGACGGTCGTGCCCGTGCGGTTGATCCGTTCGAGCAGCAGCATGATGTCCTGGCTCGTGTCCGGGTCGAGGTTGCCCGTGGGCTCGTCGGCCAGCAGCACCAGCGGCCGGTTGACGAACGCGCGCGCGATCGCGACGCGCTGCTGCTCACCGCCGGACAGCTCGTGGGGCATCCGGTCGGCCTTGCCCTCGAGCCCCACCAGCTCGAGCACCTCGGGCACGACCTTGCGCACGGTCGACGGCGGCTTCCCGATCACCTCGAGCGCGAACGCGACGTTGCCGCCGACGGTCTTGTTCGACAGCAGCCGGAAGTCCTGGAACACGCACCCGATGCGCTGGCGCAGCCGCGGCACCCGCCTGCGCGGCAGCTTCGCGACGTTGAGGTCGGAGACGAAGATGTTGCCCCGCGTGGGTACGTCCTCGCGCAGCAGCAGCCGCAGGAACGTCGACTTGCCCGAGCCCGACGGCCCGATGAGGAAGACGAACTCGCCCTTGTCCACGGAGACCGACACGCGGTCCAGGGCGGGGCGCGTCGAGGTCTTGTACAGCTTGGTGACGCGTTCCAGGCGAATCACGGTCGCGGACGTTACCGGCGACCTGCGACCCGGCCGTTACCCGACCCGACCCCTCGGCGACGGGACCCGACCGCTGGGCAGTTTGCCCCCGTCCGTGCCCCCGCGGGGACCGCGGACGCCGCCGGATCAGGCGTCGGCGGTGCCCTGGCTGCGCCGCCAGCGGATGCCCGCCTCGATGAAGCCGTCGAGGTCGCCGTCGAGCACCGCGGACGGGTTGCCGACCTCGTGCTCGGTGCGCAGGTCCTTCACCATCTGGTACGGGTGCAGGACGTAGGAGCGCATCTGGTTGCCCCACGAGGAACCCGCGTCCTTCAGCGCGTTCATCGCCGCCTTCTCCTCCTGCCTGCGCCGCTCGAGCAGCCGGGACTGGAGCACGCGCAGCGCGGCGGCGCGGTTCTGGATCTGCGACTTCTCGTTCTGACAGGAGACGACGATCCCGGTGGGCAGGTGGGTGATCCGCACCGCCGAGTCGGTGGTGTTCACGCTCTGCCCGCCCGGGCCGGAGGAGCGGAACACGTCGATGCGGATCTCGTTCTCCGGGATGTCGACGTGGTCGGTGGTCTCGGTGACCGGCAGGACCTCCACGCCGGCGAACGACGTCTGCCGCCTGCCCTGGTTGTCGAACGGCGAGATGCGCACCAGCCGGTGCGTGCCCTGCTCGACCGAGAGCGTGCCGTAGGCGAAGGGGACGCGCACCTGGAACGTGCCCGACTTGATGCCCGCCTCCTCCGCGTAGGAGGTGTCGAGGACGTCCACCGGGTAGTCGTGGCGCTCCGCCCAGCGCAGGTACATCCGCATGAGCATCTCGGCGAAGTCGGCGGCGTCGACGCCGCCGGCCTCGGACCGGATCGTCACGAGCGCCTCGCGCTGGTCGTACTCGCCCGAGAGCAGGGTGCGGACCTCCAGCGCGGCGATCTCCTCGCGCAGCCTCGCCCGCTCGGCGTCGGCGTCGGCGACCGCGGAGGCGTCGCCCTCGTCCTCGGCGAGCTCGTAGAGCACCGGCAGGTCGTCGAGGCGCCGGCGGAACTCCTCGAGCCTGCGCAGCTCACCCTGGGCGTGGGCGAGCCGGCTGGTGGCCTTCTGCGCGGCCTCGGTGTCGTTCCAGAAGTCCGGCTGCCCGGCCTGGTCGGAGAGGTCGGCGATCTCGGCGCGCAGTCTGGGAAGGTCGCTGACCGCCTCGATGCTCTCGAGGGTGGCGGCGAGGTCCTTCAGGTCGGCTGCGGCGTCGGCGTTCACAACTCTCCAGGCTACGCGCCAGGCCTCACCCCGCGGGGATCGCGTCCAGCAGCTTCACCATCGCCCTGGTGTGGGCGACGACGAAGTCGGCCACCGCCTTGCGGTACGGATCGGGCTCGCCGCGCGCGGCGGCCCGGGCGGCGTCCAGCCGGGCCGAGTAGACCTCCCGGCTGGTCCGCACCAGCTCGGCCCGCTGCTCCTCGCCGAGCGAGCCGGCGTGCAGCAGCCGCAGCACGAGCGGGCTGCGCAGCGCGTCGCCGGCCCCTCCCCCGGCCAGCCACGCCGTGAACGCCCGCCGGCCGGCCGCCGTGATCGCGTACTGCTGCGACGCCCGCGGGCCCTGCTTGCCCGGCCGGAGCAGCCCGGCGTCCACGAGCACGGGCAGCTCCCGGTACACCTGGCTGCGCGTCACCGAGAAGAAGGAGCCGTAGCGCTCCGCTGCCGTCGAGACGAGCTGGCCACCGGTCATCGGCCCGCTGTGCAGCAGACCGAGCAGCGCGGCGGAGGTGGCGTTGACGGCGACAGGTTTCCGCGGCGGCATCCCTCCACCGTGCCACCCGGCCGGGACACCCGCAGCCTCCACAGTGCCCGGCGGCGGCGGGGACCACACCGGCACGTAGCACTCCACTGCGCCGTCCGCCCGGTCTCCCCTTGGGCGGCCCGGCCGACGCCGACCGCGCGAATGGCGGTTGAACACGAATCCGCATCGGTTCGGGGACCGATACCTGGGCACGCGCGAGACTTCACATCGAACTCACAGAGCAGCATTCAAGGTACCGGCCAGTAGCCGGGGCGGCCCACAGGTTTCGCCTACGGCGCACGACAACCGGTGTGACCCATCCGGTGATCAGCGAGGAGACGCATGGCTCGGTTTCTTGTCCGCCGCCTGCTCAACTACTTGGCATTGCTCCTGGTCGCGTCGTTCCTGGCCTACACCGCGGCCGCGCTGACCTTCGACCCGCTGGGCACCGTGCTGGCCCGCAACCCACCACCGCCCCCCGAGGTGATCGAGGCACAGCGCCAGGCGCTGATGCTCGACGAGCCCATCCCCGTGCGGTACCTCGCCTGGGTCAGCGGAGTGCTGCAGGGCGACTTCGGCACGACGATCACCGGCCAGAGCGTGAACGACGAGCTGTGGCGCCGGATCGGCGTGACCCTGCGGTTGCTGCTCATCGGCACCGTGGTCGGCCTGATCCTCGGCGTGATCCTCGGCGTGGTCAGCGCGATCCGGCAGTACAAGATCAGCGACTACGTCGGCACCACGTTCTCGTTCATCACCCTGTCGACGCCGGTCTTCCTGCTGGGGATCGTGCTGCAGTTCGCCGCGCTCCAGGTCAACGACGCAGCGGGCACCACGCTGCTGTACTTCACCGGCGAGACCTCGGCGGGTTTCCAGGGCAGCTTCGGCGAGGCTCTCGTCGACCGGCTGCAGCACCTCGTCCTGCCCACGCTCGCCATCGCGCTCACCCAGGTCGCCTACTACAGCCGCTACCAGCGCAGCGCGATGCTCGACGTGCTCGGCAGCGACTTCCTGCGCACCGCGCAGGCCAAGGGCCTCACCCGCAGGCGGGCGCTGTTCAAGCACGGCCTGCGTACCGCCCTGATCCCGATGGCCACCCTGTTCGCGTTCGGGTTCGGCCTGCTCCTCACCGGATCGGTGTTCGTCGAGCAGATCTTCGCCTGGTACGGGATGGGCCAGTGGTTCGTCTACGGGATCAGCGTCGAGGACGTGAACATCGTGATGACGGTGACGCTGTTCGCCGGGGTCCTCATCTTCTTCTCGGGCTGGCTGTCGGACGTGTTCTACGCCGCGCTCGACCCCCGCATCCGGCTGTGACGGAGCTGACATGAGCACCACGACCAGCGGTTCCGCCAGCGGGACCGGCTCCCCGATCGATCCGGCGACCGACCCGGTCGCGGCGGGAGGCGCGTCCCCCAGCCGCCGCAAGCTCGTGATACGGCGGTTCTTCCGCCACAAGCTCGGCGTCACCGGGCTGGTGGTGTTCGTCGGGCTCTTCGCGCTGGCCTACCTCGGCCCGCTGATCAGCCCGTGGACCGTCACCAACCAGGACTTCACCAGCCTGCTCGAACCGCCGACGCCGGATCACTGGTTCGGCACCACCCAGATCGGCGAGGACGTGTTCGTCCGCACGATGGACGGGCTGCGGAAGTCCCTCGTGATCGGCCTGCTGGTCGGCCTCATCTCCACCGCGATCGCCACCATCGTGGGCGCCACCGCCGCCTACTTCGGCGGCTGGGTCGACCGCGCGCTGATGTGGGTGGTCGACCTCATGCTCGTCCTGCCCGCGCTGCTCGTCATCGCGATCCTCAGCCCGGCCTTCGAGGGCTCCACCTGGCTCATCCTCGTGGTCCTGCTGGCGGCGTTCTCCTGGATGATCGCCGCCCGGTTGGTGCGCGGGATGACGCTGAGTCTCCGGGAACGCGAGTTCGTGCAGGCGGCGAAGTTCGCGGGTGTCCCGGCCTGGAAGATCATCCTGAAGCACATCATCCCGAACATGGCCTCGCTGCTGATCATCGACGCGACGGTCAACATCGGACAGGCCGTGCTCGCGGAGACCAGCCTGAGCTACCTCGGGTTCGGGGTGCAGCCCCCGGACGTCTCCCTCGGCACGCTGATCTCGGAGGGCAGCCGCTCGGCGCTGACGTTCCCGTGGCTGTTCCTCTTCGCCGGTGGCCTGCTCGTGATCACGGTGCTCGCGGTGAACCTCATCGGTGACGGGCTGCGCGATGCGCTGGACCCGCAGAGCACCCGCAGTGACGCCCGATGACCACCACACCCCATCACCGGTTCGACAGGAGTGCCCCGATGAACCCCGACGAGCCCGTGCTCGAGCCTGCCTTCGACGGCAGCGAGCCGGTGCTCGAGGTCAATGATCTGGACATCTCGTTCCCCAGTGAGGCCGGGCGTGTGCACGCAGTGCGCGGCCTGAGCTACCAGGTGGCGCCGGGCGAGGTCCTCGGAATCGTGGGCGAGTCCGGCTCGGGCAAGTCGGTGTCGTCGATGGCCGTGATGGGTCTGCTCCCGCCGCAGGCCAGGGTGAGCGGGTCGATCCGCTTCCGCGGCACCGAGCTGCTCGGCAAACCGGACAGCGAGCTGTCGCGGATCCGGGGCCGGCAGGTCTCGATGATCTTCCAGGACCCGCTCTCCGCCCTGACGCCCGTCTACACGGTGGGCGACCAGGTCGCCGAGGCGGTGCTCGTCCACGGCGGCAAAAGCGTGTCGAAGCAGCAGGCCGCGAAGCGCGCGGTGGAGCTGCTCGACCTGGTCGGGATCCCCAAGGCCGCCGAACGCGCCAAGGCGTTCCCGCACGAGTTCTCCGGCGGTATGCGGCAGCGCGTCGTCATCGCGATGGCGATCGCCAACGACCCCGACCTGATCATCGCCGACGAGCCGACGACCGCGCTCGACGTCACCGTGCAGGCCCAAGTGCTCGAGGTGCTGAAGACCGCGGGCGAGGTCACCGGCGCGTCCCTCGTCATGATCACCCACGACCTGGGCGTCGTGGCCGGCATCGCCGACCGCGTGATGGTGATGTACGCCGGGCGCACGGTGGAGACCGGCGCCGTCGACGACATCTACCGCCACCCCCGGATGCCCTACACGGTCGGGCTGCTCGGCTCCATCCCGCGCGTGGACGTCGAGGCGCGCGAGAAGCTGGTGCCGATCGAGGGCCAGCCACCGTCGATGGTGCGCCTGCCGGTGGGCTGCCCGTTCCATCCGCGGTGTCCGCTGGCGATCGACGAGTGCCGCGACGGCGAGCCGGACCTGCTCCCCGTGGACGGGCTGCCGGGGCATGCGGCCGCGTGCATCCGGCGCGGTGACGTCGCCGCGCGCGACACCGGCGACCACACCGACCTCGCCGAGGTGTACGGGCTGACGCACGACCTCCCGTCCCAGGAGCAGGAACGGCGGCCACGGGAGCACCGCCCGGTCGTCCTTGAGGTACGCGACCTCGTCCGGCACTACCCCGTGACGAAGGGGACGGTGTTCCGGCGGCAGGTGGGAGAGGTGCGCGCTGTCGACGGCATCTCGTTCGACGTGCGTGAGGGCGAGGCGCTGGGCATCGTCGGCGAGTCCGGCAGCGGCAAGACCACCACGCTCATGGAGATCCTCAACCTGGCGGCCCCGACGGCCGGCACGATCGAGGTGCTCGGCCGCGACGTGCGGAAGCTCACCGGGAGGGACCGCAAGGAGCTGCGGCGCGACCTCCAGGTCGTCTTCCAGGACCCGATGGCCTCGCTCGACCCCCGGCTCCCGATCTCGGACACGATCGCCGAGCCGATGCTCGCCCACGGGTTCGACTCCGCGCACGTCAACCGGCGGGTGCCGGAGCTGCTGGACTTGGTCGGGCTGCCGCGCGACGCCGCCAGCCGGTACCCGGCGAACTTCTCCGGCGGGCAGCGGCAGCGGGTCGGCATCGCGCGGGCGCTGGCGTTGGAGCCGAAGGTGCTCGTGCTCGATGAGCCGGTCTCGGCGCTGGACGTCTCCATCCAGGCCGGCGTGATCAACCTACTCGAGGAGCTCCAGCGCAAGCTCGGGCTGGCCTACCTGTTCGTCTCCCACGACCTGTCGGTCGTCCGGCACATCGCCCACCGCGTGGCCGTGATGTACCTGGGCAAGGTGGTGGAGGTCGGGGAGACCGACGAGGTGTTCCGCGCGCCGGAGCACCCGTACACGCAGTCGCTGATCTCCGCCATCCCGATCCCGGACCCGGAGAAGGAGCGCAGGCGGGAGCGGATCCTCCTGACCGGCGACGTCCCCAGTCCGACGGATCCGCCGTCCGGGTGCTCGTTCCGCACCCGCTGTCCCCTCCACGCACAGCTGAGCCCCGAGCGGGCGCAGCGGTGCATCGATGTCGAACCGGTCCTGATACCCGGGACCGGCGGCACCTCCGACGACCACCGGGCGGCCTGCCACTACGCAGCCCCGAAGCCGGTGCTCTGAGCAAGCAGCTCGCTCAACGGCGAGAGAGTCCGAACAGATGGAGAACGAGTGATGAGAGCACGCAGCCGGCTGAGCGGGCTGGCCGTCGCGCTGACCGCCACGCTCACCCTCACCGCGTGTGGCGGTGACGGTGGCGGCACCGGCGGTGGCGGTGCTGCTCCGGAGGAGGCCCCGGAGCTCGGCACCAGCGCCATCAACCCGGTGGACCCGGCGCAACTGCGCGACGGCGGCGACCTGCGCTGGCCGATCAACAACTACCCGCAGAACCTGAACTACCACCAGTTCGATGGCACCGAGGCCGACACCGAGGACGTCACCGACCCGCTGATGCCGCAGGTGTTCCTCATCCAGCCGGACGGCACGGCCGAGGTCGACACCAACTACATGACGTCCGTCGAGCTCACCTCCCCCAATCCGCAGGTCGTCACCTACACCATCAATCCGGAGGCCGTCTGGAGCGATGGCACACCCATCACCTGGGAGGACTTCCGGGCGCAGTGGCAGGCCCTCAACGGGACGAACCCGGCCTACAACGTGTCGGCCACCAACTCGTATGCGCCTATCGCCAGCGTAGAAATGGGCGTCGACGACAAGCAGGCCGTGGTGACCTGGAGCACGCCCTTCTCCGACTGGCAGTCGGCGTTCAGCCCGCTGTACCCGGCGTCGACGAACGGCGACCCGGAGGCGTTCAACACCGGCTGGCTGGAGGAGCCGCAGGTCACCTCGGGTCCGTTCCAGCTGCAGGCCGTCGACCGGACCGCGCAGCAGATCATCCTGGAGCGGAACCCGAACTGGTGGGGGCCCACTCCCAAGCTCGACCGGATCATCTTCCGGCTGATCGACTCGGCGGCCATGCCCAACGCGCTGGCCAACGGTGAGATCGACTTCTACGAGATCGCCTCCGACATCAGCCTGTTCGAGCGCGCCCAGGGGATCCCGAACGTCGACGTCCGCAAGGCTCTCGCGCCCGACATGCGGCACTTCACGTTCAACGGCGCCGAGGGCTCGATCATGGCCGACCAGCAGCTGCGGATCGCGGTCCAGAAGGGCATCGACCGGACGCAGATCGCGCAGGCGATGCTCGGCCGCATCGTCCCGGACCCGGTGCCGCTGGGCAACCACATCTACCGCGCGGGGCAGGAAGGCTTCCAGGACAACGACGCGATCGTCGAGTACAACCCCGAGGAAGCCGGCGCGATGCTCGACGAGCTCGGCTGGGTGCGGGAGGGTGAGGGCACCCGCATGAAGGACGGGCAGCCGCTCGCGATCCGAATGGTGATCCCGACGAACACCGCGACCAGCGAGCAGGAGGCCCGGATCGCGCAGGAGCAGCTGCGGCAGATCGGCGTCGACCTCCAGATCCAGGCCGTGCCGCTCAACGACTTCTTCGAGAAGCACATCCTGGTCGGCGACTTCGACGTCACCGTGTTCTCCTGGCTGGGCACCGCGTTCCCGGTGAGCTCCACGCGGTCGATCTACACCCTGAACGAGGACACCCAGCAGAACTTCGGCCGGATCGGCAACGAGACGATCAACCAGCTGTACGACGAGGCGACGACCGTCCTGGACGAGCAGCGCAAGATCGAGCTCGCCAACCAGATCGACACCGAGATCTGGGCGTCCGGGCACTCGCTGCTGCTCTACCAGCGCCCGAACGTCTACGCCGTGAACAGCAACCTCGCCAACTTCGGCGCCTTCGGGTTCGCCGACGAGGTCTACACGGTGATGGGCTTCGTGCAGTGATGACCGATCGCCCCATCGGCGATGGCGTCTGAGATGACCGACCGGTCCCCCCGCGAGCGTCGCTCCGGGGGGACCGGCCTGTGTGCGCCACCCGTCCGCCACGGGCTGGTCCTCACCGCCGCGGTGCTGGTCTGCTGCGCGGTGGTGCTGGCGCTGTGCTGGGCGTCGTGGTCGGGAGTCCGGGACCAACTCACCGGACTGACCGCGCGGGCCGTCGGCACGGTCACGGAGACCGAGGTCGGGGGCGTGGCCGACACCGTGCGCGTCCGGTGGCAACCCGCCGGGGGCGCCGAGCGCGTGCTCGACGTCCGCCTGGGTGGGAGCGTCCCGCCCGTCGGCAGCCGCACCGAGGTCGCCTACGACCCCGCCGACCCGACGCGGGCCACGGTCCCCGGATCCGCCGCGATCGTCGACGGCAACCGCGCGCTCACCGACGCGTTCTGCGTCGCCGTGGTGGCGATCGCGGTGCTCGTCCTGGGCGGCGTCCGCTGGTGGTTCGCCGCGGCCGCGGTCCGCCGCAGGCCCCGGAGGATCGCGGCCCGCCGGGTGCGGATCCAGTCGGGGCTGCTGTCCCGGTCGTGGCTCGAGACCGAGCACGAGCCGCAGCGCTGGGTCCCGGTCCACTTCGACCCGCTGCTGGTCACCCTGCCCGCCCCCACCACGGTCACGTTCCTCGGCGACCCGCTGCGCGACTCCTGGGTGGGCGCCGAGATCGACGGCAGGCGCATCTACCCGGCGGGTCGGGTGCGCACCTCGGAGCCCCGGGGCCGTCGGGTGGACAACCCGATGCGGCCCGACGCCGACACCGCCCGCCGCGCCCGCCGCGCCACCCTCGGCCGTCACCTGCTGCTCGACGCCGCTCTCGTGGCCCCGGCGCCGCTGGTCGGGCTCTTCTGGGCCTACCTCGACGGCGGCGGCCTGTCGTCATGGGCGGGCGCAACGGCCATCGCCGCCGTGGTGGGACTGTGGACGGGCGCGTACCGGGGCTCGGACCCCAGCTGACCGGGCGGCCACCCGGAACGGCTGCGCGATGCACCCCGATTCGGCCGATGCCCCCCGTCGACGGGGCGCACGCGCCGACACGGGGTGCATCAGCGCGCACGGGGTGCATCGGCCGGGGCGGGGCCAGCCACGTGCGCGAGGGCGCTCAGTCGTCCAGCACGTCGATCCACCCGCCCGAGCGCCAGTACTCGCCGCCCTCGCGCGCGAGCAACTGGTGGTCGACGAGGTAGCGCCGCAGCGTGGCGTGGTCGGCCGTGCCGCCGTCGGTCCACGCCCGCAGCACGGCGTCGACCTCCCGCTCCGGGTAGCGCACGCCGGGCTCGAAGCTCTGCACCACGTGCTCCAGCACGAGCCGGCGCTTCGCGTCCTGGGCCGGGAGCGACAGCAGCGTCCCGTCGCGCACGAACCGGCCCACCACCTGCTCCACGCCGGGGTCGGCGTAGCCGAGGTCCTCGGCCTGCTGCACCGGTGCGGCGGCCCGGGCCGCGTCCTTGAACAGCTCGACCCGCACGCCGAGCTTGTCGTCGACGAGCCCGCCCGCCTGCAGCTTCTGCACGGCCTTGCCGACGGCACGGGCGTCGAGCCCGGTGGCGGCGGCCACCTCCGCGTGCGTGCCGGCACCGAGCACGAGCGCCGAGACAACCCGAAGCCGATCAGGCTCGGCGAGCAACCCGACGAGGTCGGCAGGATCCACGCCGGGGAGGTTACCGCCCGTCCGGTTCGCAGCAAGGTGGCTTTACTGCCGTCCAGTGGCAGTATGGTCACCTTGCTGCGAGGGGGACGGGGCGGGGACGGGGCGGGGACGGGGCGGGTCTGACATGGCGGGGAGCTCCACG
>NZ_JAHKRK010000030.1 GCF_019396355.1 Pseudonocardia nigra
CAACATCGGTACCCCGGGCGACGCGGCGCCCCCCACCGCCGCGGCGGCCTCGACGGCCTCGACGGCAGGCGGTGACGCGCCGATGCCGCTCGAGCGACTCGGGGCTCCCGCTGCGGCGGTCACCGCCGGTGCCGCGGGTGCCGGTCCCGGCCCGCTGCCGCTCGACCAGCTCGGCGCGACCGGTGGCGGAGCAGCCGCGGCCTCCGGTGAGCCGCCTCCTCCGCTGCCGCTGGAGCAGTTGGCGCCCGGCGCCGGTGCCGCCGGCGCGTCCGCCGCAGGCCCTCCTCCCGAACCGTTGGAGCAGCTGCCGAGCTCCCGCACCGGCGCGCCGGCGCCGGCACCGCTCGACGATCTGCCCGCGCCGCCCGCCGGCCCGTCCGGCAAGTCCTGAGCAGCGACGATCCTGCGCGACACCCACCGGGGAGGAACCATGTCACAGCCACTCGTGTCATCGCCGGGACCGTCCTGCGCCATGCCGCTGGACCCGAGGCTGCTCGACCGGGTGATCGCGTCGAAGCGCGCGCTGTACGCCGGGGAGCAGCTTCCCGACCGGCCGAGCGACGCCCTGCTGGACCCGGAGAGCCTGGTGAAGATCCTGGCCCGCCCGGCGGGGACGCGCCCGGACACACTGTCCGCACCCGGGGCCAACCTCGGTCCGGTGCTCGGTTCCCGGAAGGTTCTCGTGCTGCTCGTCGACTTCCCCGACGCGCAGGCCACGCAGGACCAGCAGCGCTACCGGGACCTGCTCTTCTCGTTGGGCACCTACGCCACCGGCAGCATGCGCGACTTCTACCAGGGGGCCTCCTACGGTCAGCTGGACGTCGACGGCACGGTCAACGGCTCGGGCGGCGCGGTCGCCGGGTGGTACCGCGCCCCGCAGCCCAAGAGCTACTACACAGGCGGGAACTTCGGCTTCGGCAGTCACCCGCAGAACGCCCAAGGACTCGTCGAGGACGTGCTCGATCTCGCTGCCGCGGACGTCGACTTCTCCGGTTACGACAAGGATGGCGACGGCGTCGTCGAGGCACTGGTGCTGGTGTGCGCCGGCAGCGGCGCCGAGCAGACGGGCAACACGAACGACCTGTGGTCGCACAAGTGGGGCATCCAGCCGCAGGTGCGCAACGGCGTCACGATCTCGACGTACTTCATGGCACCCGAGGACGGCCGGGTCGGCGTCATGGCGCACGAGCTGGGCCACCTGCTGCTGGGCTGGCCCGACCTCTACGACACCGACTACTCCTCCGCCGGCACCGGCAGGTGGGACCTGATGGCGGCCGGGAGCTGGAACGGCGCCGGCGACCGGCCGGCCCATCCGACGGCCTGGTGCAAGCTCAAGGCGGGCTGGGTGACGCCGGTGACCGTGTTCGGCGGCACCCAGGAGATCACCCTGGAGCCGTACGGGGCGAACGCCCAGGTCGTGAAGCTCCCCGTCGGCAGCGCGACGGCGCAGGAGTACTTCCTGCTGTCGAACCGCCGGCAGGACGGCTTCGACGACCAGATCCCCGCGAGCGGGATGCTTATCGAGCACTGCGACGACTCCCGCTCCAACAACACCGACGAGTCGCACTACCTGGTGGATGTCGAGCAGTGCGACGGGCGCCGCGACCTCAACCTCAACGCGAACCGGGGCGACGCCGACGACGTCTTCCCCAGCTCGACCAACACCACCTTCGATCCCGGCTCCACCCCGAGCAGCCGCTCCTACGCGGGATCGGACTCCGGGGTGGCGGTCACGGACATCACCCGGACCGGGAACGACGTCAGCGCGCGGGTGAGCAACTCCGCGACGACCGCTGGTCCACAGTGGCTCTACAACCAGCGGATCAGGGCGACCTACGCCCATCACACCGAGCAGTTCGCCTGGGTCGACGTCGAGGGGATCGGGTGGCGACGGCTGAAGGACGGCGCCGCGGACGGGGTCGGCAACCTGTTCGACATGTGCAACGAAGCGGTCGCCCACGGCCGGCCCATGCACGTCAGCGTCGACGGGGAGTGGCTCTACACCGCCTACCTCATCTGATGGATCGCCCCGGTGCGACGGCTCCGGCGACCCGGTTGCCGCGCTCCCGGCGCGCTACCGTCGAGCGGTGACTTCGGGCCCACCGGGCGGGGTACCGGCCGCACCCAACCTCGCCCGCATCACCGGTACGTGCGTGCAGGCCGCCCGGTCGGCGGACTCCCCCCGCAAGTGGCTGCTCCGCCTGCTGGTGGATTCGGTGACCGTCGAGCACGGAGGCCAGTTCGTCCGTCCCGGCGACGAGGTGGACGCCTTCGCGTTCGACCCCGCCGGCCGGCCGGCCCCCGGGGCCGTGCTGCGAGCGGAGGCCGAGTTCGTCGGGGGTGCGGCCGGCGGCACCTTCCAGCTGCACCGGGTGGAGCTGTCCGAGCCGTAGCGGCCGCCGCGCGCCGGGGCAGGTCCTCACATGCCGTGGGCGGGAGCCGCTCCCGCCGCGCGCAGCGCGCACCGCTGCGAAACCGGCACGTCCGATCCCCCACCGGCCGGTTGCACACCGGTGCCGACGCGCAGCAGCCGGTGCTCCGTCGGCCTCCCCGCGGTGCCGAACCCGGCCTTCTCCAT
Organism: Pseudonocardia nigra; assembly: GCF_019396355.1. GTDB lineage: Bacteria > Actinomycetota > Actinomycetes > Mycobacteriales > Pseudonocardiaceae > Pseudonocardia > Pseudonocardia nigra. The sequence continues at coordinate 2,579 of NZ_JAHKRK010000030.1, forward strand.
GCCGCTCCGCAAGCTCCGCAGCACGCGGCCACGCGTCGGCCCGATGCTGCCCAGCGGTATCCCCGTCGCCCGGGACATCTCGGTGTACCGCGGTTCGGGGGCGTAGAACAGCTCGTGGACGAGCAGCCGACGGCGCCCGGTCAAGCCGGCGACCGCCGCGTTGACCGCGCGGTGGACCTCCTCCTCCAGCACGACCGCCTCCGGCTCGGGGGCAGCGGCCACGACGTCCGGCATCCCGGCGTCGGCCGGCAGCTCCCGGCGCGCGTGCCGCAGGATCGCCAGGCACTCGCGGGCGGCGGTGGTCTTCAGCCAGCCGCCGAACCGCTCCGGGTCGCGGACCGTGCCGACCCGCTCCACGGCTCGCAGCCACGTGCTCTGCACCGCGTCCGCGGCGTCCGCCTCCTGCAGCCGGTACGCGGCCACCACGGTGCGCACCAGCCCCTCGTAGCGCGCGACGAGCTCCGCCCACGCCCGGGGATCCCCGCCACCGGCCGCCCGCACGAGCGCACCGGCGGTCATCGTCTCGTGGTGCTCGACCGAGGCCGACGGGGCGGAGGTCGGGGCAGGCGCGACGGTGGTCATGGGGACTCCCTCGGGAGGCGAGCGGGAAGCGCCCGGTCACCCTGGCCCCCAGGGCTTGCACCGACCTTGCAACGCCTACGGCTGTGGGTGCTCGGCGTCCGGCGGTGCGCTCAGCGCGGCCATGGCCCGCTTGCGCCAGAGCTTGGCGAGGTCGAGGTCACCGACGGCGGTGTACACCGCGGCGGCGTCCGCCGCGATCCGTCCCCGCTCCGCGTCGTTGTCGCTCGCCCGGGCCGTCGCGACGTCGAGGACCTCCTCCAGGAGGACGCGCGCCCGACCGGGATGGCCCGCCACCGCCAGTGCGACGGCCCACCGGCGGGCGGCGAGCATCGTGCTGGCGTGCGTCGGCCCGAGTGCCGATCGGAAGATCGCGTGGGCCCTGGCCTGTGCCGTGACCGCCTCGGCAGGCCGTGCGGTGTCGAGGAGGGCGAGCCCGAGGTTGGTCAGCGTCATGGCGACCCGGGAGTCGTCCACCCCCAGCACGCGCTCGAGGAGGCGCAGGCCGCGCGTGTGCGCCTCCACCGCCTCCTGGGCCCTGCCCTGCAGGCGGAGGGCGTACCCGAGCTTGTCCCACGCCTGCGCGGTGTCGGGATGGGCGGCGCCGCACACGCGCGTGAACGCCTCGATCGCCGTGCGCTGGTGGGCGACCGCCTCGTCGAGGTGGCCCCTGTCCTGCTCGACCAGGCCCAGGCCCGCGGTGGCATGGGCCCAGTCGCGACCGTCCCGGTGGCCCTGCCGTTCGAGCAACGCCCGGCCCGCCCGCAGGGTCTCGTCCGCTCGCGCGAGCCGGCCGGCGCTCCACAGGGTGTACCCGAGATCCACCAGCACGGCGGCCGCGAGATCGGCCCGCCCCGCGTCCTGCAGCGTCGCCAGCGCGCGCTCGTGGGCGGCGATGGCACCGCCGACGTCGTCGGCGCAGTTGAGCACGTGCCCGAGCCGGTTGTGGGCGTGCGCGCGGACGACGTCGCTCGGCACGGGCACGCGGTCGAGGATCTCGACGGCCCGCCGGTGCAGCTCGAGCGCCCTGCCGAGCCGGCCTGCCGCGTCGAGCACCTCCCCCAGCTGGCAGGTCAGGGCTCCCTCGAGCACCGGGTCGGCATCCCCGCCCTGGACCCGGGCCAGGCGCAGCGCGGCCGCCAGGACCTGTTCCGCCGCCGGGTAGAGCGCGCGTCCCGCGAACCGGCGGGCCACCGCGGCCAACGACCCGACGAGACCGTCCGGCACGACGCCGATCGCCTCGCTGTGGGCCGCGAGCAGGACCAGGTGGGCCGCGCCGCGCGGCGCGTCGGCCACGCAGAGGTCGGCGGCCTGCTCCAGCAAGGTGCGGCGCTGCTCGGGCGACAGCCGGGCCCGGACGACGTCCTGCACCAGCCGGTGCACCCGGAGGACGTTCCCCTTGCGGTCCACGAGGGACAGGCGCAGCAGTTCCGCGAGCGCGTCCTGCAGATCCAGCTCGTCGTCGGCGAGCGGCGCCAGCGTCCCGAGCTCGATCGCGTCGGGCGAGAGGAAGGCCATCGTCTCGAGGACGGCCGCTGCCCGCGGCGATCGACGCCACAGCCGGTCGAACGCGAGGCCCCACGTCGTGGTCACGGTGGGGCCACCGGCGGCGTCCCGCAGCAGCAGGCTCGCCCGGCGCTCCCGGAAGAGCCGGACGTAGTCCGGGACGGACATCCCGGTCTGCTCGATGTAGGCGCACGCCTGCTCGAGCGCGAGGGGGAGGTCCCCCAGCAGGTCGGCGAGGGCGTCGGCCGCCTCCGCGTCGGGGTCGCCGCTGCGCTCGGTCACGTACATCACCGACTCCGGCCGGGCGAGCGGCGGCACCGCGATCGGCCGGGCCAGTCGCCGCCACGCCGGGTTCCGCGAGGTGATGATGACGTCGCCGTGCAGCGCGGTCGGCAGGAACGGCTCGATCCAGCCGGGCTCGTCGACGTTGTCGAACACGAGGATCCATCCGGGCGTCCGGTCCAGCTCGACCCACAGGGCGGCCCTCGTCTCCTCCTCCCGCTTGTGGTGGGTGATCCCCATGGCCACGGCCAGGTCGTCGAGGCTGTGTGCGGTGCCCGTCGGATCCTCGGCGGCGATCCACCACGCGACCCGCCCCTCGCGGCGACGGCGGTAGGCCAGCTCGAGGGCGAGCTCGGTCTTGCCCGCCCCGGCGAGACCGGTCAGCGCGACGGCCCGGGGCCGGTGGACGTCGTCGTCCAGCGCCCGGCCGACCGCCGAGAGATGCGCCCGGCGGCCGACGAAGGACCGGTTGCGCGGCGGCAGGTTCCACGGCGGCGCGGGCCCGGTGGTCGTCACCGACACCGGCGGCTGCTGCGCCAGCACCGCCGCGTGCACGCGGCGCAGCGGGCCTCCGGGGTCGACGCCGAGCTGCTCGCGGAGCGACCGGCGGCAGCGCTCGAACGCGGCCAGCGCGTCCGCCTGGCGGCCCGCGGCGTACAGCGCGGTGACGAGACGGATGGCGAGCGGCTCCCGCAGCGGATCGCGCGCGGCCAGCTCCTCGAGCAGCGCGACGTCCTCGCCGCCGCGGCCCTGCCGGGTGTGGGCGTCGGCCAGCGCCTCGGCCGCGATCAGCCTGAGCTCCTCGAGGCGCGCGACCTCGGCGGCGAGGAAGGGCGCGTCCCCCAGGTTCCCGTACGCCCGTGGCCCCCGCCACCGGCCGAGCGCGGTCTCGAGCGCGGTCGCTGCGTCCGTCTCCCTCCCCCGGGCGAGTGCCCGCCTCCCCCGGTCCACCTCCTCGACGAACGCCTCGGCGTCGACGGCGACGACGCGGCGGTCCAGGACGTAGCCACCGCGCCGCCGGGGGATGGCGTCCTCGCCGAGCAGCCGCCGGAGCCGGGAGACGTAGGCGTGGACCGACGCGACGGTCGAGCCGACCCCTCGCTCACCCCAGACGTCGTACACGATCTCCTCGGCCGAGACCGCGCGGGGGCCGGCGGCGAGCACCCGCGCGAGCACTGCGCGCTGGCGTGGGCCGCCCAGCGGCACGTCCCGCCCGTCCGCGAGCACGTCGAGCACACCCAGCACGCGCACCACGACCCCGGCCCGCTCCCCGGCCGCGCTCCCGGTCCGGTCCGTGGGCGCCCGGGTGACGGTCATGGCGCCTTCCACGCACCGGTGGGCTGCCGGGCACCCACAGCGTGTCCACGATCCTTCGACGACAACGCTGCCTCCTCCCCGCACACGCGGTCCGCACGAGCCGACTATTCTTAGCAACTCGACACTCGCGCGTCGAGAAGAAACGCCCGGGAATTGATCGACGGGTGACCGCACTGGTCCTTGCAGCCGAGCGGGTTCCCCCCGAAAGGGGATTGCGCGACCGAATATCCCGCGGTCGCCCCGGAAAGAGGATCACCAACGGGGTGGCCGCAGTCCGGGGTAACAACGTGCCCGGCGGGCACGACCTCAGGGGCGACCCGCAGCACCGTGCACGGTTTCGCGAGCACGACGCCGCGGCCCAGGAACACTCTGACCCCGGACAGCGATCACTCAGGGGCTGACATGGCCGGCGCCGGATACACCGCATGGCACTACGCTCCGGACGCCTTTCCGCGCCTCGTTGCGCGCGCGAACGGCAACCTGGACGTTCATCTGCTCGTCGGTACCTGGTCGGACCGGAATCCGCGACCGATGGAAACGATCACCGTGGCGTGGAAGGTCGTGTCCCGGCCCGGCGGCGTGACAATCCTCCCGCCCACCGACCTGACTCCGATCGACGCGGCGTTCCGAGCCCGGCTCGAGGAAATCGACGGCGAGCCCGTGACCGGGCCGAAACCACTCGCGATCGGCCCGTACCGCCTTTCGTTGTCCCGCTTGGGCCGCGGCAACCGCTACCACGAGGCCGTCATCCGCGACGTCGAGCCCATGACCGAGATCCTCTACCGGGTCACCGCGGCCCCCGCCGGTCTCGACCCGGTCGTGCTCGGCCCGTTCTCGCTGCTCGTGGCCGCGCCGCAGTTCACGGCCAAGCACATGATTGGCGGCCGCAGCGGCGACCTCGTCGATCCGGCCCCGGCATGGATCGGGCACGTGCGGCGGGACGACGGCGTCACCCACGTCCGGATCGACCTGGACGACATCCCGGCGGAGGGTCCCATCCGGTTGCGGCTGCGCGTCGGCGGCAGGTGGTACGACGTCGATCCGGGTGCGGTGCACACGAACCCGCGCCACCGCGTGCCGTTCGTCGACTGGCACGCCGACACGGTGACGCTGTCGGCGCCCGACCCGGAGGGCTCCCCCGTCGTGGTCGACGCGGGTGGCCGCATGGTCACCGAGGCCGAAGGGGGTGGCCGGGGCCGCACCCGGCTGCTCATCGCGCACTTCTGCATCCAGGCGATCAACGACCTCCTCGAGGTCCCGTTCAGCGGCGGCGCGGCGCCGGATGGCTACGCCCCACCGCGCACGTACATGCAGGTCACCATGCGCGACGAGAAGGGGCGGTATTCGAGCCGCCCGGCCACGAGGGACGTGCATCCCGGGGGGTACCTGGACGGGTTCACGATGCACCGCCGGTTCGGGGTGAAATACCACCTGGCCGTCAACGCGGGTGTCCTCGTCCTGGTCGCGCACGACTGCCCCGCCGAGCTCGACACGATGCAGCAGGACGTCAAGGCCGGGCTGATGCATCCCGCCACCGCCGGGTACGGATCGCACCGGATCCCGTACTACTCCGCCGAGGCCAACATCCGCGACGTGACGGCCTGCGCGGAGGTGATCAGGACCTATCTCGGCCAGGACCTGGCGCCGGATGTCTTCTACCCCGACCAAAGGCTCTACCGGCAGCGCGCGGAGACCGTCGCCACGCTGCGGTCCCCCCACGTCGGCTACGTCGTGCTCGACTCCGCGACCGGGTACTACGACAACGTCGCGTCGGTCGTCCCGCGACCGGACGCGGCGAAGACCGATCTCGGCCCGACCATGCTGTGGACCGACGAGGTGAGCCGCGTATCCGTCCTCTTCATCGACACCACGCTGAAGGACCAATCGTTCGCGGGGGATCCGGGGAACCCGCACGAGGCCTACCGTTTCGGCAAGCCCTCCCTCGCGGTGCGCCGCCGCTTCCTGCGAATGGCCCTCGACCCACGGTTGCGCGAGCGGAACCTGCTCGTCTACGGCGACGACTTCGAGAAGGCGTGCAACAACGGCTGGTTCGAGCCCGTCCCGCAGATGCGGGAGAAGTGGTGCGCTTTCCTGGAATGGGTCTCGGCGCACCGCACCTGGCTGCACGTCGTGACGGCGGACGACCTGGACCCGGACGTCGACTCCGTCGGGGAAATCGACATCATCGAGTCGATCGACGCGGCACTGGACCCCGGCGGGATCCGCACCACGGACCTGTACGGCAACGCCTTCCATTTCGACTCCTGGCAGCAGGCGTGGCGCGCGACGCCCGCGGAGTGGATCGGCGGCACCCTCGGCGAGATCACCGACATCGTCGAGAACGCGCTGCGCGGCTGGCCCGCGGGAGCCCGCAACCAGCTCTACGAGACGGCGTGGCTCGCGTTCCTGATGTACCAGCACGAGAACGCCTGGAACATGCAGGCCCTCGAACACGACGACCCCAACCTGAAACCGATCGGCGACCCGGAGGAGTTCACCGTCGTCGAAGGCCTGCAGGTGCGCAACGTCCTCGTCTGGCTCAAGGCGTCGCTGTGGGCCGAGTGGGCCCGCGACACCGACTCGGAGCGGACCTGGGTGGACGACGGGCCGGTGCTCGACGCGATCCGCGCCCTGCCCGACGAGGTCGGCGCGGACCCGGCGGCCCGGGACGTCGTGCGCGACCCGCGGCGCTGGGACGCCGACCCCCTGGAGACGGTGGTCCTCTACAACCGGCAAGCCCTGGTCGTGGTCGACCGGAACGGAGGCCGCGTCACCCATGCGTTCGTCCTGCGTGACGGCATCCCGCGGACGGTCAGCGGAACCTTCAAGAGCCACCAGTACCGCGACCGGGGCGGGGTGGAGTGCGACGGCCCGGTCGTGCAGAACACGGTGTGGACACCGAACCACCGCTACATCGGCACCGACGTGGCCCTGCTGGGGCAGCGCCCGGTCCTGTGGCCCCAGCACCGCCCGGTCCGGATCGGGGTCTCGGGACACAGCGAGGTGGAGCGCGTCTTCCCCGACAACTTCAACGCCTACGACTGCGTCGTCGACGGCGCCTCCGCCGGGGTGACCTGTACGTACGCGAGTGGCGAGCCCACGCAGAGCCCGCTCGCGGCCGGCCGGCTCCGCGAGATGCTCGTCGAGGACGGGCGGGCGCGACGTGCGGGGACGGGTGGGGGAACCACCTGGCACGAACCGACCACGTTCCGCAAGACCTTCACGCTGTCCGGCACCACCCTGGGCGTCGCGTACTCCGGGGTGCAGGTGGGCCACCTGGTCGACAACGAGCTGTGCGTCGACCTGTTCGCCGGTGCCCACGAGGGGAAGCTCCTGGAGCGCAGGGTCGATCCGGTGCAGCGCACGGTCACGGTCGCGATGCCCGAGCGCGGCGCGGCCGCCGTCCGCGCGGTCGCCGGCTGTGAGCTCACCGCGACGAGCCTGCTCGCCCGGGTCGACGAGGCACCGACGCCCGAGAGCGCGGCCGAGTTCCTGGAACTGCACCGGGTCCTGACGGAGGCCGTCCAGGTGCGCGCCACCGCAGGCGACCTCCGGTACGAGATCGACCTGGATGCGCCGTGAGCGTCGCCTGACCAAGGCCACGAAGCACACCGCGTCGTGTCCGTGCACATCGCCCGACGTATGCACGGACACCCCACGGTGTGCACGGCGGGTGTCAGGTCACGCGTCGTGCCGTCAGTAGGTCGTAGAGCTCCGCTTGCTCGTCGGGTGTCGGGGCGGGGTCGGCCGCAGGTCCGCTTGGTTCCTCCCCTCGACCGCGGATCCCGGCCTGCTGGAGCCCGGACACCCGCGCGAGCACCCTGGCGGTGATCCCCGGGCCGTTGCGCTGCGGCCCCGCCAGGTCGGCGTACTTCTCCGGATCGCGCAGGAAGGCCAGTGCGGTGCCGCTGAGCAGGGTCCGGACGTCCGCGGTACGTGGGGTGCTGTTCTGCAGCAGCTCGCCCGCCGCGGTCGCGGCGTGCTCCGCGTTGGTCCGGAAGTCGATCACCGCGCACAAGGGGCTCCCGCCGAGCTCCGGGTAGGGCCCGGCGAGCAGCGCGGCCACGACGTCCGTCGCGGCCCGGTCGTCCGGAACCGCCCGGACCTCCCGCGCCCAACGGTCCGCCAGCTCGTCGGCGGCGCCGGCGCACCCGCCGGCCCGCAACGCGGCCAGCACGACCGCCAGCCGCAGGTCGACGGGCGGGTAGTCCCCGTCCCCGTTGCCGATCTGGCCGCTCACCAGCAGGAAGTCGCCGAGCACGCCGGCGAACCCGGGCCCGCCGCAGAGCACCCCGTACACGTCGGCGAACACCTCGCCCGCCCACCGGGCCCAGGCCGCGTCGCCGCCGGTCGCGGCCGCGACGAGCCCGGCGACCCTCGCGCCGAGGCCGCAGTCGTCCTCCACGTGGTGTCCGACCTCGTGCCCGAGCACCAGCATCTCCGGGAGATGGTGCAGCGCCGACCAGGGCACACCGACGACGGGGACGGGGAGCGCCTGGGCGACCAGGCGGGAGGCGTCGCTCACCAGACCGGAGACGTCTGCGGCGTACGAGCTCCCCCGCGGGATGCTGTACGGCCCGGCGTCCGCGGTCAGGCAGACCAGCGGCGGCTGCCGAACGGCCTCGATCCCGACGGTTCCGGCGGCGACGGCCATCCGCTGCGCGGGTGCGTAGCAGGCCCACGCGAACTCGTCCGCCGCGACGAGGAACGGCCGGAACTCGGCGTTGCGGCGAGTGATCAGCGGGGCCCGGAAGAAGCCCCAGATCCGGTGCAGGTCGAGGATGTGCTCCTCGACCACCTGCCAGGTCGCCGTGAGGTCGGGCGCGTCGACGTCGGTCCGGATGCGGCTCACCAGGCCGCGGAGGTCGGCGGTGATCCGGCGCACCTGCGTGTGGTGCTTCTCCTCGGGCCCCCCTGCGGCGCTGTCGGCCAGCCACCGATCCAGCTCGGCCTGCATCCCGCCGAGCTTGGCGCGCAGCTCGGCCCGCTTGCGCCTCGGCCAGGCGTTCCCAGGACCGGAACTCACAGCGCCTCCGGGAGCAGGACGTAGGTCGGGACGGCGGTCACGAGCGCCGCGGGGAGGTCGGTGTCCGCGGCGACCCCGTCGTGCAGGGCACGCAGGACGTCCGCCGGCCGGTACCGGCTCGCCAGCAGCGTCGGCACGGCGGGCCGCTGCGGGTCCGGCTCGTCGAGCAGGCCGGCGGCCAGCACCGCGTCGATGTCCCCGAGCGCGACCAGCCGATGGGCGAACTCGTTGCGGAGCAGCAGCGCGCGGACCGCCTCCGGCCGGCTCGGTGGCGTGTCGGTGTCGAGCACCACCAGTGGTGCTGCGGTGGCGCTGCTCGTCGACCGGGCCATCTCGTTGATCGCCGTGACGTGCAGGCCGACGGGGTCGACCGGGCCGCCGAAGTCCAGCATGACCGCGCCGCCGGACCGCCGCACCGACGCGCCGAGGTGCAGCACGTCGGGCCGGAACGACCGGATCTCCCCGACGAGGTGCATCGCGAGGTCGGCCGCGCCGACCTCGCGGTGCAGCACCTGAGCGCCCAGGGCGGCGTACTGCCGTGCGGCGTCGGCGACGCCCCGGTACTCCGAGCCCCGGCGTTGCGCGATCTGGCCTTCCGCCGAGGGTTGCAGGACCACCACCCGCAACGGGCGGGTGGCCGCGTGGCGCAGCTCGGCGGCGAGCTCCGACCAGGTGTTCGCGCCCGCGACCCCGTCGGCGACGCCGGTGCGGCTCTGGAAGGCGCGCAGCGCGGCGGCGGTGGCCGGTCCGACGATCCCGTCGACGTCGAGCGGCGGGGTCGCGCCCACGCGGTTCAGCGCGCGCTGCAGGTGGCGCACCTGGCGCGCGACCGGGCCGCGGACCTGCCGGTGGACCAGCCGTACGGCCGGGTGCCGCAGCAGCGGCACGCCCGACACCGGGTCGCGGACGAGCTCCCACGGCAGGATCGCCGCAACGGGTGCGAGGTCGAGGCGGAGCTCCGCGCTGCCGGAGCCGGGCCCGCCCAACCCCCAGCCACCCGGCCCCCGGTCGCCCAGCAGCCACTGCCCGGCCGTCGCGGCCCAGCCGCCCGGGTCGGCGTCGAGCCGGGCCACGACCTTCTGCAGCGCGTCGCGCGCCGGCCACGGGAGCCCCAGCGCCGGTGCGGGCACCGTGACCGTCGGAGCGGTCTCCTGTCCGGGCCACGTCCAGCCGACCTCGACATCGCCGCGCGGCCCGGCCGGCTCCCGGAGCCGGAGCTCGGCGAAGTCCTGCCGCACCGCGCGGGCCTGTCCGGCCGCGATGTCCGCGCCGATCCGCTGCATCGTCGCCGCGTGCGCCGGCTCGTCCCCGAGCGCGGCATAGGCGGCCGCCGCCTGGGCCCGGATGTGCCGGGCCTCGCGCCCGTCCCCGCCTGCGGCCGCGAGGTCCCCCTTCAGCTCCAGCGCTCGCGCCTGCCAGCCGTTGCGCCGGGTGGACCGGCCCAGATGCAGCACGGCCTCGTCGCACAGCCCGACCGCCGACGGGAGGTCGCCGGCCGCGAAGGCGTTGCCCGCGAGCAGCAGGGCGGCGGCTCCGCGTATCGAGGCCTCCCGCGGCAGCTCGACGCCCGACGGCAGCTCGCCCCCGGCACGCAGCCCGGCCAGCACCGCCGACGGGGAGTCGGCGAGCACTCGCATGGCGGCACCGGCGTCCGCCGCGGCGGCGCGGTGCTCGCCGAGCACGTGGAGCAGACCCGCCCGCAGGAGCCGCTGGACGGCGCCGTCCTGCGGCCCGGCGTCGCCGTCGGGCTCCAGGAGCGCGACGATGTCGGGGGGCGCACCGTCGGCCACACCGCCGGGGACCCCGCCGAGCGTCCGCGACGCGTGAGCGAGCCGCCACAGCATCGCCGACCGCGCGCCGGCGGGCCGGACCTGCGTCAGCGCACCGGCCAGCAGCGGCACCGCGCGCTCCTCCGGCCCGGCGATCAGCGCGCTGACCGCGATCTCGATCATCTGCCGGGTCAGTGGTCCCGGACGCGCCGAGAGCTCGGGCATCCGGTCGAGGAGGTCGCGCGCCGCGTCCTCCCCTCCGAGCCGGCTGCGCAGCTCGGCCTGCAGGAGGTCGATCTGCAGCCGGGCGGCGGGGTCCCCGGAGGCGATCTCCCTGGCCTCCGTGAGCCGCTCCGCCGCCTCGCCGAGATCGCCCACCTCGTGCAGCAGCAGCTGTGCGGCGGCGAGGCTGTAGCGCGTGGCGGCTCGCCGGTCGCGGTGGTGGCGGGCCTGCCCGTGGGCGGCGACCAGGTCGTCGACCGCGGGGCCGAACGCCAACAGCTGCCCGTGGGCCAGGCCGCGGCACGCGAGCAGGGCTGCGGCCAGCTCGGCGCCCGCCGGCCCGGACACCGCATCCAGGCCCTGCGAGCACGTCGCGACGGCGTCGGCCGCGCGTTTCGCGACGAGCTGCGCACGGGCCGTCGTGAGCAGCCCCCGGGCGTCGGCGCAGGGCAGGTCGTCGAGCACCCGCAGCGCCTCGTACGGCCGTGCAGCGCGGGTGAGCGCGGCGGCGTGGGCGATCAGCACTGCCGCCCGGTCGCGGTCGCCCACCGCCGCGGCGCGGGCCCGTTCCACCCAGGTCAGGGCGACCGTGACGTCGCCGCGTTCGAGCTCGAGGTCGGCGGCCGACAGCACGATCGGGACCACCCCGTCGCCCCCGTCACCTGCGCGCCTGGCGAGCTGGTAGGCCTGTTCGTAGTGGACCTCGGGCCCGCCCACCTGCCGCAGCGCGTCGCCGAGGACGTGCGCCCATCGGGCCCGCTGCGCGTGGGTCATCGGCCGGTCCCGCACGGCGTCGAGCAACGTGTGCGCCCGCGCCGCGTCCCGGCGCGCGTCCACGAGGATCCGCGCGGCGACCACCGCGTGCCGCACGTCCTGCAGCGCCACGTCGCGTCGGGTCTCGCCGAGCCGGCGGGCAGTGCGCAGCTCCCGCTCGGCGCTGCTCCACAGCTCGTCGCCGGGGCCGGCGCCGTCAGCCAGTGCCCTGGCGACCAGCGCGTCGGCCAGCTCGATCCGCGCGTCCGCGACGGTCTGCCAGGACAGCAGGGGCACCGACCGCGCCTGTGACGGGTCGGAGCGGAACCACCGGGGCCCGTCGTCGTCAAGGTACTCGGTACCCAGGACCTCCCCCGCGACCTCGGCGACCGTGATCGGGCCGTGGGACCGCCAGGCCTCGGCGACCGCCGCCCCCCAGAACGCCTCCGCGGCCGGCCCCTCGGCCTGGAACCGGTGGTAGACCGCCTCGCGGATCGCCGCCGACCATTCGTGCGGCTGTTCGCGCGCGCGGCGTTCGAAGAAGGCCGCGGCGTCGGCGTGCAGGAGCCGGAACACCGGGTGCGGGCGCAGCAGCTCCCGGAGCGGTTCGAGCACCGCCTCGTGGAAGCTCACGGCATCAGGCCCGTCCGGCGACACCCACGACGAGGTGTTCGCGTAGCGGCACAGCTCGTCCCACAGCGCCCGCCACGCGGCGGGCGACTCCGGGACCGGGACGTCGGTCGGCCAGATCCGGATGCTGCGGTCGACCGGGCGCTGGTCGCGCTCCGGGTGGTCGTGCGGGGAGGTCCCGGCCATGGAGTCGGCCAGCTGCGGGGCGACCACCCCGGTGAGGAAGTCGAACGACAGACGCCGTGGGACCACGCCGTAGCGCAGCAGCCAGCGCACACCGGGTTCGGCGATCCGCTCCACGATCCGCTCGATCACGTACATGAGCCGGGGCTGCTCGAACGCGGTGATCTCGGCGGCCGTGGTCGCCGGGGCGAGGCCGAGGAAGTCGGCGAACAGCGCGAGGGTGAACGGCACCCCCTCGCTCTGCGCGACGATCGCGTCCACGACGTCCGGCCGGTGCAGGCCGCGCACGGTGGTCAGGTACCTGCCGGCCTCGGCCGGGGCGAAGGGCCCGAGGTTCAGCGGCTCGGCGTGCGGGTGTCTGCGCGCGAAGGGGCCCAGCCTGCCCTGCAGGTCGTAGCGCCCGCTGAGCACGAGCCGCAGACCGGGCACCGCGTCGAGGAGGTCGGAGAGCACCTCCAGGAGCGCGCCGGGATCGCCCGCGGGGCGAAGCAGCGCCTCTTCCAGCGTGTCGAGCACGACGACGACCGGTGTCCCGGTCGCCACCGCCGCGAGGCTCGAGACGAACCGGGCGAGCACCTCCGCTCCGTCGACCGCGCCCGGATGCAGGGTCGAGACGGCTTTGCGGGTGTGCCGCTGCAGCATCGGAAGGAACACGCCGTCGCTGGCCAGCAGGTCGGCGAAGTATCCGCCGGGCACCTGTTGGTCGAGCTGGCTCGCGATCTCGAGCAGGACCAGCCACGGGTAGCGCATCGCCTTGACCGGCTCGATCCGGTCGAAGTCGACGAGCGCGCACGGGACGCGCAGCGGCTCCGGCACGCAGTGCCGCGCGACGAACCAGCGCATCTGCATGGTCTTGCCCATCCCGCCGCGCGCCTGGAGCAGCAGGACGCGGGGACCCTCGTCGTCGAGCAGCCGGCGCAGGGCCACCTCCGCCGGCGGGCGAGGCAGGTACCGGGCGGACTGGCACCACTCGGCCTCCCACATCGCGCGCGCCTCGAAGTAGGCCAGCCGGTCGCCCCGCAGGGCGGCCAGCCCGGGACCGGGCGTCGGCCGGTCGGTGGCGACCAGCGCGTCCAGGATCTTCTGGTACCCGGCGATGTCCAGGACGGCGTCGGCCTCGCGGCCCAGCGCGCGCACCAGCTCGGCCGCCTCGTCCTCGTCGACGAGGCGCAGCGCGTGCAGCGCCTCCACGTCCTCACCGCGGGCGCGGAGGTGGGCGGCGAGGCCGCGGGCGAACTCCACCAACGCGGGCGGCACCGGGGTGGTCAGCGGTTGCGCCCCGGCGTCGAGCCACCAGGCGTCCAGCGCGGCCGCCCGCATGTCCTCGACCATCCGGTGGCCGGGGTACCCGTTCTCGACGTACTCCCGGTCGAGCAGCTGGTGCAGCTCGGGCCCGCCGTCGGCGCGCAGCACGGCGTCGTAGGTCGAGGCGTCGAAGACGCGCGGGACGGCGCAGCGCAGCAAGGTCGCCCGTGCCGGCGGGCTGAGCCGCGAGAGGGTGATCGACGCGAGGCTCTCGCCCGCGTCGAGACGGCGCGCGAGGTCGAGCCCGGACGCGTTCACAGCAGCTCCCCGATCTTGATGAAGCCCTCGATCCGCTTGATCACCTCGGGTCGCCACGTCGGCTCCTTCAGCTTGCTGCCGACCTCCTCGGTACGGGCCTTCCACTCCGCGGTGAACTCGTCACCCGACCGCGCGCAGTACTCCCGGACGAGGCGGACCAGGTCGCCGCGGTCGAACGCCTCCACCGCGACGGTGACGGCCTGCGCGGCCAGCTCGTCGGGCAGCAGGTCGGGCACCTTCGCGGTGCCGTCCAGGAGGATCAGCCGGACGTTCGACGGGTTCCCGGCGACGATCGGCCGGAGCAGGTGCTCGGCGACGTAGGGCAGGTGCCGGTCCACGACGGCCGAGAGCCGGTGGATCGCGAGGGTGAGCTCGCCCGCGCCGGCGATCTCGGCGAGCATGGTGCGGAAGGCGCCGAACGCCGCCGCGACGAGCTTGTCGAACCGCTCGTCCGACGGCGGGCTGAACTTGCGGCCGTCGTCGCCGCGGTAGCCGCCGGGCCCGGGCAGCTCGGGCAGGTGGCCGTCGAGCAGGTAGGCCATGGCGTGGTCGAACCGGCGGCGCGGCTCCAGCACCGCCGGGCCGAGCCGCGCCGACAGCTCGTCGCGGATGCGGCGCAGCGCGTCCTCGAAGTTCAGCGGCTGGTCACCGAGGGCGGCCAGCGCGACCTGGCGTCCCCGCAGGTGGCAGGTCAGCAGGGCGGACCGGGCGACGGAACTCTTGCCGACCTTCCGGCCCCCGTGGATGACGACGAGGCGGTTGCGGTCGGGGCCGGGGCGCTCCGGGTCGACCGCGTCCCAGAGCTGCCGACGGCAGCCCGAGTGGTTCACCAGCCTGCTGACCGGGCCGAAGGAGAGGCTCGCGTCCGGGTAGCCGGGGGGCAGCTGCACCGGCGGGACGACGCGCAGCAGTGCCCCGGGGTCGGCGCGCACCGTCAGCGTCGGCAGTGCCCACTCGCGCGGGTCGGTGGCGGCGTTGCGCAGCGCGACCCGGCCGCTCGCCACCGCGACGTCGACGGTGTCGCCCTCGGCCAACGCCCGGTAGAACCGCGCGACGAAGCGAGCGGCGGCGGCCGAGCGCACGTCGCCCTGCATCGAGACCACCGCCGCGCTGCCGTGCTCGAGGAACGAGCCGGCCAGGCTGCGCGCGAGCTGCTGGTCGCCGGTGCTCGCGCTGCGACACGCGTTGAGCACGACCAGCCGCGGGGGGTGGGCCCTGACCTCGTTGGCCACGTGCATCGTGCGCAGCAGCCAGCCCTCGCCGGTCTTCCCGGCGAGCATCTGCAGCGCCGCGCCGTGCGGCGGCGCAGGCTCCGGGACGCCGTGCGCGATGACGTGCAGCACGTGCGGCCGCAGTCCGGCGTAGGTCGCGAAGAGCACCTCGTCCGACGGCGCCCGCAGCAGCTCGACGTGCCACTGCCCGGGCAGCCGGGCGAGCGCGCCGTACAGCGCGTCGAGCTCGTCGTCGGCGGCCAGCGCCGCGTTGTCCGGGTCGGACACCACGGCCAGCACCCGCACCGGCAGCGTGATCGGCTCCGGGGCCAGCCACGGGGTGCGGACGCGCACGCTCGGGTTGGTGCGGTCCTGGAACGGCAGCACCTCGTTCGGGTAGCGGAGCAGCTCCCACGGCATCGCCGCGAGCGCGGGCGGCTCGATGTGCAGCATCGTCCGGACCGGTGAGCGGGTGTCGCGCTGCACGGCCCACGGCGCCGCCGCGCCCGCCGCGTCGAGCAGGTCGTGCAGGTACCTGCCGACGGCATCCACCGGCACGGCCGAGTCGGTGACGCTCAGCATCGCCTCCTGGACGGCCTGCTCCGCGGGCCGCCCGCACAGGGACGGGAGTGCGGCCGGGATGGTCCCGACCGGCGTCGCCGACCCGCCTGCGCAGCGGTCGACGCACACCCGCACCGGGTGCCCGGCCACATCGGCGGCGCCGATGTGGATGTAGTGCGTCCGCATCGACGGGCCCACCGCTGCGGACCCGTTCGCGGACCCCGGTGTCCGGTCGTGCGGTCCGGTCACGTCACACCTCCCCGGTCCGGGCAGCTCCCCCACCGAGGAGCGCCGTGTCGAGGAGTTCGCAGCGCCCCGCCCTGATACCGGGTCACGGCAGCCGCCATCCGCCGTACCGCGCGCCCGGGTCGAGCGGCGGGAGGCGCACGCCCGCCCGCGCCTCGAACTCCGCGACGCCGACGAGGTACGCCTGGGCCGTCACCCGCGTCCCGCCGCCGGGAGGCCCGGAGCGGACCGCCAGCTCCAGGCTCCGGCAGGCCGGCGCGGCGGCCGCGCCGGGATGCCGCGCCAGCGCCCACCACGTCCCGCTCCCCCGTGGCACGCCCTCGGCCGCGAACCGCGGCGGGACCCGGAACGCGGCATCGTCATCCGGCTCCGGCGCGGCCCCGGTCGCGAGGTCGACCCGTTCCCCGCCGTGCAGCACCGCCACGGCCCGGACCGCGGAGACCGGGGCACCGTGGGTGGCCACGAACCCGACCCAGAACGCCTCCCCCTGCGGTGCGGGCACCAGCAGGCGGCCGTCCCCGGCCGCGACGACGGGCAGTGCGCCACAGCTCGCCGGCAGCGCGCTGATCACACCCGTCGGCGGGTAGGCGTACCGCTGGAACGAGACCGACAGCTCGGCGGTGACCGGGAACTCGTGCACGTCAGCCCCGCGCGGGTGATCGCCGCGGCGGATCGGCGCCGCCCACCCACAGCGCGGCGGCCGCCCCGGCGGGGACGTGCAGCCTGCGGGCCGCGTCGCGCAGCGCGTCCGGCAGCGGCCCGCGCCGCCCGACCCCCTGCGCGGGCGGGCGGGCACCCCGGCGCGTGGTCCCCGCCGCCGGTTCGGGGGCACCGGCGTTCTCGGTCACCCACCGGCCGAGCTGCTGGGCGTGCGCGGCGCGCGTGCGGTCGTCGGCGGCCCAGACGAAGAACGGGCCGACGCTCGTCGACGCGTGCACACGGGCCCAGAGCTGCGCCGGGACGAGGTCGGGTCGGTCGTAGCTGGCCTCGGTGATCAGCTGCCAGCTGCGCCGGAACACCGGCGGCAGGGTGAACGGCCGCTCCGTGCGCAGCCGCGGGTCGGCCGCTCGCAGGCCCAGCGCGGCGACGTCGGGATGTCCGGCCCCCACCATCGCGTGCAGGTCGCGCAGTGCCGAGTCGAGCAGTGCGGTGGTGGCGGGGTCGGGGACCGGTGCGGCGTCCATCGCGACGATCAGCAGATGGCAGCCGATGATCTTCGCGATCGGGTCCTCGTACCGGTGCAGCAGGAGGTCCTGCAGCTCCGCTCCCCGCCCCTCCCCGAACGGGTTGGCGCCCTGTCCGAGCGCCATCCGCGCCGCCTCGACGACCGCGTCCTGCCCCGCCGGCCCGGGTCGGCCGTCGGACGCGTGCATGAAGACCGCGGCGTCGACCCCCGGCCCGGCACCTCCGGCGCCCCGCAGGGCGATCTGGGTGGTCCAGCCCGCCGAGGCCACCACCACACCCTCGAACACGTGGCCGCCGGGCACGTGCCGCCGCAGGAAGTACCCGCCGGGGGCCACCTCGCCCTCCCAGGTGGCGACGACGTCCGCTCCGGTCACGTCCGGGCTGCCGTCCTCGACCAGGTCGGCGGCGCGCTCGCCGTCGACGTCCCGGAGCTCCCACCCGGCCGGCGGGTTCCCCGGCGCCGGACGCTGCGGATGCGTCGCCTGGATCGCCACCCGTGCGCGCCCGGCGGCAGGCGCCGCGACGTCTCCGGGCGGCTCCGCGGGTGCGCGTGACGGCGCCGCGCCGCGGTCGAGCGCGGTGGCGGTGCCTGCGCGCAGCGGCGCCGGGGACGAGAGCTGCGGGGCGGCGGGCCTGGCGCCCACGAGGTCCCGGTCGAGCAGCACGATCTCGTCGGACACCGTCGCGATGTCGCGTCCGAACGACACGCGGATCTTGTACACGCCCGGCGCGTCACGCTCCCGCAGCCTGCCGGTCTCGGTGAGGACGCGCTCGAAACGATGATCGGTGACCACGATCGTCGCGCCGGCGTTCTCCGCCTCGAGATCCAGCACGAACAGCTCCGACCCGTCGGCCTCCACGACCGCGGACCCCTGCCGGGTCACGGCGACCTCGACGTCACCCGCGCCGCTGACCTGGAACCCGTGCCGCAGCCCGACGCCGGTGACCTCGGCGACGTAGAGCCCGCGGACCAGCGATCCGGTCCACACCGGACCGGTGAGCACCTCGGACACCACGCGGCGGTGCGGCCCGCCGGTCCACAGGGTCAGCTGCTCGCCGGCCACGTCCGCCGGCATCCGGAGCCGCACCCGGTGCCTCGGCCTGGCCGGCAACCGGCAGAATACGATGCCGTCGTCAGCCCGGACGAACGGCCGTACATCCACCGCGGTGCCCCGCTTGACCTCCTCGGGGAGGAACTCCGGCATGGCGTTGAACAGGAAGGTCCGCAGGCTCTCGCCGGTGATGCGGCCACGCTCGTCCGACGCCCCGCCGCGCAGCCCCGTGAGCAGGGTCCAGGTGAAGACGCCGTGCACCTTGCCGTCGGCCATCCGATGCTCCAGCGCACTCCCCGTCTGCGCCGCCACCCCGACGAACGCCGGGCCGGGCACGCGGGTGCCCGCCGCCCGCCGGATCGGCGGCTCGCTGACCGGGATCGACAGCTGGAAGTTCATGCAGCAGTCCATCCACAGCACGTACTCGCGGAAGCACTGGATGCTGCGGAACGCCCGGAGCCAGCCGTGCGCGTAGACGTAGAACGGGACGGGCTGGGAGGCCTCGGCCGTGAAGAGCGCCCCCTCCTCGAGCACGGGGGCGAACCCGTGCCCGGAGAAGTACAGGTAGAGCCGGTTGCCCGGGGTGTTCCTCGTCTGCCTCTCGACCCAGCTCAGGGCCCCCTCGACCGGCCCCCTCGCGGGCTGGGGGTCGAGGGGGTCGAACCCCGGTCCCGGGGTGTGGATCAGCTTCACGTCGGCCGGGTCCAGCCCGCCGCCCGCCGGGTCGACCAGCCACCCGTACACGTCCTGCGCGTCGTTGTCCGGGCCCTGCAGATCCGGCGCCGCGCCGTCGGCGGCCAGCTCCGGGTACCTGGTCACACCGACGACGACGGCGTAGTCGGTCACCAGGGGTAGGCGTCGCGGATGAAGGCGCGGTCGACGTCGGAGAGGTCGGTGTTGAACCCCGCCGAGAACCCGTCCGTGGTCCAGGACGCCGGGATCGGGTACATCATGATCGACCGCGGGTCGACCGGAGTGGTCGTGACCTCGTCCGGGTCGTACTTCTTGAAGATGTTGTGCTCGATGGTCGCCTCGTCCCAGTTGTTGGGTGGCCCGGAGAGGTCGGCGATCACCGCTGCCCGGTTCCAGGCGATCGGGCGGTCCGGGTTCTGGTGCTCGTGGATCAGCCCGAGGGCGTGGCCGAACTCGTGCAGCACGACCTCGCGCACCTCCTCGTCGGACGACTGGGGCGTGAGCCACCCGTAGTTCATGGTCGGCTCCGCCGCCGGGATCTGCCGGCACACCGTGCCCAGGTAGGACCAGGAACCGTCGCCCTGCTTGAACGCGACCCGGATGTCGGCGTCCGCGGTCTCGGAGTCGGGCACGAACTGCAACCGCAGGTTCGCCATCTCCGGGCCGGTCCACTGCTCGGCGACGGCGCGGACCCGCTGCTGCAGCTCCGGATCGCCGTCCGTGAACCCCACCCGGATGCGGGTGCCCCCCTGCCACTTGAACTCGTCCATCAGCGCGGCCCTGGTCCGGCCCGCCATGGGCCCGTTGACGGCCAGCACGCAGTAGCGCCGCTCGTTGGTCCCGGTCACAACCCCTCCAACGGTGGTCGTTCCTCTGCCGGCCGGGTGGCCGGCTGCGAGGAGGAGGCGGCGGGCGGGCCGCTGATACACCCGACCACCGGCCGCACCTCAACCGACCGGCACATCGCCCACGCGCACGGCGGAATGCACCTGGCCCGGCGACCGGGGCGCCCGCGGCAGCAGTCCGCTCGTCGCCGCCGACGGCTCCACCCCGACATCCCGGACGAGCACCCGGCAGCACTGGTCGAAGGCGCGCCGGGCCTCGGCGACGTTTCCCTCTGCGAGGTGTATCCGGATCACGGCCCGGTGGGCGCTCTCCCTCAGCGGGTCGACCCGGAGGGCCGCGAGCGCGGCCTCCAGTGCGAGCCCGTGGTGCCCGCTCACCGACAGCCGCGCGGCGATCGTCTCCAGGACGTGCAGGCGCATCTGGCGCAGTCGCTCCCGCTCGGCGAGCAGCCACTCGTCCTCCCAGTCCGGCAGCAGCTCGTCGCCGTCCTCGAGCAGGTCCTGGGCATCCTCCACCGCACCCGTCGGCCGTTCGCGAAGCATGACGAGCGCTCCCCGGACGAGCCGTCGGACGTCCACGTCGACTCCTGCACCGAGATCGACGGTGCCGCTGGTGCACGCGACGAGGCGGTCCGCCACCTGGTTGACCCGCCATATCGCGGTCCGCAGGCTCGCGAGCGCACGGTGCTCCGTGGTCTCCGGCCACAGCGTGCCCGCGAGCCGGCTGCGGCTGGTCCGGCCGCGCAGGGCCAGCAGCGCGACGAGCCGCTGCGCTCCGGCGGGCACGTCGACGACCTCGTCCGCCACCTCGAGCGCGAAACCGCCGAGCAACGTCAGCGCGAGCGCCGGATCCGGGCCACGGTTGCGGGTCCGGCGGCGGCGGGACGCCTCGAGATCGACGACGACCGAATCGTTTCGCTGTCCCATGCCGCCTCCCGGATCGCCGACCCTGCCCGCCGTCGACTCGCGTCCACGGGCGCCCGATCGGCGGCCCAAGGGGTCGAGTGGTCGCTGGGGAGGAGTGACCCCGGCTGCTGCTGATACCTCGAGTTGCGCCACGCCGCGCGAGCGGCCGTCGACTCCATCGATCCGAGCGGGTGCCGATCAGGTCCGGATGCTCTCCTACCGGGCGGGTGATGGGCTCATCGCGACGTGCGCGCCCGCTCGGCCTGGTCGCGCAGGAAGTCCCGCTCGGCTCCGGGAGGGGCGAGCTCGCCGGCGCGCCGGAAAGCGCCGGCGGCCTCGTCGCGGTGGCCCAGACGGAGCAGGAACTCCGCGCGCGCGGCGTGGAACGGGTGGTAGTCGGCCAGCGCGAGCGCGTCGATCTCGCGGAGCCCGGCCGCCGGTCCCCGGACCTCGCCCAGTGCCACGGCCCGGTTGAGCGCCACGACCGGGGTCGGTGCCACCGCCAGGAGCTGGTCGTAGAGGGCGAGGATCTGGGGCCAGTCGGTGTCGGCGAAGGAATTGGCGTCGGCGTGCACCGCGGCGATCGCGGCCTGCAGCTGGAAGGGTCCCGGCTCGTTGCGGCGCAGGCACCAGCGGACGAGACCGTGACCTTCCCCGATCAGGGCGCGGTCCCAGCCGGCGCGATTCTGGTCCCGCAGGAGCACGAGCGCGCCGAGCTCGTCGGTCCGGGTCCCGCGGCGGGACTCGGTCAGGAGCATCAGGGCCAGCAGGCCGGCGACCTCGGGCTCGTCGGGCATGAGCCGGCGCAGCATCCGCCCGAGCCGGATCGACTCCGCGCACAGGTCGGTCTCCGGGCGCGGCCTGCCCTGACCGGTCGTGTACATCAGGTAGATCGCGGTGAGCACCGTCCGCAGCCGGTCGGGAAGCTCGGGCTCGTCCGGGACCCGGTAGGGGATGTTGGCTGCCTTGATCTTGTGTTTGATCCGCACCAGGCGCTTGGCCATCGTGGGCTCGACCGTGAGGAAGGCGCGGGCCACCTCGGCCGTCGACAGGCCACAGAGCAGGCGGAGGGTGAGCGCGACCTGGGACTGCGGGGCCAACGACGGGTGGCAGCAGGTGAAGATCAGGCGCAGGCGGTCGTCCGGCACGGGCTCGCCTTCCGCCGCCGCCGTCGCAGGGTCACCGTCCCACCCCGGCGATGTGGTCCGGGCCGCCGCTTCGATCAGTTCCGAGCCGCGTGCGTCGCGGCGGAGCCGGTCCACGGCCCGGTTGCGCGCCGTGGTCGTGATCCACGCACCCGGGTTCGGTGGGGTCCCGTCCTCGGGCCACCGGCGCACGGCGACGGTGAACGCCTCCTGGACCGCGTCCTCGGCCAGGTCGACGTCACCGAAGATCCCGATCAGGGCAGCCAACGACCGGCCGGACTCCTCGCGGAAGATCCGGCCGATCGCGGCACTGTCGCTCGTCACGGCGATGGCAGTCGGTCAGGAGGTCATCTCGGCCACGAAGGGCCGCACCTCGATGGACGTCCGGATGAGGGCCGACACCTTCGACGCCCAGGCGAGCGCCCCGTCCAGGTCGTCGGCCTGGAGGACGTAGAAGCCTCCGAGGTGGTCCTTGGTCTCGGCGAAGGGGCCGTCGGTGGTCATCACGTCGTCCCCGGTCGCCCGCACCACCGTGGCGGTCGAGGGGTCGTGGAGCCGCCCGCCGAACACCCACGCCCCGGCCGACTTGATCTCGGCCTCGAGCGCGAGAACCGCCTGCGTGGTCTCCTCGATCTCCTGCCCGGTCATCGGCGGGCGCGCGGCCCCGTCGCTCGCTGCAGGCCGGAGCATGTAGTACGTCATCGCAGCTGCGTTCCCTTCGGCTCGGGCAGGCCTCGTCGCCCGCTTCCACCATCTCAACGATTGCCGAACCCTCGATATGGACAGGTTCGACGGCGGACAGCGGACTCGACCAAAAGGTGTTCCACGACGTCGCGACGAAGGCCCGGACGCCGCCGAGGAACCTGCCGCGCGGCGGTCAGACGCCGTAGAGCCAGTCGACGTACCGGTAGTCCGTGGGCTCCCGGTCGCGGAGCATCGCGTTGCGCACGGACCGGAACAGCCCATCGCAGTGCCACAGGTCGCCCCAGGCCCGCGCAGTGCGCTGGACCCGGGCGGTACGCGCCGTCCGGACGTCGGCGTAGTCGCGCAGCGCCGTGTCCCAGTCGATGGTGTCGCAGTCGAGGGTGTCCCGGTCGAGGGTGTCCCGGTCGAGGGTGTTGCGGTCCAGCTGCTCGGCGCCGGCCTGCTTGCCGACCTGCGCGGCGAGGCAGTCGGCGTCCTCGAGCGCCTGGCACGCGCCCTGCGCGAGGTACTGCAGCATCGGGTGGGCGGCGTCGCCGGTGAGGGCGAGCCTGCCGTCCACCCAGCCGTCGATCGGCTCCCGGTCGTACATCCGCCACCAACGGTCGCGCCACAGGTTCGGCAGGGCGGAGCGGACGGCCTCGCACGTGTCCGCGAAGGCGGTGTCGAGCTCGTCCGGCGTCCCCCAGTCCTCCTCCCCCGCGAGCGCCCGCGGCGACCGGAACACGGCCACCTGGTTGAACATCTCGCCGCGGCGCAACGGGTACTGCACGAGGTGGCAGTGCGGCCCCACGTACACCACGACCTCGTGCAGGGCGAGCCCGCCGGTGTCGGGCAGGTCCTCGAGCGGGACCGCCCCCCGGTAGGCGACGTAGGCGGAGCTGACCGGCTCGTCGGCGCTGAGCCGCCGCCGCAGCCGGGACCCGAGCCCGTCGGCGGCGAGGACGATCCGCCCGCCGTCGTGCCGCCCGTCGCCGAGGGCCACCGCGCGGTCGGGTCCGAGCTCGACGCCGGTGACGGCGGCGTCGGTCACCAGCTCGACGCCGGCCTCCCGGCACGCCTCCAACAGGATCGCGTGCAGGTCGCTGCGGTGGATCACCACGTACGGGGCGCCGTAGCGGCGCTCGACGTCGGCCAGGTCGAGGTGGGTCAGCTCCTGGCCGTCCACGGCGTCGCGCATGGCCAGCCGCTGCGGCACGACACCGCGAGCCACGACGCGCTCCAGCAGCCCCCAGCTGCGCAGGATGCGGGTGGCGTTGGGGGCCATCTGCAGGCCCGCGCCGACCTCGCCGAACTCCGTGGCCTGTTCCAGCACGCGCACGCGGACGCCGGCCCGGGTCAGGGCCAGCGCGCTGCCCAGTCCGCCGATCCCGCCGCCCACGACGACGACATCGGTGTCGATCTTCGTAGTCATCGCTGTCTCCTTCACAACCATCGGGGCAACGCCGGCAGGTCGGGACGGTCGGCGCGGCCCGTCATCCACTCGGTGGCGTCGGCGAGCGGGAGCTCGACGCGCCGCTGGGTGCCCTCTCCCGCCACCTCACGGACCCCGTCCGGGGTCACGAGGAGCAGCGCCGGGCCCGGGCGGGCCCCGCGCCGGCGCGCGACGTCGTCGAGCAGCGCCGCGCAGAACGGTTCCGGCAAGTCGGCGAACGTGAGCCCGGCGGCCAGGTCGACGGCGTGCACGCACGGCCACGGATGCCGGGTCGAGGGCGATCGGGTCGGCCGGCCCGACCAGCGCCTCGGGAAACTTCGCGAACAGCGTCGGGAACTGCGGCAGTTTCCGGCCCATCTCCAGGATGTGGGTGCCGTAGTTCAGCCCGACGCAGAAGATCTTCCCGGGGCGCGGGACCACCGGGGCCCGCTCGACCCCGGCGAGGTCGTGCCGGGGCCCGTCCGCGGCGACCCGCTCGCGCCACCGCCGATCGGCCAGCAGCGCCCCGACGTCCGGGGCGTCCAGCTCGACGGCCGTGCCGTCCTCGATCCGGGCCGCGCGGGTGCCGTCGGTCGTACGCAGGGTGGCCAGTCTCATGCGGGTGCTCCTTCCACCTGGACGCGGTCCGCGTGCAGGCGCTCGACGATCGGGGTGTCGCTGAACCGGAACAGGTCCAACTCGGTCTCGGCGGTGACGGTCAACGGCTGCCAGGACGGGACGACGACCAGGTCACCGCGCTCGACCGGCCACTCGCGGTCGCCGACGCGAACCCGGCCGGCCCCGTCGAACACCTGCCAGACGGCGGACCCGACCTCGCGGCGGGTCGCGGTCCGGGTGTCGGCGCGCAGCCGGTGCATCTCGGCCCGGATGGTCGGCATCACGTCGCCGCCCGTCGTCGGGTTGGTGAACCGCACCGCCGCGTGGCCGGGCTCGACGACACCCGCGTGCCCGGCGTCCTCCAGCGCGAGCTGGTCGGCCAGCGCGGCGTCGGTGTGCTCCCATCGGTAGGCGGCGATCGGCGAGCTGTCGGCCGGTCCGGGCTGCGACACGGGCCGCAGCCCCGGATGCGCCCACAGCCGCTCGGCGCGCGACCGCGGAGGCGTCGACCGGTCGGCCACGGCGTCCGGACCGAACTCGAAGAACGTCGTCCCCAGGTAGTGGGAGAACGGGATGTCCAGCCCGTCCAGCCACGCCATCGGCGCGTCGCTCTGGTTGTGGTGCCCGTGGAACCGCCACCCCGACGTCAGCAGGAAGTCCCCGCGCCGCATCGCCACCGGGTCGCCGTCGACGACCGTCCAGACGCCCTCGCCCTCCACCACGAACCGGAACGCGTGCTGGGTGTGGCGGTGCACGGGAGCGTCCTCGCCCGGGTTGAGGTACTGGATCGCCGCCCACAGCGTCGGCGTGGCGAACGGCGCCCCACCCAGGCCGGGGTTGGCCAGTGCGATCGCCCGCCGCTCACCGCCGCGGCCGACCGGCACCAGGTCGCCCGACCGCTCCGCGAGCCGCAGCAGGTTCTGCCACCGCCAGGCGTGCGCCTGCGCGCCAGGACGAGGGCTGCTGGGCATCAGGTCACCGATCTCGGTCCACAGCGGCACGAGCAGCTCCTGCTCGAACCCGCGGTAGAGCTCCTCGAGCTCCGGCGACGGCGTCGGCTGCCCCGGGGCGTCGATGGCCGTCAGCGAGACCGGGGAGAGGGTGGAGGTCATCGGATGGTCACTCCTTCTTCTTCGGTACGGGCCGGCCGGGCCGCCGCAACCGCCCGCGGGGCGAACAGCAGGACCAAGCCGGCGAGGGCGGCGGCAATGGCGAAGACGAGGAAGTTGGCGTCGACCCCGAACCCGGCGGCGAGCAGCAACCCGCCGACCTGCGGTGCGGCCACGGCGCCGATCCGGCCGACGCCGAGCGCGCTCCCCAGGGCGGAGCCGCGCAGCGCGGCCGGGTAGTGGCTGGCGACCGCGGCGATGATGAGGCACTGCGTGCCGTGTGTCCCGACGCCCGCGAACACCAGCGCCAGGTAGGAGACGGCGCTGCCGGGTCCGGTGAGCAGCAGCAGAAGTCCGCCCGCGGCTGCCAGGCAGGCGACCACGCCGGTCGGGACCGGCCCGAACCGGACCCCTCCCCACGCACTCACCAGGGACCCGAGGACGGCGCCGAGGTTCAGGGCGAGCAGGAACGCCAGCGCCGGACCGAGGTCGAATCCGGCCGTGCGCATCAGCTGCGGCAACCAGGTGCCCAGGCCGTACCAGGCGAACAGCGTGGCCAGCGTGGCGAGCGCGAACAGCACGGTCGGCCGCAGGAACGGGGCTCGGACGAGCGCGGAGACGCCGACCCGCTCGACGACGCCGCCCTCCTCCGGCACCAGCCCGAACCGCTGCTCGACGCGTTCGGCCTCCGTCGAGCGGCCGTGGGAGCGCAGCCAGGCGGGCGACTCGGGCAGCCGGAACACGCAGATCGGCAACACGACGACGACGGCGAGCAGCGCGATCGCGAACATCGGACGCCAGCCGTGCCCGGGCAGGACCACGATCCCGATCAACGCGGCCAGCGAACCGCCGATCGGCACCCCGGACATCATCAGCGTCGCCACGAGCGAACGGCGCCGCGGCGCGACGAACTCGGCACCGAGCGCGTTCGCCGAGGGAACCAGGCCACCCAGCCCGATGCCGGCGAGGAGCCGGAAAGCACCGAACATCTCGGGCCCGGTGGCGACTGCACACAGCGCGGTGAACACCGAGAACCACACCGTGCAGGCCAGGATCGTCCAGCGCCGGCCCAGCCGGTCACAGAGGAAGCCCGCGAGCAAGGCCCCCACCAGCATCCCGGCGAAGGCGAGGCTGCCGAGCAACCCGGCCGTCGCGGGCGTCAGCCCCCAGCCCGGCTCGGCGAGCAGGGCGGGCAGCACCGTCCCGTAGACGATCAGGTCGTAGCCGTCGAAGACGACGAGCACCCAGCACAGCACCGTGACCGTGATGGCGGCCCGGTGACCCGACGACGTCGTCGCGATCCCTGTCATGACCGGGAACGCTACGGCCGTTCTGCTCTGCGGGAGCTAGAATTCTGCTATGAAGAACACGCCTGCGTACGGGATCGACTCCGTCGACCACGCGCTCCGTCTCGCCACCGTCCTGCAGCAGGAGGGGCCGCTGCGCGTCACGGACGCGGCGGAACGGCTGGGGGTCGCCCGGTCGACCGCGCACCGGCTGCTCGCGATGCTCGTCTACCGCGACTTCGCCGAGCAGGACGCGGACCGCCGCTACGTCGCAGGCCTCGTCCTGCGCAAGCAGGCGCCCGTCGAGCCGGTCGCCGACATGCGCCGGCTGGCCCTGCCCCACCTGCAGGCGCTCGTCGAACGGACCGACGAGACCGCGAACCTCCAGGTCGTCGTCGGCGACCAGGTGCGCTTCGTCGCCACCGTCGAATGCAGCCAGGTGCTGCGCGTCGGCGACCGCGAGGGCCGCATGCTCCCGGCCCACCTCGCCTCCGGTGGCCGCGCGGTGCTGGCGACCCGCTCCGACGAGGAGCTCGCCGAGCTGTACTCCGCGGTCGACTCGCCGGTTGCGGACCTGCCGGCGCTCCTACGGGAGCTGCGCCGCGTCCGGCGCCAAGGGTTCGCGATCAACGACCAGGCGACGGAGACCGGCGTGACCGCGATCGGCCGCGCCGTACGAGGTGCCGACAGCACGGTGGTCGCGGGCGTCTCGATCGCCATGCCCACCGCCCGCTTCCGCCGCGACCGGCTCCCCGAGTGGACGCAGAACCTCGCCACGACCGTGTCGTGGATCGAACAGGCGCTCGCAGCGTCCGCCACTCGGGCCTGATCCCACGGGCTCTACTGCACGGGCTGCCCTTCCTCGGCGAACTCGTGGCGGCAGAAGTCGATGAGGGTGCGGACCTTCGCCGTCGGGGTCGTACCGGTGGGGTAGGCGACCACGACAGCGTTCCGGGGTACCTCGTCCGCGATCCGTTTGTAGGCCAGGGGAAGGCCGTCATAGGTCCGGTCGCCGTGGGGGCGGCCCATGATGATCGTGTAGCCGAGGCCGCGCGCCACCATGGAGCGGATCGTCTCGACGTTCGTGCTGCGCCAGCGAACCTTCGCTTCGAAGCCCGCGGCGCGAAGGATGTTCTCGACGAGCCCCTGCGCCGGCTGGAGGGCGAGGAGGATCGCCGGCTCGTCCTGGACCTCGCGCAGGGGCACCTCGTCCAGGCCTGCCAGCCGGTGCGTGGGAGGCAGGACGAGCTGCAGCCGGACCGGGACGATCTCCTCGATGTCCACGCCGGGGGCGAGGTGGTTGGAGTACATGAGGACGACGTCGAGCTCGCCGTCGTGCAGCCGGCGTTGCAGGCCGTCGGAAGGTCCCTCCGACAGCTCGACCGTCACCCCGGGGTACTGCTGGGTGAAGTGGGCGATGATCCGCGGCAGGAGCCACGGCGACAGGGTGGTGAAGCACCCGATCCGCAGCGGACCTACGAGCTCGCCGCGGACGACGCGGGCGATCTCCTGGAGTTCGGCGGACTTCTCCAGTACTGCCCGGGCCTGCTCGACCGCCCAGCGTCCGGCGGGTGTGACCGTGACGCCCTTGGCTCGCCGTCGCAGCGTGAGCTGGACCTTCAGCGACGACTCGAGCTCGCTGATGGCCAGCGACACGCCGCCCGGCGAGACGTGCAGCCGTCGCGCGGCCGCAGTGACCGAGCCCTCCTCGACGACGGCGACGAAGTACTCCAGCTGGCGCAGCGTGAAGTCATGCATTCAGTGATTCTAAAGAAGTTCTCCAGATACTTGTGATTTTCGGGTCGCAGCGACGGCGCTCATAGTGGTGGGCATCTCCTCCAGCAGCACTCGGGGGCCGGCTCCCCCGAACTGCCGGGGCGCCGGCCTCAGCTCGGCCGCAGCCTGGCCGGCCTGCGAAGGAGCGACCATGAGGCCCGACGGCGGGAGCACCGCGTGGACCAGATCGAATCGTTCGAGCCGTACATCGTGACCCTCGGCACCGCCGGAGGGCCGCGGTGGTGGCGTCACGAGCACGGGGTGCAGCGCGCGGGCATCGCCACAGCAGTGGTGGTGGGCGGCGCGACGTACCTCGTGGACTGCGGCCAGGGTGCGGCTGCCCAGCTCTCGCGGGCCGGCCTCTCGATCCCGTCGCTGCGCGGGGTCTTCCTCACCCACCTGCACTCCGACCACACCATCGACCTGGCGGCACTGAGCGTCTTCGGGTTCATGAACATCAAGGACCCCGACCGCCCACCGATCAGGCTCCTCGGCCCGGGCAACCGCGGGGTGCTCCCGCCGGTGTCCGGTCGGGCGGCGAACCACCCGGAGGTCCTCTTCGCCGAGAACCCCACGCGCGGCACCACGGAGATGTTCGCGGCGCTCATGCAGGCCTACTCGACGGACCTCGTCGACCGGATGCTCGATTCCCTGCGGCCCTCGCCCTACCGGTTCTTCCTACCGGAGGACATCGACGTCCCTGCCGCTTCCGGTTACCACCCCAACGACAATCCCACCCCGGCGGGCATGGCGCCCTTCGAGGTCTTCCGCGACGACCAGGTGACGGTGACCGCGACCCTCGTCGAGCATCCGCCGGTCGCCCCCGCGTTCGCCTACCGCTTCGACACCCCCACAGGATCGGTGACCATCTCCGGCGACACGGCGCCGTGCGACAACCTCGTGCGCCTGGCCCGCGGCACCGATCTGCTCCTCCACGAGGCGATCGACTTCAGCTGGGCCGAGCGGGCCTACGCGGACGAGGACCCGCAGACCGCCGCCGCGAGCCTGGACCACCACCGCAAGTCGCACACCGCCCCGGCGCAGGCCGGAGAGATCGCCACCCGGGCCGGGGCACGCGCACTGGCACTGCACCACCTCGTCCCCGGCAACGCCGACCCGTCGGTGTGGCGGGGCGCGGAGGAGACGTTCGCCGGACCCGTCTTCGTACCCGACGACCTCGAGGTCATCTCCTTCGCCCATCGCCCGGTCCCCGACACCGTCGTCACGAGAAAGGTCTGATGGTGAGCGCATCAACGAGGATGACGAGCACGACCGAGAGCTCCCCCGAGCCGCCCGAGAACAGCCTCAACAGCCGGCACATGCGGCGCATCCTGGCGTCCAGCTTCATGGGCAGCGCCATCGAGTACTACGACTTCCTGCTCTACGCGACCGCCGCGGCCGTGGTCTTCGGCGAGGTCTTCTTCAACTCCCTCAGCCCCGCCCTCGCGAGCTTCGCCTCGTTGGGCACCCTCGCCGCCGGGTACGTGGCCCGCCCGCTCGGCGCGGCGATCTTCGGCCATTTCGGCGACCGGATCGGCCGCAAGGGCGTCCTGGTGGCCTCCATGCTGATGATGGGTGCCGCGACGACGGCCATGGGCCTGCTGCCGTCCACCGCGCAGATCGGTGCCATCGCCCCGGTCCTGCTGATCGTCCTGCGGGTTCTCCAGGGAATCGCGGTCGGTGGGGAGTGGGGCGGCGCCATGCTGATCGCCATCAAGCACGCTCCCGGCGGGAGGCGCGGCTTCGCCGCCAGCTTCGCCAACCTGGGCGCGCCGGCGGGTGCGATCCTCGCCACGGTGGCCGTCTCACTCACCACGCTCCTGCCCGACGAGCAGTTCTTCAGCTGGGGTTGGCGCCTGCCGTTCCTGCTGAGCATCCTGCTGGTGGCCCTCGGCCTGATCATTCGGCTGAAGATTGCCGAGAGTCCGCTCTTCCAGAGGTTCGAGGCCGAGGCCGAGCAGCGCCGCACCCCGATCGTCACCGTGTTCAGCAAGTACCCGAAGAACCTCGTTCTCGGAGTGCTGACCGGCATCAGCCAGTTCACCATCGCCGGCATCGCCACCGTCTGGGCCGTCAACTTCGCGGTGGTGAACGGGGCCGACAAGACCGGCGTGCTCAACTCCAGGCGCTGGCGGCCGTGGTCATGTTCGTCATGACGATCATCAGCGCCCGGCTGTGCGACCGGTTCGGGCGCAAGCCCATCCTCATCGCCGGCATCGCCGGCGCCATGCTCTTCGCCTACCCGATGCTCCTGCTCGTCCAGGGCGGCACGGTCGTCGGTTTCACCATTGCGGTGATGGTGGCCCAGGGGATCCAAGGGGTCATCCTCGGGCCGCTGGCGGCCTTCATGGCCGAGCTGTTCCCGACCTCCGTGCGGTTCACCGGTGCCTCCCTGTGCTTCCAGGGCGCCGCGACGCTGGGCGCCGGGTTCAGCCCGGCCATCGCGGCAGCGCTCGTCGTGGCCGCGGGCGGAAGCATCGCCCTGCTCGGCGGGGTGTGGATCGCAGCCCTCGCCCTGTGCCTCCTGGCGGTCGTCGTCACCCGGGAGGGTCGTCGCCGCGACCTCGCCGGGATCGCCTGAACCGCGAGCGACGCGCGCGGCTGGTGGTCGACAGCGCCACCCGCATCGACCCCGCCGCGCGCAAGGCTGCCCGAGCCGCTGCTGCTCGACGACCGCGTCGGCGCCGCCGACGTCGTGCCCGCCGCCATACCGACACGTGCCTACTCACCGTCGCTCACCGGCCGACCGTGCACGGATGCCTGGTCCTTCGCTCGAGCTGTCGGCGGGGCGGGGAGATTCAGCGCAGCCAGGCGGTCGACCCCCGAACGAGGTGCCCGTCGGCGAGGGGGGCACTCGTGAGCAGCACCTCGCCCGGGGGCAGGTCCACCGGCTCCTCGCCGAAGTTGGTCACGCTCATCCACCCGTTCGGCCTGCGGAACGCGAGCACGTGAGGGTGCCCCGTTTCCAGCCATTCCAGTTCCGCGTTGCTCTGCAGCTCGTGCCGCAGCGCCAGGGCACGGCGGTAGAGCGAGAGCACCGAGGCGGGGTCGTCGTCCTGCACCTCGACGGAGCACTCCGCGAACCACGCGGGCTGCGGCAGGTGCGGCGCCCCCGCGCCGAAGCCGAACGACGAGCCCTCCCGGCTCCACGGCAGCGGTACCCGGCAGCCGTCGCGGCCCATGTCCACGCCCGGGTTGCGGAAGAACGCCGGGTCCTGCCGCTCGGCGGCCGGGATGTCGGCAACCTCGTGCAGGCCGAGCTCCTCGCCCTGGTAGAGGTACGTGGAACCGGGCAGGGCGAGCAAGAGCAGCGTCGCCGCGCGCGCCCGGCGCAGCAGCGGTCCGCGAGGGCCCGCAGATCATCATCCGACATCGGGCGACGGCGCTGACCAGGCCGCGCTGTTCAAATCCCTCGCCGAACTCGCCGGCCGGTACAGATTGCGGCCGCTCCTCTCGGTCGTGCCCAGCACCGACGTCGACACCCTCGAGCGCGCCCTCGAGACGATCGGCGACACCGGATGGGGCGTCGTCCTCGACGCCGACACCGTCGTCGACCTCGGCGACCGACTGGGCTCCGTCCGCGTCTCGGCCCGTGCGCTCGAGTCGCGCTCCGGCCCCGTTGCCGGACTGCTCGGCACTCTCCCACCGCACATCGCCGCGGTGATCGGAGCTCCAGAAGGTGTCGGCGCGATAGACATCGATCACGTCGCCCGGGTCACGGCGCTGCGCGCGACCGTGGACACAATGCTCCGGCTCCGGCAGCGCCGTTCGATGCAATTGAGCCCCTGGCTCGAGCTTCTCGCAAGTGAGTCTGCAGCGTCAGCTGGCGAGTGATGGACCCAGCCATAGAAGCCGTTTATCAGGAGACGTGAAATTTGGTATTGGTGTTGGTCGCGCAAGGTGCGGTCCAATCGCGTCGTGACTGGAAGCACCTCCGCTCCCCTGGCCAGGACGAACAACGGCGAACTCGGGCCGCGAGTCGTCACGTTGGGCACGGCCGGTGGTCCGCGATGGTGGTCGGGTGCAGATGCGGGCAAGCGTTCCGGCATCGCAACCGCCGTCGTCATCGACGACCGCATCTACCTCGTCGACGCCGGACACGGGGTCGGGCGCCAGCTGAACCTCGCCGGGCTGCCCATCAGCTCGTTGCGCGGCATCTTCATCACGCACCTGCACTCCGACCACACGGTCGACTTGGCGAGCCTGGCCGTGTTCGGCATCTTCACGTTCACCGAACACCAGCATCAGATCGAGATCATCGGTCCTGGTGACCGGGGCGCACTGCCCCCGGTTGCCCCTCGGGCCATTGCCGTTCCGAAGCCGGTTTTTCCCGATGACCCGACGCCGGGCATCACCGGCATGTTCAGGCACTTCATGGCCGCCCACGCCGCCGATCTCAACGACCGGATCCTCGATGCGTTGCGCCCCAGCCCGTTCGACTACTTCCTGCCCGAGGACATCCGGATTCCGGCGGCCACCGGATACCATCCGAACGACAACCCGACACCGGCGGGCATGGAACCGTTCGAGGTCTACTCCGACGAGCTCGTCACCGTCACCGCCACGCTCGTGCAGCACCCGCCGATCGCACCGGCGTTCGCCTTCCGGTTCGATACCCCGCACGGCTCGGTCACGATCTCCGGTGACACCGCTCCCTGCGACAACCTCGTACGGTTGGCCACCGGCACCGACCTGCTGCTGCACGAGGCCATCGACTTCGACTGGGTGCACCGCACCTACGCCGGAGGCGGCCCGACCGCACAGGCGTCGATCGACCACCACACGAAATCCCACACCAGCCCCGCCCAGGCGGTGGAGATCGCGAACGCCGCCGGGGCGAAGGCGCTGGCGCTGCACCATCTCGTGCCCGGCACGACGCCGCGCGCCGTCTGGCTCTCCGCCGGCAGCCGGTTCAACGGCACCTTCCACGTCCCCGACGATCTGGACGTGATCCCCTTCGGCACCCGCTCCCCCGGACAGCTTCCCCACCTGTCCGCTGCAGACGAGGCATACGCCCGGCCGTGATCACCGCGAGTGGTACCTCCTGCTGGCCGGGGCGGGACCGGTGCACCCCTCGCGGCGAGTAGACGCGCCGAACGCGCTCTTTCAGGCGCCTGGCCGTGCCGTCAGCTCGTACGCACCACGTCCGTCGCCGGCCTCCGCTCCCGCTCCGAGCCCGGCCCGCGGCTGACCCGCCTGGTTGCCGTTGTTGAGCACGTCCTGCAGTTCACGGGCAGCCGCACGTGCCGCTTCGGAGACTTCCTCCACCGTGGCCTCGCTGAGATCCTGGACGAAGCCGGTGACCGAGATGGCGGCGCGGCACCGTCCGCGCGCCTCGAGCACCGGAACGGCCACGTCGGCGATCAACGGGTCGAGACCACCCGCGGAGTAGGCGAAGCCGGTCGCTGCGGTCCGGTCGAGGCGTGCGGCGAGCTCGCGCGCGTCGAGACCGGCCTCGGCGGCGCGCTCGAGAGCGCCCTCGCGCTGCTCG
This sequence comes from Pseudonocardia nigra, assembly GCF_019396355.1. Taxonomy (GTDB): domain Bacteria; phylum Actinomycetota; class Actinomycetes; order Mycobacteriales; family Pseudonocardiaceae; genus Pseudonocardia; species Pseudonocardia nigra. Next base: position 36,649 of record NZ_JAHKRK010000030.1, read on the forward strand.
GCTCCCCCGAAGGCGAGCAGGACCAGACCGCTCGCCGACCGCCACGGCTCGAACACCTCGCCGCCGAAGCCGAGGAAACGCTGGTAGCGCTCCGACCGTACGGTCTCGATCACGCGGCAACCTTCCCGTTCGAGAACCTCGATCCCGGCTATGCGGTCGACGTCGGCGGCGAGCCTGCTCAGCACCGGCCGGGCGACATCGCCGAGCGCGTGGCGCGCGGCTGGGCCCTGTGCCATCCGCAGCAGCGCCCAGCCGAGGATGTAGCGGTCGTTCTCGTCCCGGGCGACGAAGTTGCGCGCGGTCAATTCGGCAAGCGAACGATAGGCCGTGGCCCGGTGCAGATCGACCCGCTCGGCGAGCTCGGACAGTCGCATCGGACCGTCCGCATCGGCCAGTGCGGTCAGCAGATCCAGGGCTTTGGCCACTGCGCTGCGGTCGGTTCTCGCCACGTCCCGTCCTTTCTTGTCCCCAAGTGCCGTCAACCGTAACCTTATACAAAACGACGGTTTCCATCTACGTAACGGAGCTCCATGCCTCCCGTTGATCTCATCCTGCACTCCGGGCGAGTGGTCACCCTCGACAAGACCTCCTCCGTCGCTTCCGCGGTAGCCGTCCACGACGGGCGGATCGTGGCGGTCGGGTCGGAGCGCGACGTCCTCGCGCTCGCCGGCCCGGGCACGCGGCGAGTCGACCTCGCGGGTGGCTCGGTCCTGCCCGGCATCAACGACTCCCATCTGCACCTGCAGTTCTTCGGGCTGTCGCGGCCGCCCTTCAGCCTCGACGTCAGCGACCGGGCGGTGTCGAGCATGGCCGACATCCGGCGACTGGTCGCCGAACGAACCGCCGCCACCCCGGCCGGAACCTGGATCCGCGGCTGGGGGTGGACTGCCGGTGCGCTGGCCGACGTCGCTGCACGAGGCGTCGCGGTGAACCGGACGGACCTCGACGACATCACCCCGGACCATCCGGTGCTGCTCACCCACTTCTCCGCGCATGCGGCGCTGGCCAACTCACGGGCCCTGCGCGCGGCAGGTGTCACGTCCGCGACGCCGGACCCCGAGGGCGGCCACATCGTGCGTGAGCCGGCGACAGGCGAACCGACCGGCGAACTGCACGAGTCGGCGGTCGCACTGGTGGCCGACCACGTCGCGGAACCCTCGGCCGGCGAGCGTCGCGCCGCCACGCTCGCCGGGATCCGGCAGCTCAACGTGCTCGGCGTGACGAGCGTGACCGACCCGATCGTCACGCCCACGATGCTGCGCGACTACGTCGCCCTGCGGCGCAGCCAGGCGCTCACCGCGCGGATCACCACCTTGCTCAACTGGACGTGGCCGTCGGTCACCACGACGACGAGAGTCCTCGAGGAGGCGATGCGCTACGTCGGATCGTCGTCGGGTCTCGGCGACGACTGGCTGCGGATCGGCGGTTGCAAGCTCTTCGCCGACGGCATCCCGGTCCTGCGCTCGGCGTGGATGTCGCAGCCCTACGACGACGGCTGCTGCGGCTCGCTGGTGACCGAGGGAAAGACCGACAGCGCACGCCTGGAGACCTTGAACGCCGCCATCACACTGCTGCACCGCAGCCGTTTCCAGGTGCAGGTGCACGCCACCGGCGACCGTGCGTGTGACGCCGTGGTGGACGCCTTCCACGCCGCGATGGACGCCGACCCGTGGCCGGACGCACGCCATGTCCTGATCCACGCGAACCTGCCGAGCGAGCGCGCGATCCGCCTCATGGCCGAGCACGGCCTCGTGGCCAACACCAACGCCCTGATCAAGTGGCAGGCCTCGGACGGGCTGCGCGGCCTGGTGGACGAGCACACCTGGCACCGCAACATGCCCATCCGCACCCTGCTCGACAACGGCGTCGTGGTGGCCGACAGTTCGGACGCCCCGGTCACCTTCCCCGACTGGCGCCAAGCCGTCGAGACCCTCGTGCTCCGGGAGACCCGGGGGTCGGGCACCGTCAGCGGCCCGGAGGAGCGGATCACCCGGGAGCAGGCGCTGCGGGCGTGGACCGCCGGCCCGGCGTACCAGGAGGGCAGGGAGCACGAGAAGGGCACCATCTCCCCTGGCAAGCTCGCCGATCTCACCGTGCTGGCCGAGGACATCCTCGCGGTCGACGACCACGAGCTGCATTCGGTCACCCCGGTGCTGACCGTGGTGGGCGGCACGATGGTCCACGAGGCCTGATCGGGACAACGCGAAGAGGGTGGGCGGTCGCGACCGCCCACCCTCTTCGCGTTCCGGATCGCCTCCGGCTCGGCTCAGCGAGCGCGGATCAGCTCGAACACCTTGCTGCGCAGTTCGGTGAAGCGCGGCTCGGCCTTCGTCCGCACCTGGTCGCGCGGCGTGGGCAGATCGACGTCGATGATCTCGCGCACGCCGCAGGGAGCGCCGCCCAGCACGACCACGCGGTCGGCGAGATACACGGCCTCGTCGATGTCGTGGGTGACGAGCACGACCGTGATGCCGAAGCGGTCGCGCACGCGGAGCGCCAGGTCCTCCAGCTCGAAGCGGGTCTGCGCGTCCACCGACGCGAACGGCTCGTCCATCACGAGCACCTCGGGCTGGTAGGCCAGGGCCCTGGCGATCGCGACGCGCTGCTGCATACCGCCGGAGAGCTGCCACGGGTAGCGCCGGGGCACGTCGGCGAGGGCGACGGCGTCGAGCGCCTCGGCTGCCCGCTCCTTCATGTCCTTCTTGGACAGTTTGCCGGTCAGCGGCAGCGTGACGTTCTTCTCGACGGTCAGCCACGGCATCAGTGAGCGGGTGTACTCCTGGAACACCAGGGCGAGCTTCGCAGGCGGCCCCTCGATCGGCTCGCCGTCGAGGTAGGCGGTGCCCGCGGTGGGCGGCATGAGGCCGGAAAGGCACTTCAGCAGTGTGGTCTTGCCCGCTCCGGAGGGGCCGACGATGGACACGAACTCCCCGACGCCGACGTCGAAACTCAGGTCGTCCAGCACGGTCTTGGCGTTCTGCCCGGTTCCGTAGACCTTTCGCAGCCCGTCGACGACGAGCCTCTGCTCCCGCTGCGGGATGTTCTGTTCGGTCGCGACTTCAGTCATCATGAGTTGCCCCTTATCGGCTGGTGGCCTGGGTACGCATGCCGATGTGCCAATGCAGGACACGACGCTCGGCCACGGTGAAGAGAAGGTTGAGCAAGTAACCGAGCACGCCGAGCAGGAGCATGCCCGACCACATGTCGGTGATCGCGAAGGTCTGCTGGGCGAGGATCGTCATGTAGCCGATGCCCTCGGTGGAGGCCAGCATCTCGCTGGTGATCATCACGACGAACGCGATCTGCAGGCTCACCTGGAGTCCGCTGAGGATCTGCGGCGCCGCCGCGGGCAGGATCACCCGGAACAGCTTGTCGCGCCCGGAGATCCGGTACACCTGTGTGACCTCGTCGAGCAGCGGGTCGGCCGCGCGCACCCCGTCGAGGGTGGCGATGAGGGTGGCGAACACCGCGCTGAACGCGATGATCGTCATCTTCATCTCCGGGCCGAAGCCGAGCACCAGGATCGCGAGCGGCACGAGCGCCACCGGCGGGATCGAGCGGAGGAAGTGCACGATCGGCTCGATCGCCGCGCGGACCAGCCGCAGTCTGGCCACGATGACGCCGAGGCCCACCCCGGCCAGTGCGGAGACCACGTAGCCGACCGCGAGGTTGCGCAGGCTCGGTACGACGTCGGAGAGGAAGCGGTCGAACAGCCACATCTCCTGGAACCGTTGCAGGATGTCGGAGAGCGGCGGGTAGAAGACGAGGTCGGCCCGGGCCGAGGCCCACCACCAGAGCACCACCACGAGCACCGGCAGCCACAGCTCGGTCGCGAGCGAACGGATGCGTCGGTTCACCGGAGCACCTCCTTCCGCACCGACGGGTGCCAGTGCAGGACCCATTTCTCGAAGGCGCGCAGGGCGTGGTTGAACGCGAGTCCGACCATGCCCATCACGAACACGAGCGCGTACATCTGCGGGTAGAGCCCGGCGCTCTGCGCGACGAACAGGTCGTGCCCGATGCCGGGCGCGCCACCGACGAGCTGGGCGACGACGGCGATCACGAATGCGGCCGAGCCCGCGATCCGCACGCCGGTCACGATGAAGGCGCCTGCGCTCGGCAGCACGAGCCGCACGGCCCGTTGCATCCGGCTGAATCCGAAGGACCGGGCGGTGTCCACCAGCACCGGATCGACGTCGCGCACCCCGGCGACGGTCTGGATGAGGACCGGCCAGACGCAACCGAAGAACACCAGGAACACGCCCATCTCGGGGCTCGGGCCCAGCAACAGCAGCACGAGCGGCATGACCACGATCGGGGGGATGGGCTTGAGCACCTCGATGATCAGCCGGGTGCTCCGGTAGGCGAAGTCCACTGCTCCGAGCAGGTTGCCCAGCACGACACCCACGACGACGGCGGCGCCGAGCCCGATCAACGCCGTGGCGACGGTCTCGCCCAGCGACGCCCAGAAGGCGGGCAGGCCTACCAGCTCGATCAGCGCCCCGGCGATCTGCCCGACCGTGGGGAACGGGCCGCCCGCCAGCGGACCGCGGGCGAGTACCTCCCACACGACCAGGCAGAGCACGACGGCGATGGCCGCGGCTCCTGCCGAGAAGCTTCGCCGTGACGCCGCCGGGTCCGTGCGGCGACCCGTGGTGACAGCCATGACCTCACACCACCAGCGCGTCGGTCGCGGGCTTCGCCGTCAGGTACCCGAGATCCACCATCACCTGCGCGGCGCGGTCGATCTCAGCCGGCTCGACGGCGTCCGGCCAGTACGGCGGCTCGCCCGCCTCGAGGATCTCGAGCGGAATCCTGGTGACCTCCGCCGCCTTGACCTGCGCCTCGTCGATGTGCTCGTTGGCGTAGGAATTGGCCTTGTGCATCGCCCGGCGGAACCGTTGCACCACGTCGGGGTTGGACTCCACGAAGGAGCCCGTCGCCACCCACAGCCCGACGGCACCTTCGCGGAAGGTGCTGATGCCCGGGTAGTCGAGCACCCGCGCGCCCTTCGACTTCGCCTGCTCGACGAACGGGGTCACCTCGCCGATGGCGTCGACCCGCCCGCTCTCCAGCGCCGGGATCATGTCCTGGAAGCTGAGGGCGATCCACTTGACCTTGGCCGGATCACCGCCTGCCTGCTTGACCGAGGACGCGATGGTCACCTCGAGCTGGGCCTTCCTGGCCGGCACTGCGACGATCTTGCCCTCCAGGTCGCGCGGCGAGGAGATCGGGCTCTGCTCACCCACCAGCACGGCGGTGTCGTCGGGCTGGGTCGTGCGCCCGCTCGCCTCCCACTGCTCGTAGGCGCCCTCCGGGTAGCCGTCCGCGGCCGCGACCACCTTGAGGTCGATGCCCTGCGACAGCGCGGTCAGCATCGGCATCGACGGCGTGTAGGCGAAGTGCGCCTGTCCGCCCTGCAACGCCGCCATGGCGCCTGCGGGGTTCGGGATCGACTGCACCGTGACGTCGAGCCCTTCCTCGGCGAAGTAGCCCTTGTCGATGCCGAGGTGCAGGGCGGCGCTGGAGGCGATGGGCAGCGCACCGACGGTGATCGCCTGCCTGCCGCCCTCCTCCTGGCCCACACTGCTCAGCTCGGCATTGGTCGGTCCGCAGGCCGCCAGCGCGGCGGTGGTGGTGATCGCCGCCGCGAGCGTCACCAGCTTCGTGCCTGGTCGCATGCTTCTCCTCAGGTCCTGGATGCCCGGCCCCGACACGGGAACGCGGATGCGCGGAGACCGATTGTGTTACCTACACTGCAACTCCGGTTGCCAAATTACGGGCAGTAAAGCATGTGCGGCGCGTCACGGGAAGGCCCTCAGCGCGCTCGAAGCGGTCGCTGCCAGACCCTTTTTCACGCGTCCGGATAGATGCCGCCTATGGCAGGAGTGTTGACCGTGCGGGCACGCTGCCGTAGGAGTGCGCCGTGGAACGACGTCACCTCGAGTACTTCCTGGCCGTGGTGGACCACGGCGGGTTCAGCGCCGCGGCCAGCGCGCTGCTGGTCGCGCAGCCGTCGCTGTCGCACTCCATCAAGGTGCTCGAGCGCGAGCTCGGTGCCGAGCTGTTCCACCGCCTGCCGCGCGGGGTGCGCGTCACCGCCGCGGGCGAGGCACTCGTCGACTCGGCCCGCCGCGCGTTGCGGGAGATGGAGGTCGGCCGCGCCTGCGTGCAGGAGGTCGTCGGTCTCACCGCGGGCAGGCTCGACCTCGTCAGCCTCCCGACCCTGGCCCTCGATCCCCTCGCCGAGGTCATCGGCCGGTTCCGGCGCGCCCACCCGCAGGTACAGGTGCGCCTGATGCAGTCCGAGCTCGGGGACGACGTGCGCGAGGCGGTACGCAGTGGCGCCGCCGAGCTCGGGGTCGCCGACACGATGAGCCGGCCGTTCGTGGAGCTCCAGAGCGACTACATCGGCAACCAGGAACTGGTGGTCACATTGCCGCCGGGAACACCGGAGCCGAAGACCGGGACGATGAGCATCGATGAGCTGCTCACGCTGGACCTGGTCACCGGCTTCACGGGCACCCTGGTCCGCGACCTGCTCACCAAGGAAGCCGAACGCCGGGGCGTCGAGCTGTCGGTGGCCGTGGAGGTCGGCCACCGCGAGTCCGCGCTGCACTTGGTGGTGGCCGGCGCGGGCTGCGCCGTGCTACCCCGCCCACTGGCCCGGGTCGCCGCGCTCGAGGGTGCCGTGCTGGTGTCGGTGGATCCGGCGCTGAAGCGCGAGATCCATCTCGTCCGCCGCCCTGGAGTGCTCTCCCCCGCCGCCCGGATCTTCCTCGACATGCTGACTCCCCAAACGGACATATAGAGGGCTTCTATCGGCAGGCTCGACATCCGGTCTTTGTCGCGGACACGGACATGGCGCTCCAATCGAACGGCTTCCCCGCGCAGAATCTGGAGGGCCCATCGATGAGCCTGACCCGACGTTCACTGATCCACGGCTCCCTGTCGCTGGGCGCCGCCGTGACCGCCGCTCCCCTGCTACCGCAGGTCAGCACAGCGGCGGAGCCTGCCAGCAGCGACGCACGCACCAAGGTCGTCCTGCTCGGAACCGCGGGGGGTCCCTTCCCCGACAACGGCCGCAGCGGCATCGCCTCCGCACTCGTGGTGGACGGGCAGGCCTATGTCGTCGACGTGGGCCAGGCCGCAGCCAACCAGGTGTTCAAGGCCGGCCTGCCCTACGACAGCATTCGCGCCGTCCTTGTCAGCCACCTGCACTCCGACCACATCGCCGACCTCTACAACCTGGTGTGGCTCAACTGGAAACCCCGCCGTGGTGGTGAGGTGGCCACCCCCATCGAGGTGTTCGGCCCGGGTCGGGCAACCGGTCTGCCGGAGAAGTCCGGCGGCGGCCAGGTGGCGACCGTGAACCCGGAGAACCCGACACCGGGCACGGTCGACTACTTCGCGTCGTGCGTCGCGGCCACGGCCTATGACGTCAACGAGCGGATGCGGGACACCGAGCGGCCGGACATCCGAACGGTCTTCCGCGCACACGACATCACGGTTCCGGCGGTCGGCGCGGGACCCCACGGGCCGTACGCTCCGCCGGTGGAACCGTGGGTCGTCTTCGAGGACGACCGGGTGCGCGTGAGCGCGATCCTGGTGGACCACCCCCCGGTGTACCCGTCGTTCGCGTTCCGCTTCGACACCGCGGACGGCGCCGTGGTGTTCAGCGGAGACACCGCGCGTTCGGACAACCTCGTCCGGCTCGCCCGCGACGCCGACGTCCTCGTCCACGAAGTGATCGACATCGACTACTTCACCGACCAGCAGATCCCCCCGAAGCAGCTGGCACACCTGCGGGACTCGCACACCGACGTCGCTGATGTCGGCGCGATCGCCGAAGCGGCGGGCGCGCGAACACTGGTGTTGAACCATCTGGTGCCGGCCGACGTGGACGCGATTTCGGACGCGACATAGCGCCGCAACGCAGCAGGGCTTCTCCGGCACGGTCGTCATCGGCCGGGACCTCCTGGAGGTCGCCGTGGTCTCCGGCACGAACCACCCGGGTTCCGGTGGGAAGCCGTCGTGACGGGAGCGTCTCCAGCCGTCAATCGGGCGGCGCGCCCGCGTCCGGCGGGCGCCTGCCCACGGTGATCCCACCGTCGACGACCAGCACGTGTCCGACCACGTAGGACGCCGCGTCGGAACACAGCCACACCGCGGCATCAGCGATCTCCTCGGGCTCGGAGGCGCGGCCGACCGGCTCCGCGGCCAGCGCCGCCCGGGCCCACTCCGGGTTCTCGGCCATCGACTGGCGGGTCATGCCGGTGAGCGTGAATCCCGGGGCAATCGCGTTGACCCGGATTCCCGCCGGCGCATGCTCGATCGCCGCGACCTTGGTCAGCCCGACGACGCCCGCCTTGGACGCCGCGTACGCACCGAGGGTCGCGTTGCCGGTGATCCCGGCGACCGAGGCGGTGTTGACGATGGAGCCGAAACCCTGGCGGGCCATCAGCTCCAGCTCGTAACGCAGGCAGAGGAACACGCTGGTGAGGTTCACGGCGATCGTGCGGTCCCAGTCGGCCTTCGCCATCGCGTTGATCGGCCCCGCGGCGCCGGAGATCCCGGCGTTGTTGTGGGCGAAGTCCAGCCGCCCGTACCGGTCGGCGATCGTGGCGATCAGCTGTCGCACGTCGCTCTCCTCCGCGACGTCCACCCGGTGTCCTTGCGCGGTCCCCCCGTCGCGGGTGATGTGATCGGCGGTCGCCTCGGCCCCGGCCGCGTCGATATCGGCGAGCACGACGGTGGCCCCGCGCCGGGCGAAGGCCAGGGCACTCGCCCGGCCGATCCCGGATGCGGCCCCGGTCACCAGCGCCACCCGGCCCGTCATGTCCTGCCCGGTCATCGGGGCGACTCCGCCAGCCCGATCGACTGCTTCCAGGTGGCCACCGACTCCTCCTCGGTCCTACCGCTCTCCTCGGCGACGGCCTGCACCGCGTCGATCCCGACCAGCCTCCGCACGGGAAAGGCCCGCCCGTCGGTGATCGCCTCCAGCACGGCGTCGGCGACGTCCTGGGGGTCGCCCGCCCCCGCCACGGCGGCGGCCACGGCTGCCTCCATCGCCTCCCGGAACGGCGCGTACGGCCCCTCCTCCCGAAGGGAGCCGCTCTCGCGCCTGCGCCGGTTGTCCAGGATGCTCGTGGCGAAGAACCCCGGATCGAGCTGCCGGACGCGGACACCGAACGGCTCCACCTCCACGGCGAGCCCCTCGCTCGCCACCCCCAACGCGTGCTTGCTGGCCGCGTAGGACCACGTCATCGGGCGGCCGGGCAGGCACGCGTCCACCGAACCGATGTTCACGATCACACCGCGGCCGCGCGCACGCATGCCCGGCAACGCTGCCCGGATCACCTGCAGCGGACCGAAGAAGTTGGTGTCGAACAGGCGGCGCAGGTCCGGCTCGGGCAGCGCCTCCATGGCGCCGAACATCCCGATCCCGGCGTTGTTGACGAGCACGTCGAGCGGCGCCGCTGCCGCCACCGCCTCGGCGACCGATCCCGCATCGGTGACGTCGAGCCGGAGCACGTGCACGTCCAGCCCGTCCGCGGCCATCCGGTGCAGCTCCGGCGCGCGTTCCGGCGACCGGACACCGGCGTGGACCCGGTAACCGTGGCGGGCCAGGGTGTGCACGACGCGCAGTCCGATCCCGCTGGAGCAGCCGGTGACCAGTGCGGCGGCGCTCATGACACCAGCTCGGACACGCACTCGTCGAACACCTCGGTGTGCGTGTCCACGTCGGACTCCGTGGTCGCCGGGCACATCAGCGCCATGTTGTGGAAGGGGGTCAGCAGGACACCGCGGTTGAGCAGGTGCAGGTGGATCGCCGCCTCCAGTCGCGGCGCGCGGAACCGCTTCGCCTCCCCGCCGTCACGCGGCGCGCGCGGGCTGAACAGGTACTCCACCCGCGCCCCGATGCGCGTGATGTGCCAGGGCAGCGCGTGGTCGGCCACCACTCTCGCGACGCCGTGCTCGAACCGCTCGGCCAGTGCGCTCATGTACGCGTACGCCTCATCGGTCATCACCTGCTCGAGCGTCGCCCGCAGCGCCCGCAGGGTCAGGGCGTTGGCGACGAGCGTGCCGCCGAACCCGGCGTGGCTGATCCGGTAGTCGTCCTTGGCCGTGTACCGCTCGAACGCAGCGGCCACTTCGGCGGTCATGCCGTACACGGCGGCGGGGATGCCCCCGGCGAGCGACTTGCCGAGCACGAACAGGTCGGGGTCCAGGCCGTGGGCCCGGGTGTAGCCGCCGGGGCCGGTGGAGATCGTGTGGGTCTCGTCGATGATCAGCAGTGTGCCGGTGCTGCGTGTGAGGTCGCGCAGCGCCTCGTGGAAGCCCGGTTCGGCAGGCACCATGCCGACGTTGGTCAGCACCGGCTCGGTCAGCACGCAGGCGACGTCCCGCGCGGCGAGTGCTCGTTCGAGCGCCGGGAGGTCGTTGAACTCCACCACGGCCGTGGTGCGTTCCAGATCGACCGCGTTGCGGGCGACGCCGGGCTGCGGAACCATCCGACCGTCCTGCAGGGATACCTGGGTCTCGTCGACCGAGCCGTGGTACTTCCCGTTGAACACCAGCACCTTGTCCCGGCCGGTCATCACGCGCGCGATGCGGATGGCGAACCGGTTGGCGTCGGTCGCCGACGTCGCCAACTGCCAGTACGGCAGCCCGAAGCGGCGCGTCAGCTCCTCGCCGACGGCGATCGCGTCCGCGGTGGGCAGCATCGTGGTCGATCCGTTGCCGGCCTGCTCGGCGATCGCGTCGGCCACTGCACGATTGGCGTGTCCGAACATCGCGCCGGTGTCGCCGAGGCAGAAGTCGGCGTAGGAGTTCTCGTCGACGTCGGTCAGCTGCGCGCCGCGAGCGGCGGAGAGGTACACCGGGTACGGCGTCGGCCAGTTGGCCATCCAGTGCAGCGGTACGCCACGCGGCATCGAGCTGCGGCCACGCTCGTTGAGGAGCCGCGACCTCGGGTGGCTCTGCTCGAACCGCAACGTCTCCTTCTCGAGCATTGAGTCCACCCGAGCCGGATCGACTCCGTACTCCCCGCTCACAGCGACCGCACCGCCTCGACCACTCCGGCGACGAGCGTGTCCGCCTGCGCCTCGGACAGCACCAGCGGGGGCGACATGACGATCGTCGGACCGGAGGCGCGGACCAGCACCCCGCGGTCGCGGGCGGCGTCGGCGACCGGGGTGGCATCGTCGATGTCGAGCTCGACACCGAAAGCCATGCCGACACCACGCACCTCGAACACGCGCGGGTCCCCGTCGAGTACGCGCAGTCCCTCGACGATCCGGGCGCCGAGGGCACGGGCGCGCTCCAGCAGGCCCTCGGACTCGATCAAGTCGATGTTGGCCAGCGAGACGGCCGCGCCCACCGGGTGCCCGTTGTAGGTGAAGCCGTGCTTGAAGGTCGTTCCGTCGAGCATGGACTTCACCCGCCCGCCGATCAGTACCGCCCCCATCGGCACGTACCCGCTGGACAGGCCCTTTGCCGTCACCACGATGTCCGCGTCGATGCCGTAGTGCTCAGCGCCGAACCAGTGGCCGAGCCTGCCGAACGCGGTCACGATCTCGTCGAGGATCAGCAGGATCCCGTGCCTGCGCAGCACCTCCTGCACGCGCTCCCAGTAGCCGGGCGGCGGTGGCACCATGCCGCCGACGCCGAGCAGCGGCTCACCGATGAACGCCGCGATCCGCTCCGCCCCGATCTCGGCGATGGTCTGCTCGAGCTCGGCCACCAGCACATCCGTGGCGTCGGCACCGAGCCGCTTGCCGTGCGGCTTGCTCAGGTGGACGAAGCCCGGGTTGAGGGGCCCGAAGCCCTCGTGGAAGACGGGCAGCCCGGTGGCGGCGAGCGACGCCGACCCCACCCCGTGGTAGGCGCCCAGCCGGGAGAGGACCACCGTCCGCTCCGGCCGGCCCTGCGCGTGCCAGGCCAGCCGGGCCAGCTTGATGGCCGTCTCGTTCCCCTCCGACCCGCCGTTGGTGAAGAACACCGTGTCCAGGCCGGGGGGCGAGATCTCGACCAGCCGCGTGGCCAGGTTGATCGCGGGCGCGTTGGAGAGGTTCCAGAAGGACGCGTAGAACTCCAGCGTCCGCATCTGCTCCGCGGCGACGTCGGCGAGCTCGGCCCTGCCGTGCCCGACAGCGCACTGCCACAGGCCGCAGGTGCCGTCCACGTACTCCCTGCCATGGACGTCGCGCAGCAGCGCGCCCTGCGCACTCGCCACGACGAACGGTGGGGCCGCGCGGCCCACCACCGCATGGGGATGGAGCAGGTGGGCCTGGTCCAGCCGGCTCAGCTCGGCGGCGCTGCGCGCGCCGACGTCGCTCGGACTCAGGGTGTTCGTCATGATCACTCCAACCCGATCCACACACTCTTGACTTCGGTGTAGTCCTCGATCGCTTCGGTGCCCATCTCGCGGCCCCAACCGCTGGCCTTCATGCCGCCCCACGGCGCGGCCGGATCGATGCCGGCGACCATGTTCACGCGCACGCATCCGGCGTGGATCCGATCGGCGAGGTGGTGCGCCGTCGCCAGGTCCCGGGTCCACACCGAGGCCGCCAGCCCGTACTCCGAGTCGTTGACCCGCGCCGCCACCTCGTCGAGATCGTCGAAGGGCATGACGGTGAGCACCGGGCCGAAGATCTCCTCGCGAGCGATCCGCATCCCGTCGTCGGCATCGGCGAAGACGGTGGGCAGGTAGAAGCTGCCGCGTGCGAGCGGCCCCGCCGCCCTGGCTCCACCGGTGAGCAGCGCCGCCCCCTGCTCGACGCCGCTGCGCACGTAGCCGTCCACCCGCGACAGGTGCTCCTCGCCGACCACCGGGCCCATCTGCGTGTCCGGGTCCTGGCCGGGTCCGAGCTGCACGGCGGCGGCGGCCTTGGCGAGCCGCTCAGCGAACTCCTCGTACCGCGGGCGGGCGACGTAGAAGCGGGACGACGCCGCGCACACCTGCCCGGAGTTCTGGATGCCGCTCTGCAGGTTGCCCGCCACGGCACGTTCGAGGTCGGCGTCGCCGACGATCACGCTCGCGGCCTTGCCGCCGAGCTCCAACGACAGCCGCTTGAGGTTGCCCGCCGAGCCACGGACGATGCTGCGTCCGACCTCGGTGGAACCGGTGAAGGACACCTTGTCGACGCCGTCGTGCTCGACCAGCGCGCGGCCGGCTTCCGGACCCCCGGTCACGACGTTGACCACACCCGGAGGAAAGCCCGCTTCGATGAAGATCCGGGCAAGGCGCAACGCGGTCAGCGGCGTCTGCTCCGCCGGCTTGAGCACCACGGTGTTGCCGCACGCCAGGGCGGGTGCGAGCTTCCACGCGGCGATCAGCAACGGGAAGTTCCACGGCGTGATCAGGCCGCAGACGCCCACCGGTACGCGCCTGGTGTAGTTCAACGCGTCCGCGCGCGAGTGCGCCGGCGCCCGGCCATCGATCTTCGTGCACCAGCCCGCGTAATACCGGAAGTGCTCGACGGCGCCGGCGACACTCACGTTGCGCGCGATCCGCAGCGGCTGGCCCTGGTCGCGGGTTTCGAGGACGGCGATCTCCTCGGCGTCGCGCTCGAGCAGGTCGGCGACGCGCCACAGCAACCGCGCGCGCTCGCTCGGCGACATGCGCGCCCATTGCGGATCACCGAGGGCGTCGCGGGCTGCGGTCACCGCCGCGTCGATGTCGGTGGCACCGCCGTCGGGGACCACCCCGATCGTCTCGCCGTTCGTGGGATCGACGGTCACGAACGTCGCGCCGGAGTCCGACGCTCGCCAGCCACCGCCGATGAGGTTCTGACCGGCCTCCATCGCACCCTCCGCGTTACCGTGTACGTAACGTGCGTTACAGAAGACGAGCATATGACGTGGCGGGTGCAGACGTAAAGAGTCGAGGGGAAGTCCTCGCGGGCGGAGGCACCGCGAGGCGATGATCGAACGACGGTGGCGAGGCGTTGCCCGGAGCTGCGGGCTCTCACCACCGTCGTCGCCCGCGATCGCCGTCAGCCGGGTCGCGAGCCGGACGTGAACGGCCTCGTCGCCGAACCCGCCGCGCACGTGGATCCCGGCATTCCATCGGAGTCGATCCCGAACGGCACCGACATCGCGGGGTTGCCGGTGACGTCGGCCGGCTCACCATCGAGCACCAGGTACTTGCCGGCGTGCGTCACCAGGCCGTCCCGCGGTCGACGCCGTCGCCCGGTGCGGCGGCCAGGGTGGTGGCGAGCCGGGGTCGCCCCTCCCGTGGGGTGCGGGCCCGCAAGTACCAGTGCAGCCGCTCGGCGAGCAGGAGGCCGCACCCGGGTCGCTCGACCTCGGGCTCGCCCGAGCCACAGCCGCCGCATGATCGTCGATGTCCGCTCACCGGCAACGGACTGTCGGGTTCGTCCCGCGGTGAGCTCGGGTGAGCCCGCCTCCCCATTCCTCCGGCTGTCGGCAGGTGGCGGCCGCCCCTTACCGCGTACAGGATCGACGGTGACCGGCGCGACTGGTTCGGTCATCCACCACGAACGGAGCGTCCACGTGCAGATCGTCTACACCTTCACCCGCGTCGCCGTGACCGTACGACGGTGGTTCGAGATTGGTACCGCTGCGGAGATGGAACACGGCGCCCGCCTCGAGTTGGCACTGCTCGCGCAGCAGCCGCACCGCGGAACCGAGTCCGCGGCGCAGCGGACGGTCGTGGACCAGACGTTCTGGCGGGCGGACATCTTCGGACGACTCGACCGGCCCGATGCCCCGTACAGCGCCGCCCACTTCCACTCCCGATTCGACGGCGTCGAGCCGTGCGGACGGGAGTGGTCCGGGGACCTGACCGCGAACCCATGGGCGTGGCTCACCGATCAGCTGGAGCATCTCGAGGACCGGCTGGCCGGCGCCGGGTTCGACCCGGGACTGGCCGCCGACGACGGGAACGACCTCCGGGAGCTGGTTCCCCGGATCGTGGCGTCGGCCCGGGAGCTCGGCCCTGAGGTCCCGCTGACCCGCGACGAGGAGTTCCGCCTCACCCGAGACGCCGCCGAACGCGTCCGGCGCATGCTCGACATCGTCGAGGATCAGACGCGGATCGACCGCGAGCACATCGCGCCATGGCTACAGCAGGTCTGAAAAACCCCAGCCGGTGCCGGACCGAACCGGGCCCGGGGTGGCCTGGTCGAGCACCTCGGTGCGAACTCCACCTGACGCCAGGTCATCTCGGCGATCCCGGGGACGTGCCCGGTCGAGCGGATCATCTGCTCAGCGCCCACGTTCAGATGCAGGCTGCTCACGAGCGGTCGCACGAAGTTCACATGAGTACCGGAACCATGACGTCGGTGGGCGATCCCGTCGTTCTCCAGCTGGCCAAGCGCCGCACGCACGGTCACTCCGGCCGGCCACTACGGTGTCGGGTGCTCCTCGGCGAGCCGGATCGCGCCCGCGGCGCCGAACCCGCCCCCACGCGGTGGGGTCCGGCTACTCCCGGGACGTGAGGGAGCTCCCTGCGCTGTCACCGCTCGTGTCGCCGGTGCCGCGGCCCGCCGAGCTCGGCCTGGCCCAGCACTCGGAATGAGGGATGCCGAGCCGGACGGGGTCGAAGGTCGGGTCGATGCCCTGCTTGCGTTGGGCGTCGTAGTCGCGCAGTGCGATGAGTGCTGGTTTGGCCAGGAACAGCAGGCAGATCATGTTGACCCAGGCGAGGGAGGCGTAGCCGACGTCGCCGATTGCCCAGATCAGGTCGGCGGACTGGATGGCACCGAAGAAGGTCACGGCGAGCAGAACGCCCTTGAGCAACCAGCCGAGGCGCCGATGCCTTCCACGGGTGAGGTAGGTCAGGCTCGTCTCGCAGATGTAGTAGAAGGCCACCAGCGTCGTGAAGGCGAACAGAGCGATCGCGATCGCCACGAACGGCGCGCCGGCGCCGGTGAAGACGGAGTCCATGGCGGCCTGCGTGTAGGCCGGACCGGCCTCGACTCCCGCGAGGTTGGTGGCGAGGGCCGCACCGTCGGCGCTCTCGACGTTGTAGCTGCCGGTCACGAGGATCATGAAGCCGGTGGCCATGCACACGAGCAGGGTGTCGATGTAGATCGAGAAGCATTGGACCAGGCCCTGCTTGGCAGGGTGCGTGACCTCTGCGGCCGCGGACCCGTACGTGCCCTCGCCGACGCCGGCGACGTTGGAGAACATCGCGCGCCGGACGCCCCACGCGACGGCCGCGCCGACGATGCCGCCGA
>NZ_JAHKRK010000300.1 GCF_019396355.1 Pseudonocardia nigra
CTGCGGGTCGATCTTGTGGTGAGAACTCCCTATCGGGGGACCCCACGCTCTCACCAGCACCGCGCAGATTGTCCGATATGAGCGTGTCGCGCTCACGTCGCGCTACGATCTTGCTGAGATCACCTCAATGCACACCCCGCCTGGGTCAATCTCCTCGCCAACCTTTCGAGGTGCGGCTCGAGCGTCTGAATGGCGATCGGCCGCACGGACAGCAGCAGTTCATGAACCGCGTGTTCTCATGGAAGAGACAGCAGGAGTCGACGGCCGAGTGAGTGGGCGCACTACCGCCGTGGACGCGACGGGTGCGAGCACCGGGGACAGCTGAGGGGTGTGATACACCCTTTTGCCACTGTCATCGCCGGAGCACGTCGGGCATGGTGGTGTGCGTGTTGCGGGGCGTGACCGGGTCGTGGCCAGGAGCGACGGCGGCACGATCCCCCCGACCATGGACGGGCACCGCAGCGTGAACCCCGCTCAGCACGCGGCTCTCGCCCTCCGCCGGCTCGGGATCAGGCTCGCCATCCTGGGCGTCGTCGTCGGGATGATCGCGGCTTTCGGGGCTGCCGCCTTCTTCGGCGTGAGCGTGCTCATGACGCCGCCCGCACGCACCTTCGGTTGCTACCCGGCCCCGACGGCAGTCCCGATCGAAGCAGACGGTTCCTCAGGTATGACGCCGGAGCAACGGCGGAACGCCGCGGTCATCGTGGCGACCGGGCGTGCGATGGGTGTTCCGGAACGGGGACTGTGGGTGGCTCTCGCAACAGCCCTGCAGGAGTCGGGCCTGCGCAACCTCGACTACGGCGACCGCGATTCACTCGGACTGTTCCAGCAACGCCCGTCGCAGGGATGGGGCAGCCCGGCCGAGGTCCAGGACCCTCGATACGCAGCGACCCAGTTCTACGACCGGCTCGTCGACGTACCCGGGTGGACGGAGATGCCACTGTGGCAGGCTGCCCAGACGGTGCAGCGGTCCGCATTCCCGACGGCGTACGCCAAGTGGGAACAGACAGCAGCAGATCTACTTTCCGAGGTGGACACCAGCGAGCTGGGAGCGTCCGGCACCCAGGAGTGTGCACCGCCCCCACCAGGCTCCGTCACACCGTACGAGGGCGGCGGAACGGGATGCGTCGAGGACGACCCAACGACCAACGGTTGCGTAACGCGCGTTACTGCCTACGCGCTACGGCAGGCCGAGGTGGCGTTCGGCGGACTACGGGGCGGAGCCCTCATCCGGTCCAGCGGGTGCTTCGCCCGCCGACCGGCGAATCCGACCAGTGACCATCCGCTCGGCAAGGGCTGCGACTTCTTTCCCGGGGAGGGTGGTCGCTTCGCGCAGGGCGTGGAGATCGAGAACGGCTGGCGGGCCGCCGAGTGGTTCCGGCAGAACGCCGAGGCGCTGCGGGTGTCCTACATCATCTGGCAGGGACGGATCTGGTCGCCGGGAACTCCAGATGCCGGCGAATGGGGTCGCGCCTATACCGGCGGTGGCGTGTACGACCCCGACGACGCCGTCGGCGGGCACTACGACCACATCCACGTCAGCTTCGAGCGGTGACCCACAGACGCCTCAAGAGTTCGCTCGCGCTCACGACTCGTGGCGAACGTTTCTACTCCCCCCGTCGAGTGGCGCCCACGTCGCCGCGGACCCGACCCGGGCGCGGATCCACGACACGTCCATCTCGCTCGATCTCCCGAACGGGCACAAGCTCGCCTCGAGGTCGAGAACGTCGTCGAGTGCGACGACGAGTATGGCGATCACGCCCTCGTCGGCCCACGGCTTGCGTCTGTGGTCCGGGGAGCAGATTGGGCTCGGAGGCGAGCCGCCACGGTCCCCGTTGGAAGGGCTGGTGGATCGGAGACGGCACGAGTGTGCTCCGCCTCCAGGAGGCAAGTGCCGTGTCTGGTCGGAACCATCCACGGTGCTGGGCGGGAACCTCGTCGGCCTGATCCTGGGCGCGGCCATCTACGCGCTGTTCTACTTCCTCAGCCTGTTCATGGGCGGCATCCTGGGCTTCGGGCCGGTCGCCGTCGGGCTGGCCTTCCTGCCGATGGCCGCTGCTGTCGCAGCCGCTTCAACCGTCGCCGGCAGGGCGCTTGCGCGCGTCGGTGCGAGGCGGCTGTTCGTGGTTTCGACCTTGCTCGTCACCACTGCACGACGGGGCCGGGGCCAGGTCGGTGGTCCGGTCGTCCCGGACGGCCAGGGCTTCTTCAGCGATGCGGTCCACCAGGACCACTTCCACCTGGGGATCACTCCGACGAAACCGCCCGCTGGGCCGAGCGCGGGAAACGCCGATGATCCCGGGCGGAATGGGGCGCTCTGCTGCACGTGCGGGCCGGCGGTGGAACCGGCCGAGCTGCACGCAGCAGCCCGCGGAAGGCGCCGGCCGTCCGTGGTCGTCGGCGCCGGTCCTCCGGTTGCAATCGAGAGGTGGGTAGACGTGACCACGACCCAGGCGTCTGGTGTACGCGCTGGCCTCGCGCGATCGGCTCGGTCCACCGGACGGTCCACGCGTGCGCATCACGGTCGCACCGGCCCCTGCAAGGTACACACGGCCGACAGCGACGACCGCCCGGGTGGGCGCGCGTCCGCGCGGCCAGCGCCACGGGCCCGTGCACGGTTGCGGGAGGAGAAGGTGCCACTCCCCTTTGGTCAGCTTACCCGGTCGAGACGACTGACGGCATGGTAGGCGCGACCATCTGGGCGCCGGTTCACTGGGAAGTTCTCGCACTTGACGAACACCTGACCGCCGACGCGCTGGTCGAGGGTGCGGGAGGTGATAACGGGCGTGTGGTGACCGACGTCTTCCAGGCGTCGGGCCGCAGCACGGACGTCGTCGACGGAGATCACGGTATCGGCGGGACGGACTCCACCGCCTTGAGCAGCGTTGAGCGATCCGGGTTCGTCATAGCGCCTCACGAGCGGAGGCGTGGTGGACTACCTGAGAACTACCCGATGCGGTAAAGGGGTTCAAATCAACCGGCCTCGCCCGGGGCGACTCAGCCCCCTGCCGGCGGGCCACCCTTCCCGCGCGGCTCCGGCGGAGTGTAGGGGTTGTCGCGCAATGCCATGATGAACTGCTCGAACCGGGAGTCCTCCGGCGCATCGAGCACCAGCCGGTGCCCCCAAGCTTGGAGCGACACCGGCGCATCGAGCCCCGGGTAGGGCGACAGGAACAGGTAGGGATCCCCGCGGACGCGGCCGGTCAACGCCTCGAGCGTGACGGGCGTGGTGCGTGCGGGATCGTAGGTGATCCATACCGCGCCGTGCTCGAGGGAGTGCACCGCGTCGGCATCGCGCACCGGATCCGGGAACACCACCCCTGAGCACGCAGCCCACGAGGTTGCGTGCGGCCCGCCCACCGGTGGCCGCGATGCGTAGCCGGGCTCGTCACCCGGGGGGACGTGCTCGCCCCTGGGAATCTTCTCGATGCGGACGCCCGGGATCGCCGTCGAGGGATCCGGCCGGTCCGGTGACGGGGTGAGGGCGGCGAGCTCGCGCGCGGCGTCGGAGGGGATGAGCATGTCCAGTGCGATGCTGCCGTAGGTGAGCGCCGCAACCAGGAGGATCAGCAGGACCGCGACCGCCCCGAAGCGTCCGCGACGGCCCACCTGATCGCCGGTCGGTGGAGTGTCCTCCCCGCTGCCGCTCATGCTTCCCCGGGCACGGGCGCGCGCCGACGCGCGCGCCGCCGAACCTGCTCGGTGAGGGCGGGCGCCATGAGTGCGACGACCGCGAGCAGGAGGAACGGGAGGTCACCGACGCGCGCGTACGGCGTGAGCCCGGTGCGCAGCGGCACGCTCTCGCGCAGCAGGCCGGGCGCCCCGAGCTCGGTCTGCGCCACCACCCGGCCGTCCGGGAGGACGACAGCCGAGTAGCCCGTCGGGGCGGCCTGCAGGACCGTTCGGCCGAACTCCCGGGCCCGCAGCCGCGCGGCCGCGACCTCGATCGCGGGGACCTCCTCGGTCACGTACGAGGCCGCGTTGGTCGGCACGAGCACGATCTGGCCGCCCGCGGTGACGGCCTCGCGCACCCGGTCGGCGAACAGCACCTCGTAGGAGATCACCACCCCCAGCGGCCCCACCGGGGAGTCGAGGAGGGCCTCGCCCTCACCGACGATCGCGTCCCGAGGAACGAGCGCAGTCAGATCGGTGATGCGCTCGAGCAGTTCCCGGCCGGGGATGTACTCCCCGAAAGGGACCCGGTGCTCCTTCTCGTACCGGCCGAGCCGCTCGCCGTTTGCACCCCACAGGATCGCGGCGTTGCGGAACCCGGAGCCTGCACTCTCCGCGACGCCGACGACGACCGGCGCGTCGAGTGCGCGGGCCAGCGCGGCGACCCGCTGCTCCGCCATGGTCCCGGCGATGGAACCCTTGACACTGATCACGGCCTCCGGCAGCAGCACGAGGTCCGGCGTCCCGGTGATCTGTTCGGCCACGGCGAACTGGCGGTCGGTCGTGTCCTGCGGGTTCGTGAACACCGCGCGCAGCCCTCGGGGCCCGCCGCCCTGCACGACGGCTACGTCGAGGCTGCCGGTCGGCGTGGTCGTGACGGCCGCTCCTGCGGCGAGCGGGGCACCGGCGAGGAGGGCGGCCGTGCCGACGGCCACCAGTCGACGCTTTCCACGAGCGAGGAACACCGCCGCGAGCCCGACACCCGCTGTCCCCGCAACCGCGGTCACCAGCAGCGAGCCGCCGACCGGGGCGGCGAGCGCGAAGGGCCCGTCGAGCTGGCTGAGCACCAACGCGGGCAGTGGGAAGCCGTCGAACGGGAACCGGGTCTGAGCTGCGTCGAGCAGCACCAGCGCCGCCGGGAGGGCCCACCAGCCTCCCGACCACCGACCGCTTCGGGCCGTGGGAACCAGCCCGACCGCAACGGCGAGCATGACGGTCTCGAGCAGCACGACGGCGACGTAGCCCGCAACGGCGAATCCGGTCAGCCACACCAGCGTCGCCGCGTAGAGGACGACTCCGGCGAGCGCGCCGAGCAGCAGCCGCGCCCGGAGCCCTCGGCCGTAGAGCGCGATCGTCAACGCAGCGACTCCGAGCGGCAGCACTGGCCACCAGCCCCGCGGTGGCGCAGCCAACGCCCACGCGGCCCCGCACGCAACCGCGAGCGCAACCGCACCGGGCAGCGGCACTGCCGCTGTTGCACCGGGCTGTGCCGGGTCCACAGGACCGGCGCCGCGGGAACAGGGGCTCCTGTCGGTGGCAACCACGTCGTGCACGACTTCTCGATCAGTTCGCAACGGATCGTCCACGATGTCGCGGCAGAGCCATCGCGCACCAACCCTCTCCGTCGGCCCCGGCAGACGCACACGCATCACCGTCGCACCCACCGGGTGCAACTTCGTACGTTACCTACGGCCCAACTCCGTATGAGGTGCAGGGCCGCCTTCTCCCCGCACCGCCGAGCAGCGGACACGGCCAGGCCGAGGCCAAGCGCGAGGCGAGGCACTGACATCCCGGGGCATTTCTGGACATTTCTTGCCTGTTCGGCCCGACAACCCGCGACGCGGGGCTGGTGCCCAACCCGCTGACCCGCAAGGCCGTGGGTCTCAATGTCCGTGGACCGGATGGCGGCGATGCGGACGGCTCTCGCGTCGCACCGGGCGGCCACGATCTCGCTGATCCGGTGGAGGGCAGGTCGACCCGTTCCCGATGCTGGACCTGTTCGACAAGGAGGGCGCACCGATCGCGAGCATTGCCGAGCACCGCCTGTCGAGGCCTCTGGTTTCAGCAGGACGTCCGCTCACCTGCGGGTTGTCCCCGACGCAATCGGCTGGTTCGGTGGGCTCGTGGGTGCCGGCCGGATACCCGCTCGTCAGGTTCAGGCTGCTACCCACAGCTCGGGAACAGACACGAGCACCGCGGACCCGACCTTCTACCGCAGCGCCGCCGAGGCCGCGGCCGCGCCGCCGGCGCAGCTCGCCTACGTCGTCGGATTCGACCGCACGAGGGAGTGCCGGATGGCCTCGCCGTCATCGACGTCGACCCGGCATCGTCGGAGCACGGCCGGGTCACCGCGGGTGGGCAGACCTGCCCACCCGCGGTGACGAGCTGCACCACTTCGGTGGAACGCCTGCAGCAGTAGCTGAAGCACGAGGGCCACGGTCCCGACGCCCTGGCGCGGCGCTACCTGCTGCTGTTGACGCGGGTCCTGGCCGCCTGCCGGACCCGGGTGAACCCAACCGCCCGCACGCGGCGTGCAGCTTGGCCGCCACGGCGCCCACCGCCGGGATCCACTCGGAGTTCAGGTCGGCGCGGTAGCCGATCGAACGAACCGCTTGGTGCCCCTCGAAAATGCGTAGTGTGCTCGTGCCATCCCACGCGGCGCCGGGTGCGAAGCCTTGGTCGATCTTCGGGACCATCGCGACCATTGCGGCCCGGCCTGGAAGATCCCCGAGAGGCGGACCAGGGTGCACTCGTCGGCGTTCGCGGTAGGGACCGCCCTTGCGGGCGGCCCCCCGCACAGATCCCAGCGTGCGGGATTACCGCACTGGGCTCCTGCCTCGGGTTCTGGCGTCGAAGCGCACGACGGGGAAGGGATGCCGTGGTCGGGCGGGTGGTAGCCATCGTTTGGTGATGCGGTCCATCCGTGTCCAGTTGAGGCGTGTGCGCTGGCTGCGGCGCCGCAGCGCCCTGTGCCAGTGTCGCCCCACCTGGGTGCCACCTGGGTGCGGAAGGATGCGACCGCGTCGGTGTTGCCGGGCACGGCGTAGTAGGCGAGGTGTCCTTGCACGACACGTCGTAGCCATTGCCCTTGTTCCGGGACGGGTTGATGTCGGCGTTGCTTGAGCTGGTCTTTGACCTCACGCAGCTTCGCCCTCATCCGCTTCGAGATCGTGATGCGCCGCACCCAGAAACGCCCATTCTTGGTCTTCGCACACAGGTGTGTGAAGCCGAGGAAATCGAACGTTTCAGGCTTAGGCAGACCCTGCGCTGCTCGTCGCCGAGCGGCATGCCGCCCAAACTCGAGCAACCGGGTCTTGCCAGAATGCAGTTCCAGCCCGAACTTCGCGAACCGCTCACGGAGATCAGCCAGGAACCGTTGCGCGTCTTCCTGATACTCGAAGCCCGCGGTGAAATCGTCGGCGAAACGCAGGCGATCTAGCACAGCTGGGTGACCGCGATCTTCGAACGCTCGGGTGAGCGAGGCTCGGATCCTCGGCCTGGAGCTCCCGCTCGATCGCTTCCAGTCGCCGCCGCTCGTAAACATTCAGCGGTGTGGTGGCATGGCGTGATCGCCGGTCGGCCGTTCGGCCTCCGGTGCGCTCGGCTCGGTGTCCGTGGTCAGGTGGGCGCGGGTAGTGCCGGCATCCAGGGGTGGCCGGTGA
>NZ_JAHKRK010000301.1:0-2924 GCF_019396355.1 Pseudonocardia nigra
CCCTGCTTGGCAGGGTGCGTGACCTCTGCGGCCGCGGACCCGTACGTGCCCTCGCCGACGCCGGCGACGTTGGAGAACATCGCGCGCCGGACGCCCCACGCGACGGCCGCGCCGACGATGCCGCCGAAGACGGAGTCGGCTCCCACCGCACTGGCGAGGACGAGGCGGATGACCTCGGGTATGGCGGTGATGTTGGCGCCGAGGACGACGAGGGCGGCCAGGATGTAGGCGCCCGCCATGAATGGGACGACCTTGTTGGCGAAGTTCACGATGCGGTCGCGGCCACCGAAGATGATGTAGCCGAGGATGCCGACGATCACCAGTCCGGTGATCCAGGGCTCGATCCCGAGGGCGGTGTCGAAGCTGACGGCGATGTTGTTCGACTGGACGCCGGGGGCCAGCACCGCGTAGAGGCTCAACGCGGCCAGCGCGGCCACGACCGCCAGCCACCTCAGCTGCAGCCCCTTCTCGATGTAGTAGGGGATGCCTCCGCGGTACTGGCCGTCGACCTCGTCCTTGTAGATCTGAGCCAGGGTCGACTCGACGAACGCCGTCGCGCCACCGAGGAAGGCCATCACTCCCATCCAGAACAGGGCGCCCGGACCGCCTGCGGCAATCGCGGTCGCCACACCGGCGATGTTGCCGACGCCGACCCGGCTCGACAACGTCAGCGACAGCGCTTGGAACGACGAGATGCCGGCCGTCGACTTCTCGCCTCCCCTGAGCAGCCGGAGCATGTCGGGCAACCTGCGGACCTGGAGCAGCCGGGTGCGCACGGTGAGGTAGAGCCCGAAGCCGAGTGATAGAACGATCAGCGGGTTCCACAACCATTCGTTGATCGTCGCCAGGTGTTCCACGGATGCCTCCCTGCAGTCGTGGACACAGCGAAGGCAGCCGGGTGGCGGCCGACACCATGACAAGTGGCGCAAAACTACTATGTGACATTGCACTTGCTCAAGCTCTGGTGGTCCGGTTTTCCGGCCCTCCCAGGGGGCGGACGAGCAGGGCAGCCTCACCCGACCGCCGTCGCGGCGCCCAGGCCGGCGAGCAACGGTCGCGGGTCCCGGCGGCGCGCGTCGACGGCGGGCGTCAGCGCGCGTCCGGGTGCGCCGGGGCAGCCCACTTGCCCCGGGTCTGACTGATGTGGGCGCGCATGAGCGCCTCGACGGCGACGGCGTCCCGTGACGCAATCGTGTCAACGATCGCGAGATGCTCGCGGGCGGCGGCCTCGAGCTCCCCGCGCTCGCGCATGGCGGCCAGCCCGAACAGGCGGGTGTGTGCCCGCAGGTCGGAGACCAGATCGGTGATCCGGCCGTTCTTCGCGTACGCCAGTAGGGCGAGGTGGAACTTGCGATCGGCCTCGGTGTACTCGACGAGGTCACCGGCCAGGGCCCCGTCCACGATCGCCTGCGCGAGCTCACGGAGCCCGGGCAGGTCGGATTCGGGGATGTCGAGGGTGACGTCCCGGACGATGGGGGGTTCGATCAGCAACCGCAGCTGCGTGATCTCGTCGAGGTCGGAGTCCTCGATCTGAGTGACCCGGAAGCCCTTGTTGGGCACGATCGTGACCAGGTTCTCCCGAACGAGGTCGATCATCGCCTCGCGGACGGGGGTGGCGGAGACGCCGAACCGCGCACCCAGCGACGGGGCGGAGTACACCTCCCCCGGCACCATCTCACCCGAGATGATCGCGGCACGCAGCGCGCGTGCCACCCGCTCGCGCAGGCTCACCTTCTCGACCTGCTGGATCGTCGTGATGTTGGCCATCACCCACCATCTCCCCTCGGGCGACGCGTGGTCGCATGGTATGTGATGTTGCAACCGCGCCGGCGTCAGGAGTGGTCGCCGGCCAACTCGCCGAGCGCCACCGGGGCACACAGGGACTGCTTGGCGGTGGATCGCAGGTCGTCGGGTTCGAGGTCACGGCGCTCCTGGGCCGCCGCCAGCTTGGCGGTCGCGAACCCGCACACCCGGCCCTGGCACCACCCCATGCCCGGGCGGGCGAGCATCTTGACGGTGCGGGCGTCGCCTGCCTCGAGCTGGTCCCGCGCGGCGCAGATGTCGTCGACGGTGACCTCCTCGCACCGGCACACCGTGGTCTGCGGGGTCGGCCACTCGTGCCAGGCCGCCGGCACCGGGTGCGCACGGTGCATCGCCGCGGCGAACGCGCGGGAGCGCGCGACCGAGCGCTGCAGGCGTGCGATCGTGGAGCGGGGGACGTCGCGGCCGTGGTCGAGGCAGGCGGCCAGCCCGGCCAGCTCCCCTTCGGCCACCGCGAGCGCGGCTCCCCCGACACCGGTGGCCTCTCCGGCGACGTAGACCCCGGGGGCGGTGCTGCGCTGCAGCTCGTCGACCTGCGCGACCAGCGACTCGTCGACGTCCAAGCGGGTGTCGGCGCCGGTCGCGGTGACCAGCTCCAGGGACGGCGTGAAGCCCCACCCGAGCGCCACGAGGTCGACGTCGAGCGTGCCGAGGCCGGCACGGATCGCGCCGCCGCGGTCCAGGCGCGACAGCGTGACCGATCGGACCGCGTCGACCCCGTGCACGGCCGTGACCGCCGTGCGCATCCGATAGGGGATGCGGTGCCGCAGCAGGGCGGCGGCGTATCCGGTCGCCTCGATCGCCTTCGCGGGCACGGACACGGCTCCGCGGAGGTTGCGGACCCAGCCGCCCAGGTCATTGGCTTCGCAGACCGCGAGCACGGTGGCGCCCGCCGCGGCCAACCCGGTGGCCACGGGGAGCAGGAACGGGCCGGTCCCGGCGACGACGGCACGCTTCCCGGCCACGCTGCGGTGCGCCTTCAGCAGGGCCTGTACCCCGCCTGCGGCCATCACTCCGGGAAGGTCCCAGCCGTCGACCGGCAGCTGGCGGTCGTATCCGCCGGGACACAGGGCGAGGGCGCCGACCGAGACCGACCGTGGGNC
>NZ_JAHKRK010000301.1:3017-7283 GCF_019396355.1 Pseudonocardia nigra
TCGCCATCCGTGGTGTCCCTGTGACTCGTTCCCGCGGGGGGCGGACTCGTCGGGATGGCGCCAGTACTGTCCGCCGGGCTGGCCGGCGGAGTCGATCAGCACGACGCGCATACCGTGCTCCGCCGCCGTGACCGCCGCCGCCAGGCCGGCCGGGCCGGCGCCCACGACGCCCAGGTCGTAGCGCTGGTCAGACATCGTGATCCTCCTGCGACGGCTCGTGCCGGACCTGTTCGGTGCTCTCCAGGCGCATCCCGTCGTGCACCGGCACGAGGCAGGCGCGCTGGTTGGGCCGGCCGTCGACGGTCAGGAGGCAGTCGTAACAGACACCGATGCCGCAGAAGAGCCCGCGGGGCCGATGTCGCTTGCGGGTGCTGCGCCAGGACCGGATGCCGGCATCGGTCAGCGCCGAGCCCACGCTCTGGCCGCGGACGGCCGGCAGCGGCGTGCCGTCGAAGACGATCTCCAGGGAGTCGGCGGGCTCCGGGTTCATTGCACCTCCACCTGGGCGAAACGTTCGGGGGCGAACGGGGTGAGGTCCAGATCGGTGGGCCGATCCGTCATGGCCTGCACGACGAGCTTCGCGGTGCCGACCGACAACCCGATGCCGGCACCCTCGTGGCCGCTGGCGTGCCAGAGGCCCGGGGCGCGCGGGTCGTGGCCGATGACCGGCAGGTGATCAGGACAGTAGGGGCGGAACCCCAGATAGGTACGCATGATCTTGACGCGGGCCAATGTGGGGTAGAGCGCGAGCGCCTTGCCCGCCATCTCGCGCAGGGCCGGCAGGGAGACCGTGCGGTCGAAGCCGACCCGTTCCCGCGAGGAGCCGATGAGCACGGTGCCGGCCTGCGTACCCTCGATGACGGTGGAGGTCTGGAGGCCCTCGTCCGAGCTCAGGGTGCTCGCCACGTACTCGCCGGCGTAGACCTTGTGGTGGACGGTGCGCGGGAGCGGCTCGGTGACCAGGACGAATCCGCGGCGCGGGAGGATCGGGACGTCGACGCCGGCCATGGCCGCCACGTCGCCGGTCCAGGTGCCGGCGGCATTGACCACGTGGGCGGCGTGGATCTCGCCGCGGGACGTCATCACTCCGATCACCCGGTCGCCGGACCGGCGGAAGCCGGTGACCGCGGTGCCGGTACTGACCTCGGCCCCCATCGTCCGTGCGAGCCGCAGCAGGTGGGCCGCCATCAGCATCGGCTGCACCTGGCAGTCCTGCGGGTAGAAGGCGGCGGCCGCGAGACCGTCGGTGAGGTGGGGCTCGTAGTCGCAGATCTGCTCCGCGGGGACGTTTCGCACCTCGATCCCGGCCGCCCGCTGCCGCACCGTCAGCGCCGCCAGAGCTCGGGCCCCGGCGTCGCTGGAGGAGACGACGAGGCCGCCCTTGTTCTCGAACTCCCACAGTCCCCCGAAC
Organism: Pseudonocardia nigra; assembly: GCF_019396355.1. Lineage (GTDB taxonomy): Bacteria > Actinomycetota > Actinomycetes > Mycobacteriales > Pseudonocardiaceae > Pseudonocardia > Pseudonocardia nigra. The sequence goes on from NZ_JAHKRK010000301.1 coordinate 4,429, forward strand.
TCCGCGAGGTCCTCGCGCCACACCTGGTGGGAGTACAGCGCGAGGTCGAGCTCGTGGCCTGCCTCCTTGTCCGAGACCAGGAGATTGCCCTCGCAGGCGCTGGTGGTGCCACTGACGATCTGCCCGCGTTCGACCACATGGACGCGCAGCCCTGCACGTGCCGCGAAGTACGCGCAGGCCGCCCCCACCGCCCCGGCGCCGATCACCACGACATCGGCCGTTCGCCTCATCGCGGGCGCCTACAGCTCGAACCCGGCCGGGAACGGATCGGTGGGGTCGAGCATGTACTGGGCGGTGCCCGTCACCCAGGCCCGCCCGGTGATCGTCGGCACGACCGCCTCGATGCCGGCGACGTCGGTCCGCTCGACCAGCCGCCCGACGAAGGTGGTCCCGATGAACGACTCGTTGACGAAGTCGGTGTCCATCGCGAGCTCACCTCGGGCGTGCAGCTGGGCCATCCGGGCGCTGGTACCGGTGCCGCACGGCGAGCGGTCGAACCAGCCCGGATGTATCGCCATCGCGTGGCGGGAGTGCTGCGCGGTGGATCCGGGCGCCTTGAGGTAGACGTGGTGGCACCCGGAGATGTCGGGGCGCGCGGGGTGCACCGGCTCGTTCTGCGTGTTGACGGCCTGCATGATCGCGAGCCCGGCGTCCAGCAGCTGCTGCTTCGCGCCGCGGTCGAACGGCAGTCCGAGGTCCTCCAGCTCGACGATGGCGTAGAAGTTGCCGCCGAACGCCATGTCGTAGCGCACCGCGCCGAACCCGGGGACCTGCACCTTCTGGTCCAGCGCCAGCGAGAACGACGGGACGTTCCGGATGGTGACGGAGCGGGCGGAGCCGTCGACCACCTCGACGTCGGCGGTGACCAGGCCGGCCGGGGTGTCCAGCCGGATCGTCGTCACCGGCTCGACGACCGGCACCATGCCGGTCTCGACGAGCACCGTCGCGGTACCGATCGTGCCGTGCCCGCACATCGGCAGCAGGCCCGAGACCTCGATGAACAGCACGCCGTAGTCGGCGTCGGGCCGCGTCGGCGGCTGCAGGATGCTGCCGCTCATCGACCCGTGGCCACGCGGCTCGCACATCAGCAGCGTCCGCAGTTCGTCCTGGTTGTCCATGAACCATTGGCGCCGCTGGGCCATGCTGGCTCCCGGGATGACGCCGACTCCCCCGGTCACCACGCGCGTGGGCATGCCCTCGGTGTGGGAGTCCACGGCGGAGATGATGCGTGCGGTCTTCATCGTCGCGCTCCTGAAGCTCGGTCGCGGCTCAGCAGTAGCCCTTCGCCAGAGCCGCCTTGGTGTCGGCGATCACCCGTTCGGCCGCCTCCGGGGCGAGGGCGCGACGCGGCGGGCGGCACGCGCCCCCCTTGCGGCCCACCACGTCCATCGACAGCTTGATCGCCTGGACGAACTCGGTCTTGGAGTCCCAGCGCAGCAGCGGGTGCAGGTCACGGTAGAGCGGCAGGGCGCTCGCGATGTCGGCGGCCTCGCCGGAGGTGGCCAGGTCGTAGAGCTGCTTGCTCGCGGCCGGCAGCGCGTTCGGGTAGCCCGCGATCCAGCCGACAGCCCCGGCCAGGCCCAGCTCGAGCAGGACGTCGTCGGTGCCGACGAGCAGGTCGAGCCCAGGTGCGAGCTCGGCGATCTCGTACGCGCGGCGCACGTCGCCGGTGAACTCCTTGACCGCCACGATCAGGCCTTCACCGTGGAGCTCGGCGAGCAGGTCCGGGGTCAGGTCCACCTTGGTGTCGTAGGGATTGTTGTACGCCACGATCGGCAGACCCACCGCCGCGGCGGCGCGGTAGTGGTCGACCACGCTCTGGCGGTCCGCGCGGTAGGCGTTGGGGGGAAGAAGCAGCACCGAGTGCGCGCCCGCGTCGGCGGCCTGCTCGATCCAGCGGCACGTCTCCTGGGAGCCGTACGCCGCGGCGCCCGGCATCACGCCGAAGCCTTCGGGGGCGGCTTCGACGGCGACCTCGACCACGCGGGCGCGCTCCTCGTCGGTGAGGGTGTGGTACTCCCCCAGCGACCCGTTCGGGGTGACACCGTGCATCCCGGTCTCGGCCAGCCAGCGCACGTGCTCGCCGAAGCCGTCGTAGTCGACGGACAGATCGTCGTTGAAGGGCAGCGCGGTGGCGACGTGGATCCCGTGCCACGGCTGGGCCAGCTGCGTCATCGTCTCTCCTCAGGTCTCGGGCTCCGTCCAGCGGACAGTATGTGACATTGCACTGTCGGGCAAGGATGGCCGCGCGCCGAGGGGGAGCCGGCCTACCGGCACCGGGGCAAGGCTTGACGAGTGGCATGTGCAATGTCATATTGCGGCCTCTCCGGCGCCGAGCCACGCCCTCACCCGTCCACCTCGTTACAGGCAGGAGTCGACATGTCCGCAAGCGAGTCACCACCCGTTCCATCGCCGGTCGACCACCACGACCCGCGCACTGTCCGCAAGGCGATGACCGCCTCGGCGATCGGCCACTTCATCGAGTGGTTCGACTTCGCCGTGTACGCCTACGCCGCACCCGTGATCGCCGCGTTGTTCTTCCCCAACGAGAACGCCGCGGTGGCGCTGCTCTCCACGTTCGCGGTGTACGCGGTCGGGTTCCTGATGCGCCCCCTCGGTGCATTCCTGTTGGGCAGCCTGGGCGACCGGATCGGCCGCAAGCGGGTGCTGGCCGGCGTGATCCTGATGATGGGCTGCGCGACCGCCGCGATCGGCATGCTGCCCACCTACCAGCAGATCGGCATTCTGGCGCCGATCCTCCTGGTCGTCTTCCGCCTGCTGCAGGGGCTGTCCGCCGCGGGCGAGACGATCGGCTCCAACTCGTTCGTGGCCGAGCACTCGCCCCAGCCGAAGCG
>NZ_JAHKRK010000302.1 GCF_019396355.1 Pseudonocardia nigra
CGACGGGGGCGCCCGCCGCCGCCTCACCTCGCTCCCGGAGCAGGAAGGCCTGCACGATCGGCGCGAACTCGGCCGGCACGAGCGGCCGGCCGAGCGCCTCGGCCGCTGCGCTGATCCGCGACCAGTCGCCGCGGAGCACCGCCAGGCCGACCAGCTGACTCGCCTTGACCCCCCACGCGTCCGGCTCGCCGACCTGCTCCCCGTACGCCGCGGCCGCCTCGATCAGCTCCTCGGCCTCGGCGCCCGACCCGGTCAAGCAGGCCCGCGTCGCCCTGCGGGACAGGGCCAGGTAGCGGTAGCGCGGCACCCGCAACTCGTCGGCGAGCAGCGCGAAGCGGTCGAGCGCACTCGCGTACGTCGGATCGGCCAGTTCGACGAGCGCGACGAGACGACAGAAGTGGCCTTCCAACGCCAGCTCCCGCTCCCCCGCGGCCTCGGCCACACCGGCCAGCTCGGCGGCGACGGCGAGCCGTTCCCGGGCGGTACCCGGGTGCCACCGGACGTCGGCGAGGGCCCACAACGCGTGCGCCAGCACGGAGGGGTCCCCACGGGCCCGCGCCTCCCGCACCGCCTCGTTGACGAGGGCGAGCGCGCGGGGTTCGTCGCGGGCGGGCCCGTCGCAGAGCTCGCGGGCCAGTGCGGCCAGCAACCGGCAGCGGTCGCCGGGCGACCCGGGCGCGATGGCGGCGACGGCCTCCTCCAGGAGGGCGATCACCTCCCGATGCGACGCATCGGTGGCCGTCGTGACGCGGTGCGCTCCCACCGCTGCCTGGGCGAGTCGATCGAGGTCGCCGGCTCCTCGGGCGCGCGCGGCCGCCGTCAGGAACGTGGCCCGCGCCTCGTCCAGGTTGCCGGCGCGGCGCAGCGCGTCGGCGAACTCGACCAGGGCCGCCGGGTCGGTGACCGGCGGGGTGCCCGCAACGCTGATCGCCTGCCGGTGGAACCCGACCGCCTCGTCGAACGCCGCTCGGCGCGTCGCGTCCTTCGCGGCGTCGAGCAGCGCCGCCACAGCCACGGCCGGGTCGCCGAGCGGGAGCGCCGCGGCGCGATGGTGCGCCACCTCCGGCGGCGGCACGGGGCGGCCGGCGATCCGACGCGCCTCCAACTGCTCGGCGATCGCCAGGTGCAGCCGTGACCGGTCGAGCGCGGGCAGCTGCTCGTACAGCACCTCACGGAACAGGTCGTGCTCGAACCGCGCCGTTGCGGGGTCCGGCGACGTGACGATCCGCGCCCGGAGCGCCGCATCGAGGTGCTGGACCGCGTCCGCGAGGTCGATCCCGACGACGGCCGCGGCGGTGGCGATGTCGAACCGAGTACCGACGACCCCCCCGGCGGCGAGCATGCCGACCGCGGGGGCCGGCAGGTGGGCGAGCCGACGGGCCACGACGTCACGGACGGCGGACGGCGCCGGCCCCGTCCTCGCTCCTCCCAGCGGTGCCGGCCGCGCGGCCAGCAGCCGGGTCACCTGTTGGACGAAGAACGGGTTGCCGCCGGTGCGGGCGTGCACCTCCGCGACCACGGCCTCCGGCAGTTGGCGGTCGACGACGCGGCCCATCAGCTCACCGACCGCCGTGACCCCGAGGCCGGTGAGCGGTACCACCTCGCTGTGTTGTGCCACCGCCGACAGCAGTTCCCGCAGCGGGTGGTGCGGTGCCTCGACCTCGACGTCGCGGTATGCCCCCACCAGCAGCAGGCGCGCATCGCGCACGTGCCGGACGACGAAGGCCAGCAACCGGACCGACGAGACGTCGGCCCACTGCAGGTCGTCGAGGACCGCCACGACGGGCCGGGATGCGGAGCGGTGCCGCAGGAGGCGGGCAACCGCGTCGAAGATGCGGAAGCGTGCACCTCGATCATCGAGGCCCGTCCCGAAAGCGGGGGTGGGCAGCCCGAGCACCTGCTCGAACATCATGCTGTCGTTGCCTGCCTCGGCAGACGGGGCCAGGTCCCGGACGACCTGGAGCCACGGCCAGAACGCCGGTGCACCCTGCCCCTCCCAGCAGGTGCCCCACGCGACCGACGCGCCGAGCCGGGCCGCGTAACCCGTGGTCGCTGTCGCCAGTGCGGTCTTGCCGATACCGGCGTCGCCGGTGAGCAGGACCTGCCGTCCGTGACCCGCGATCGCATCGTCGACGGCCCGGCGAAGCGCATCGAGGGCCGGTCGGCGTCCCACGAGCGCAAGCTCGGCGCCATCGGGCTCGGGCACACGCTGCATCCCCGCATTGTTGCTCTGCACAGTGACCATGGGCCCGCTGAAATATGTCCTCCCGCTAGCTGAAATGGTGGCCGGCGCGCAGCGGGCATCCGGGGGTGACCTGCGAGAGGGCATCTTCGGACGGCGCGCAGCGTCAACCGCCGTTCTTCGGTCTCGGACGCCTACGGGAGCGGTCCGGTCGTTTCGCTCGGCCACCGCTCCGGGTGCTGGGTGCCCGCGCGCCGCGCGTAGGCGTGGACCGCCGGGGTGGAGGTCAGGGTGTGGGCGACCGGAGTGGGCCTCATGCGCCCTGATGACATCCGCCCGCCGGGGGAGCGAGGGTCAGGCGCTCGTCGAGGCCGGTGATCGCCAGCACCTTCCGGGCCGGGCGGGGAACATTGGTCAGGGTGAGGCTGCCACCTGCGCCCCGCAGCTCGACGTCGGCGCGCAGCAGCGAACTCAGCCCGGCCGCGGCGAGGAGATCCAGCTCGGCGAGGTCGAACACGACGTGCGGACGATCGCTGCGGACGAGGTGCTCGACCACAGCGCTCAAGCGGTGCGTGGCGGTGGCGTCGAGCGCACCGCGCAGGCGCGCTTCGCAGGGGTGGGAATCGGTGACGAGTTCCACGGCGAAGACCGTGGGCGTGTGGGTCGACTGATGCGCGGCGGTTTCGGGGTTCACCGACGCTCCTTCCTTCCCCATGCGCGTGGAGCGGTATCTGCGCGCTCGGGAGGAGTGTCGCGAGGCTGCTCCGGCGAGTGCGCATTGCGGCGGCTGCTGTTCAACCGTCCACCAGGGTAGGCGCGCTCGCGGGCTCCCACAATGCGAGGCGGATGCCAACCGGGCCGTTCCCCCGGCGCCCGGACGAGCCCTGGCCTCCGGTTGCCGCCCGACCTCGCGTGCACGAGGCTGCCGACCGTGACCGGTGAACACGAGCCTTCCGGCGACGACGACCGGATGAGCTCTCCCCTGTCGCTGCGGGCCGGGATGTCGCTCGGGGACCTCGACCTGCCGGAGCTGTGGGTGGCCTATGCCGGACTCGGAGGCGCCCTCAGCGAGTCCGAGCTCGAAGCCGCCCTCCGCGGCGAGCTCCCCCTGTCCGATCACGAGCACGACGTCGCCCAGGCACTCAACGACCGCTTGGTCGAGCGGGGTCAGGATCATCCCGTGCCCTACACCGACGAGCTCGCCGAGCGGACCGGCAGGACCCCGCGGTCCCGCCGGGGGTGAACGGGCCTCGGCATCGGCGCGCGCTCACCGGAAGGAAGGAAGCGAGGCAGCTCGACCAGCCACCACGCACAGCCGGCGCGCCCGGCGGGGGGGAACCACATGTCCGAGTTGCAGCTGGGGGATCGCCGGTACGACCTCGACGGGCGCGTGCTGGTGATGGGGATCCTCAACCGCACCCGTGACTCGTTCTTCGACCGCGGCAGGCATTTCCATCTGGACGACCTGCTCCGCCGGGCCGAGCGGCTCGTGGACGACGGCGCCGACCTGCTCGACGTCGGCGCGCGGCCGGGCGGTGTCGGCGTGCGGGAGGTCCCCGAGCCCGAAGAGGTCGACCTCGTGGCCGAGACGGTGACCGCGCTGCGGGCCCGGTTCGACGCGCCGGTCTCCATCGACACCACGCGGGCGGCGGTCGCCAGGGCGGGCTTCGCCGCGGGCGCGGTGCTGGGCAACGACATGAGCGGCTTTCACGACCCGCACTACCTCCCGGTGGCCGCCGAGGCCGGCGCGTCCGTGGTCGCGACCCACATCAGGCTGCCGCCGGGCGTAGCCGACCCCGACCCGCAGTACGGCGGCCTCGTCGACGACGTCCGAGCCGCGCTGCGCGACCTGGCCCGCCGGGCCGCCGACTGCGGCCTGGGCCCGGACCGGGTGATCGTCGACCCCGGTCTCGACCTGGGAAAGACGTGGCGGCAGTCGGTCGAGCTGCTGGCGGCGATGGACCGCTTCGGAGAGCTCGGACACCCGCTGCTGCTCGGCGCCTCCAACAAGATCTTCCTCGGCCGGCTGCTCGGCCTCGACACCGACGAGCGCGACGCCGCCTCCGTCGCCGCCGCCGCGATCGGCGTGCTGCGCGGCTGCACGGTGCTGCGCGTTCACGACGCCCGCGGCGCCCGGCACGCTGCAGACCTCGCCACCGCCATCCGGCGCTTCGACCGGAAGCAGCGGGGCGGAACGTAGGGCACGTCGCCGCGCACGCGCCGACCCGAGGGAGGACCGGAGCGCCGGAATGTCCGCCGCCGCGCCGGGTAGGCCAGGCGCATGCCCACCCGCGGTTCGGCACTGCGCATCGTCCGGCTCTGCTCGGTGTTCGAACCCCCGGCGGGCGCGCCCGTTGCCGTCCGGTTCGACCCGGTCGGCGGGATGCAGACCCACACCGGCGAGCTCAGCCGCGCGCTGGACCGGCGCGGGGTGCACCAGGTCGTGGTGACCACCCGGCCCCCGGGCACCCCGCCGCGGCAGCGCCTCGGCGACCGCGGCACGGTCGTGCGGGTGGGGCTGCCGGTGCCGCTGGTGCGCCAGGGCTACGCCGTCCCCGCCGCGGCCGTCGTCACCAGGGCGGCGGCCTCGGCCGACCTGGTCCACGCCCATCTCGGCGAGGACATCGCGGTCGTGCCGATCGCGCTGGCGGCGGCCCGCCGCCACCGGCTCCCGCTGGTGCTGACGGTGCACACGAGCGTCGCGCACACCCTCGCCGTCACCGGCCCGCGGTCCGCCGCGCTGAAGGCGGTGGGCGGGTGGTGGGAGCGGCGCGGCGAGTCCCGGGCGCAGGCGGTGATCGCGCTGACACCCCGGCTCGCGGGCCTGCTCACCGCCGCGGGCGTCCCGGCGGACCGCGTGCACGTGATCCCGTCCGGGGTACCGGACGCCCTGTTCGCCGCGCCGCAGCGGGTCCACCCGGTCGTCGGGCTGCCCCGTCCCCGGGTGCTGTTCCTCGGGAGGCTGCACCGGCAGAAGGGCGTGGAGGTGCTGGTCGCGGCCGCCGCGGCGCTGCCCGGAACGCAGGTGGTGCTGGCCGGGGACGGCCCGGAGCGACCGGCTCTGCAGCGGCTCGCCGACCGCCTCGGCGTCGCCGACCGGGTGCACGTCCTCGGGTTCGTGCCCCGCGAGGAAGTGCCCGCGCTGCTCGCGGCCGCCGACGTCCTGGCCCTGCCGTCCCGCTACGAGGAGCTGGGCACGGCGATGCTGGAAGGCCTGCGCGCCGGTGTTCCCGTGGTCGCCTCGGACACCGGCGGGATCCCCACCGTGCTCACCGACGGCGTCGACGGGCTGCTGGTGCCACCGGGCCGACCGGACGCACTGGCCGCGGCCCTGCGGCGGGTGCTCACCGATCCGGCGCTGGCGGCCCGGCTCGCCGCGGCCGGGCGGGAGCGGGCGCGCGACTACTCGTGGGAGGCGCTGGCCGACCGCGTGCTCGGGGTGTACGACGGGGTGCTCGGGGCGGTTCGCTCGTGACGCCCCGGCTCGCGGGTGGCCAGCATGTCGATGTCGCCGTCGTCGTCGACAGCGACGCGTTCGGCGGTGCCGAGGTGTGGACGACCCGGGTGCTGGACCATCTCCCGGACGGGATGCGCGCGAGCCTCGTGGTCGCCGAGCCGGTGGCCGACCGGATCGCGGTCCCGGCGGGCATCGACCGGGTGGTGGTACCGCTCGCCCGCCACCGGGAATCCGCCCCGGACACGGCCGCGGCGCTCGCCGCCCTGGCTCCGGACGTCGTGCACGTCAACCTGGTCGACCCGGCCAGCAACCGGGCCACGCTCGCGGCTGCGCTGGCGCAGGCGCCGACGGTGGCCGCGCTGCACCTGCAGGGCGTGCCACCGGACCCGCCGGAGCCCGGTTTCCGCGCACTCGCGGCGGCGGTCGCGCCGTCCGGGCCGATCGCGGCCCAGCTGGTCGAGCTCGGCGTGCCGGCCGAGCGGGTCGTGCGGGTGCGGCACGGCGTGCCCCTGCCGGCGACACCCGCCCGCCCGCGGGGTGAGCCGCCGCTGGTCGTCGGCGCCGTGGGCAGGCTGACGCCGCAGAAGGGCATCGATGTGCTGCTCGCCGCGACCGCCCGCCTGCACGCGCGCGGCCGGGCGCTGCGCGTGGTCATCGCCGGCGCGGGCCGCGACGAGGCCGAGCTGCGTCGCCGCGCGGCCGGCCTGCCGGTGACGTTCCCGGGCTTCTGCACCGACGTTCCGGCGCTGCTGCGTGGCCTGGACGTCTTCTGCCTCCCGTCGCGGGCCGAGGCACTGTCGCTCGCGCTGCTGGAGGCCGTGGCGCACGGGCTCCCGTGCCTGACCACGGCGGTCGGCGACACCGTGGGGGCGCTGGACGGATGTGCGCTCGTCGTCGGCCCGGACGACGTCGACGCGCTCACCGCCGCGATGGACCGGCTGCTCACCGACCCGGACCTGCGCCGCGAGCTGGGCCGGCGGGCGCGGGAGCGTGCGGTTCGCGACTTCGCGGTGACCCGGATGGCGGGCGAGGTGGCGAGCGTCTGGCGGCGAGCCGCTCCCGATCAGCGCCCTGCCACTGACGACGCTGCCGTTCACGGCGCTGCCAGCACCGCCTCGGCCTCCGCCAGCACGGCGGCCACCGGCAGCTCGTGACCGCACCGCAGATGGAGCCGGCCGTCGTGAGGACAGTGCAGATGCGGGCAGGGACTGCAGCCGACGGCCACCCGCGCGGTCCGGTGCCGCGGACCGGCATGCGCCCACCGGACGGGGTCACCGGCCATGAAGATCGTCACGCTCCGGGTGCCGGTGGCGGCGGCGAGATGTGCCGCGCCGGTGTCTCCGCTCACCAGGACCGCGGCGTCGTGCAGGAGTGCGGCGTACTCACCGAGCCCGGTGGCGCCCGCGAGGTCCACGGCGGGCGCACGCATGAGTAGCCCTGTGTCAAGCCGCCGCCGGTTGATCTTGGTTGAGGAGTCGTTGGAGGGCTCCGTGGCGGGCGGGGTCGTAGGTGGTGTGGTCGTGCCAGCAGTGCCAGATGACGTAGAGCCA
>NZ_JAHKRK010000303.1 GCF_019396355.1 Pseudonocardia nigra
AAGGGCGCTCCGCTGACGCTCCGCGTCCCTGTCGCGACGGCCCGGCGTTCACCCTCACCACCCGCCCCCTCCCACCCCTACCCACCCGGGCACGGTGACCCGCCGCCTGGCCGGCGCCGCAAGGCCAGCGCTGCCGTCACCGGCGGCGCTTCCCCGCTGTCCTCGCGCTGCCGCGGAGCGTCATGACGCGGCCGGTGCCCTTGTCGACCGCTCTCCTGGGAGTGACCCATGAGCGACTACACGCTGCGCCAGCACGACCTGCGCGGCCACCGTCCCCGCACCCGAACCCGCCAGCCCAGCCCCGACAAGCCCCTCCCCCAAGCCACTCACCACAACGCCGGCAGCACTGACGGCTCCAACTCGCCCGTCGCCGCACCGCCGCCGCCGGCGCGGCGGCCGACCCGTGCGCGCGGGCAGGGGCGGATCGAGCTGCTCGCGGCGGCACGGCGGATCACCCCCCGGGACCGGTGGATCATCCGAATGCTGCACGAGCACACCGTGCTCACCACCACCCAGCTCGCCCGGCTCGGGTTCGCCTCCCTACGCGCCGCGCAGCTACGCCTGCGCACCCTCCACACCCTGCACGTGGTGGACCGGTGGCAACCGTTCCTCACCTCCGGGTCCGCCCCGATGCACCACGTCCTCGGTCCGCTCGGCGTCCGGATCCTCGCCGCCGAAGAAGGCATCGACCTCGCCCAACTCGGCTACCGCCGCGACCGCGCCCTCGCCCACACCCACCGGCTCACCCTCGCCCACGACGTCGGCGTCAACACCTTCTTCACCGACCTCGCCACCCACCCCCACCTCACCCTCACCGCCTGGTGGTCCGCCGGCCGCTGCGGCCGCTACTTCGGCCACCACGCCCACCCCGACGGCTACGCCACCCTCCGAACCCGTGACCCCCGCGGCGCTCGACCAGCCGGGCGGGCCACCCACAACAACACCTCGCGGCCCGAGGGCGGCGCCGTCGGCGAGTGGGAGTTCTTCCTGGAGTACGACACCGGCACCGAGCCCCACCCGAAACTCGCCGCCAAGCTCGCCCACTACCAGCGGCTCGCCGCCGCCACCGGGATCGCCACCCCACTCCTGATCTGGATCACCCGGCCCCGCCGCGAACCGAACGCCCGCCACGCCCTCGCCGGCGCCCACTCACGGCTCGCGCACCCCCACCTGGTGCCCGTCTTCACCGCCACCCCCCAACCCAGCGGACACCCCGACGACCGCACTCCCGCCGGACACGTCTGGTTGCCCCTGCACCCCGCCCACACACCCGGCCGCATTGGCCGCCGCAGCCTCACCGAGCTCGCGACCAGCCCTGTTTCCGCCCGGCGCGGTGACCCGCGCGATCCTCGCCGCTCTGACCCCGCCACCCTCCAGTCCCCGCTGGCCACCCGCGGCACGATCGACCTCCCGGCTCCCCTGCCCCACCCGAGCTGGGACTGGCCCACCACCCGGCGCGGCACCCGCCGCCCGTCACCACCCGATCACGCCAGCGGGGCGACCCCACCTCACCTACGAGCGACCGGCGCAGAGCCGGCGAGGCGGCCATGGTGAGGGCGGCCGCGGTCGGGCTCGCCGCCCTACTCGGCGCCCTCCTCGTGATCGGCGCGATCGGCACCGCGGTCCTCGGCGGCAGCGGCGCCGGCCTCGGCATCGGAACGGGCTTCGCGCCCAGCCCGGCCGCCATCGCCGACATCCCCACCCACTTCCTCGCCCTGTACGTCCAGGCCGCCGCCACCTGCCCCGGCCTCGACTGGGCGCTCCTGGCCGCCGTCGGGAAGATCGAAACCGATCACGGGCGGTCCCGCCTCCCCGGCGTCACCTCCGGGGAGAACTCGGCCAGGGCGGGCGGGCCGATGCAGTTCCTCCAACCCACCTTCAACGCCGTCATCGCCACGCATCCGCCACCCCCCGGCGGCGCCCGCCCACCGTCGCGCTACCACCCCCACGACGCGGTGCACGCCGCGGCCGCCTACCTCTGCGACTCCGGGGCACGAAACGGCGACCTCGACCGCGCCCTATTCACCTACAACCACTCCCACGCCTACGTCGATGACGTCCTCACCCAGGCCGCCGCCTACCGCGCCGCGCCCCATACCGGCAGCGGACCCGGGCTGCTCGCGCTCGACTACGCCCGCGCCCAACTCGGCCTGCCCTACCTCTGGGGCGGCGACGGCCCCACCGCCGGCGACCCGGGTTTCGACTGCTCCGGCCTCACCACCGCCGCCTGGGCCGCCGCCGGAATCACCCTCCCCCGCACCGCGCACACCCAATACCGCGCCGGCCCGCTCCTCCCACCCGGCACCCCGCTCAAGCCAGGCGACCTGCTCTTCTTCGGCACCCCCGAACGCGTCCACCACGTCGGAATCGCCACCGGCGACGCCACCCTCATGATCCACGCACCCCGCCGCGGCACCACCATCCGTATCCAAGACGCCCACGGCCTCCCCGACTTCCTCGCCGCCTCCCGACCCGCGCCGTGAAGCCCGGGATACAGGACCGGCTGTGGGCGGATTGGCGGTCGCAAAGATGCGCAACCGAATGGTCGGCACGATGTCCGCGGTCGAGACCGTCAACCGGATCGTCGCGACGACCCTCGGCTGATTGGACTTGCGACTCCGCATCATCGCGCTCATGTACCGGTCACGTTCGACGGAGGCATCACCTGCGTCGACGATGGCCGCACACCAAAGCCAGCGGCGCTCGGCCAACGGCGCCGAGCACAGCGACCAACTCGGCCGAGGAGGTCCACTACGAGCTGACTAGCGCCACCTTAGCGTCCTGCGTGGGGGTCGGTAGATCGCCCCGATAGCGTCGCCTCCGGGACCGACAGCCCGGTCCTACTCATGGCGCGCGAGCAGACGACAAAGGGAAGCGGCAGCCTGGTCGGACGCGTTCGTGCTGGCCAGTGCCTCGTCCCATTACCCGGGATAATGCACGGAATCCCGGGTAATAGACCGTGGCGCGCGCAGCGCTTGCACGCTCTCCCGCACACCGTGCCCTGGTCAGGCGCTACCGCTCGCGTGACAGCTCATTCCATCGCCTGTGCTGAACCGGCGCTCGCCACGCCAATCGCTTCGCGACTCGGCGCAGACGATGCCCGCTGGAGCTGGCCCATCGCCGCACCGGCAGCGTTCAGTACCGACTCCTGGTGGAGGAACTTCGTCGGATCTTCCCGATCGCCACGCCTTGATCCGACTGAGGTCAAGGTGCACCGGAGGCCAGATACGCCGCGGGTCCCAGCCCGCCGGCCGCGGCCCCTGCTCGGCGACGGGACCGGCGGGCCGTGGCAAGGTCGGCCAGTCATGCCGGTAGGGCGTTTGATCGACTGTCGGAGGTGTCGCTGCTGGCGCACCCGCTGGGGGTGAAGATGTTCTCCTACCGGCGGGTGAAGAACGACGAACGTGACGCTGCGGACCTGGCCGATCTACTGCGGATGGGTCGGCTGCCCGAGGCCTGGATCGCCCCACCGACGACGCGGGAGCTGCGCGGCTGGGTGCGGCACCGCGCCAAGCTGGTCGGGCTGCGCTCCAGCCTGAAATGCCAGGTCCACGCGGTGCTCGCCGCCGCCGGAGTGCAGGTGCCGATGAGTGACCTGTTCGGCGCGGGCGGGCAGCAGCTGCTCGCCACCACGCGGCTGGCGGTCGAATCACGCTCGCGGGTCGACTCACTGCTGCGGCTGATCAACGCCCTGGACTTCGAGATCGACACCTTCGCCCGGCTGGTCGCCGGGCGGCTGCGCACCGACCCCGGCTACCGCGCGATCCAGGCCATTCCCGGGGTGGGGCCGCTGCTTGCGGCGGTGTTCGTCGCCGAGATCGGCGACATTAGCCGCTTCACCCGCCCGCAGCAGTTGGCCTCCTGGGCCGGGCTGACCCCGAAACATCACGAGTCCGACACCACCGTGCACCGCGGTCGGATCACCAAGCAGGGCTCCCGCCTGGTGCGTTGGGCCGCGGTCGAGGCGGTGCAACGCGTGCCCGCCCATACCCTGCTCGGACAGATCCGCGACCGAGTCGGCGAACGCCGCGGGGTCCGCAACATCGGCGCCGTCGCCGCCGCCCGCGAACTGACCACGCTGGTGTTCTACGGCCTGCGTGATCACCACATCCGCTGCCTGCCCGCCCGAGCGGCGTGAGCAGCCCGCAGACCTCGCGACGGGCGCAGACCGTGCGTGTCATGATCCCCAAGCCAGCAGCACCGGCCCGGTCGCGGTGGCCGCCGGCGACCTGGGCGCCGACGTGGTGCTGGTCCGGCCGGACTTCCACGTGTTCGCAGCGGGCGCCGGCACGGCCGCCGAGGAGCTCGCGACCGCGTTCGTCGCGGGCGTCCGCGGGTCGCGCCTCGCCGCCGCGGCAGCCGGCTGACCCGGCCTCGACATCGACGTCGGCGCCAGCCTCAGCGCCGACAGCAAGGCGGCGATGCTGCCGTCCAGTGGCAGCCTCGCCGCCTTGCTGTCATGCCGGGAGTCCGGTAGTCGCTCAGGTGTCGGCGAGACGGCGGTACCGCCGCCGCGAGGCGACGCGTTCGTTCCCGCTGAGCTCCGGCATCTCGAGCAGCTCGTCCTCGACCCGGAGATGGACAACACGACCAACCGCGGGTTGAGCGCGTGCAGACGCTCCACGCCGAAGCCGAGGCGCTCCAGCACACCGGTACGGAAGTTCTCGACCAGGACGTCGGCGCGGCGTACCAGCTCCGCCAATGCGTGCTGCCCCTCCGGCGGCTTGAGATCGAGGACGATCGACTCCTTGTTGCGGTTCGCTGAGAAGAAGTACGTGGACTCCAGGTCGGACGTCCAACGAAAGGTGGCCCCACCCTCGCGTGTCATCGCCGCCCTGCGGATTCTCGATCTTGATGACCCGAGCCCCCAGGTCCCCGAGCAGCACCGTAGAAAAGACCTGCCACGACCAGCACTGATGCTGTCCCGGTTCCCGGGACGGAACCGTTCTGCCCCTCCCCGGAACGCCCCACGATGACCTCCGCCACACGCCCGTCTCGGCAAAGCCGCCCTGAGGACACCGATGAAGCCGGCCACCCCGTCTCACCACGAGACGACCACGGCGGAGCGAGGTCGAACGACGACCGTCGCGCTCTGCATGATCGTGACGATCATCGAGGGCTACAACCTCATCGTCTACGGATCCGTGGTTCCACTGCTGCTCGCCGACCCGGCGCTGGGCATCACCGACGAGC
Organism: Pseudonocardia nigra; assembly: GCF_019396355.1. Lineage (GTDB taxonomy): Bacteria > Actinomycetota > Actinomycetes > Mycobacteriales > Pseudonocardiaceae > Pseudonocardia > Pseudonocardia nigra. The sequence goes on from NZ_JAHKRK010000303.1 coordinate 5,194, forward strand.
AGACCGGTCTCATCGGCGGGGTCGTCTACATCGGCGCGGTCCTCGGGGCGCTGCTCGCCCCGATGCTCGCCGAGCGGATCGGCAGAAAGGCGACCCTCGCCGCCGCCATCGCCGTCTTCGCGCTCGGGGCCGTCCTCGCGGGCGCCGCGGCCGGCGGGCAGATGCTCGCGGTCGCGCGGCTGCTCAACGGGCTCGGTGTCGGGGCGGCCCTGACCACGGCGATGACCATCGCGCGCAACAACGCCCCGGCCGGGCGGGCCTCCCTGATCGTCACGATCACGATGGCCGGGATCCCGCTCGGTGGCGTCGTCGCGGCCCTGCTGGCCATCCCGATCCTGCCGACCCTCGGGTGGCGCGCGATGTTCTTCGTCGGCGCCGGCCTGGGCGCCGCCGTCCTCGTCGCCGTCCTGGTCTGCCGGATCCCGAACTCCTCCGAGGAGGTCACGGGGCGCAGCTGGACCGTCCGCCAGAAGCTCGCCGCGGTCTTCGCCGGTCGCGGCGCCCTGATCACCGTCGTGATCGCCGGCTGCGCCGTCGCGAACATGATCGCCTGGCAGGGCCTCAACGTCTGGGCCGCCCAGGCGATGATCGACCTGGGGTTCTCGCTGAGTGGCGCCCTGCTGTTCACCTTCGCCCTCACCGGAGCCGCCGTGCTGGGCTCCTTCGCCACCGCGTGGGCCGCCGACCGGCGGGGCAGCGCACTCGTCTCGGTCGCCACCGGGTCCTGCACGGTGCTGGGCCTCGTCGGGATCGTCGTCCTGCCGCTCTCGGTCCCCACGGCCGTCGTCTGCGCCGCGTTCATGGGCATCGGCGGGCACTCGACGATGAACCTGGTGCACACCACCACCTCGAGCGTCTACCCGCTGCCGGCCCGCGGGGTCGCCCTCGGCTGGTCGAACGGCACGTCGTTCATCGGGGCGTTCCTCGGCCCGACCCTCGGTGGAATGGCGATCGCAACTGGTGGCGCACGCGCTGTCTTCAGCACCTTCGCCGGCGCCGCCGGACTGTGCCTGATCGGTCTGACCGTGCTGTTCATGCTCGACCGGTCGGCAACACCACAGATCTTCCGCCAGCCAGGCAGGCCGACGCAGAGCGCCCGGGCGGTTCCGGCGGCTGAGGTCATCGGCTGACCGCGGCTTCTCCCATCGAGGCCGGCTCGTGGAACACCGCGGAGAGCCGGCCTCGACCCTGCAGGGCTCAAGCCTTCCCGGCCTGCTTCTCGAAGCGCGACCGCTGCCTTCGCCGGTCGCGAGCCAGCAGCGCGCTGAAGGCGTAGGGCTGGTTGGACGCGCGCCAGACACACTGCGGGGGCCGGACCGGCCGCCGGCGGCGGTGCCCCCGTGGACGCCCAGCCGACTGCGCGGGGGGGGTCCGGCTACTCGCGGGACGTGACAGAGTTCCCTGCGGTGTCACCGCTCGTGTCGCCGGTGCCGCGGCCCGCCGAGCTCGGCCTGGCCCAGCACTCGGAATGAGGGATGCCGAGCCGGACGGGGTCGAAGGTCGGGTCAATGCCCTGCTTGCGTTGGGCGTCGTAGTCACGCAGTGCGAGGAGTGCTGGTTTGGCCAGGAACAGCAGGCAGATGATGTTGACCCAGGCGAGGGAGGCGTAGCCGACGTCGCCGATGGCCCAGATCAGGTCGGCGGACTGGACGGCACCGAAGAAGGTCACGGCGAGCAGAACGCCCTTGAGCAACCAGCCGAGGCGCCGATGCGTTCCACGGGTGAGGTAGGTCAGGCTCGTCTCGCAGATGTAGTAGAAGGCCACCAGCGTCGTGAAGGCGAACAGAGCGATTGCGATCGCCACAAACGGGGCGCCGGCGCCGGTGAAAACGGAGTCCATGGCGGCCTGGGTGTAGGCCGGACCGGCCTCGACTCCCGCGAGGTTGGTGGCGAGGGCCGCACCGTCGGCGCTCTCGACGTTGTAGCTGCCGGTCACGAGGATCATGAAGCCGGTGGCCATGCACACGAGCAGGGTGT
>NZ_JAHKRK010000304.1 GCF_019396355.1 Pseudonocardia nigra
GAACGACGCCGGCCCCGGCAGCGATGAGTCCGCCCAGCACCCAAACGACGACCAGCCGCCGGCGGAAGCCGAGCCCGCGGGGTAGTTGGGTCCCGGTCGTCTCACCCCTCGAGGCACAGTCGACCACTGGGCGCCATGCACCTGACGGAGACCTGACCACGTCGGCCACAGAGCATGACGTCAGGTACGTCCACCGTGGACTACGAGGTGTCACCGGATCTGTCACCGAAGCTCCGGCGTCAGCGTCATCTGAGCCTAGCCAGGCAGCGCGGCGGACACGTAGAGCTGCGGTAGCCGGTTTGTCCACTGTCTACCCGTACGTTTAAGGCGCTGCATTGCCGAATCGGCCTGTATGAGGATCAAGGCGCCGCCTCCGGCGGCGCGCGTGGCCGGCCACGCTCCCAACGGGTAGTGCCTGGACTCCTGGCGCGAGCCCGGTAGCGCGTCGGTGACAAGTACGACAAGAACGAGAAACCGAGGCGCTGCCCCGGACTTCGGCACCACTTCGGAGATCAGGAAGGGCAGCGGCCGGCGGTGATCTCCTCAGAGCGCGCCCAAGGGTAGCCAGACCGGCCCGCGCTGGCCAAGGCCGAGCCGCTCCGCGGTGCTCTCCGGGCAGCCATGACCAGCACGACCCGGCCTGGCAGGGATGAACCCGCGCCGCGAGGAGATCACCGCTCTTCACGGGCGCCGGGTATAGGCGGGGGATCAGTGCTGCTCTGCTTCCCGCTCGAGCTGGGCAATCTGGGCGCGCAGGCGATCCATCTCCGGGCCGGTGCTGTACCGCGCTTCCCGCTGCTGCCGCTGGAGCTCCTCCTGCATGAGATGCCAGGCCATCCACTGCTGCGCGGGGTGCACGGTGTGCCACGGTGGAAGCCTCAACTCAACTCCGCTCGGACGACCGGCCGACGATGATCTTCCAAGGCTACCGGCGATACATGTACGCGCGCCTCGAGCCTGGGGGGTGAGACTTTGCCTCTGGCTGGAACGGACCCGTAGGGAACATCAAAATGAAGGCACTCGCGCCAGAGGGCCATCCATGCAGGGGCAGGCGTTGCCAGCGGTGTGCCTGTGGCCTCATTCGTGGCCTGAAACTGAGTCGCATCGTGTCCCTCGATGAGCACGGTGTGGCCGCTGACGTGCATGGATAGCCCGTGTGCGCACAGTTCGCCGGGTGACGAGATTTCTCGTAATGCGTAGGTCTGGGGTTCGACTCCCCAAGGCGGCTCCGCAGGTCAGGGGCACCTTCTGACCCTCCCGGAACCTCTCAGTCCGGATCCCGTGGCACGGTTCGTGGCACGAATGCTCGCTATCGTGGCCGAATGCCGTCCTCGTCACCCCGCCGCCGTCGGCCGCCAGGCGGCATCACCGGGCTGCCCAGCGGCTCGGCCCGGGTCAGCGTGTACGCCGGGGTGGACCAGCTCACGGGCAAGGAGATCCGGCTCCGGGAGACGGTCCCCGCGCGAGCAACGCGCCGTGAGACCGAGCGTGAGGCCGAGCAGCCCACCACGGGCGCGGCCAGACAGTAGACGCGAACGCGATCGAGTGGGCTGCACTCGCCACCGACGGAGCGGCCGACTTGATCGAACACACCGGCCACGGCCGGCACCGCATCGCGCAGTACGACACAGCCCAGCTCGAGGCGCTCCTGGCGGGCATCCGTGAGTGGGAGGAGACGTCCGACCCGGACGGTCGCCACCTACCCCGCGCGAAGCGGCACGACGACAAGACCATCGCCGCCATCGCCGCGATCTGGGCGTAACGTCGCTCGACTTCCCTGCTGCCGAATCTGCCTCTAGAGGATCAAGGCGAGGCCTCCGGCGGCGCGTGTGGTCGGCTACGCCGGCCCCGCTCGGCTCGCCCGCTCCACCTCGGCCCGCGTGCGGCCGGCGGGACCGGGCTATCCGGCCACACATCCGCCAGGCGCCCCCAGAGAGTGTGGCCTCCAGCGGTCAGTCAGTGGCGCCGTTTCCCAGCATTATCTGGCGTGGTCTCACAAGTTGGTGATCGGCGACAGGCCCGCAAGCCGATCGATGTGTGGCTCGGGCCGTGCTGCGTCAGGAGGTTCTCGAAGAAGTTGTGGCCGAGGATGTCGAGAACGGCCTGGCGGTTCCGTCCCAGGGGCAGATGCGGCCACCGTGGCCGCATCACACCAAGGAGACCCAGCATGACGATCAAGCGGATGGAGCACGTCGGCGTCGTTGTCGACGACCTCAAGGCTGCTACCACGTTCTTTGTCGAACTTGGTATGGAGCTGGTGGGCGAGGCGCCAGTCGAGGGACGTTGGGTGGACCGCGTCGTCGGGCTCGACGACGTCCGAGTCGAGGTCGCATTCATGCGAACCCCGGACGGCCACGGTCAGTTTGAGCTGACGAAGTTCCACGCGCCGACGGCGACCACCGCCGAGCCGAACGCACCGGCGAACACGCTGGGTCTACGTCGCATCATGTTCACCGTCGAGGACATCGAGGACGTCGTTGCCCGCCTGCGCGCCCATGGCGCCGAACTCGTTGGCGAGCTGGACCAGTACGAGGACAGTTATCGGCTCTGCTACGTCCGCGGCCCGCAGGGCATCATCATCGCGCTGTCCGAGCAGCTCAGCTGAAGCGTTCAACGCACGTCATGACCCCGACGACAACCCCGAACATCAGCGACCTCGACGACAGCACGCCCCGACCTTGCGTCGGCACGACCAGCCCCACGTCCTCCACGTCGACACTCGACGTGATCATCTGGCTCGAGTGACCCCCTGACCGCTGTGATCACCCGCCCCGATCGCCGTCCTCGCCTCACAGGAGCCACCCCCCGCGGAGCCACAGGTGGTCAAGATCCATTCGTCGCCCGCTGGTCACTCTTCGGCCGCGGTTGACACGCAGTTGCGCGCGCGGTAGCGAGCCGAGCGCGGTACCAGGACGCAGCTCCCTCTGTCGCAGATCGTCCACGCCCCGCCGGCCACGTCAAGGGCGGCTACGCCGTCGCTTCGCGATGCCCTCCGGGCACCCCGCGCCCGGAAGATGGAGCGAGTGCTGACCAGCGACCCGGGATGGGCGTGATCTCGCACGTCGACGCGGGCTACGACCGACCTGTCGAGGTGGCCGCGGAGCGTGGTGTCGTGGTGCCGATCGAGCGGGGGTGACGGCAAGACCGGCTCATCGAGAAGTCTGGCCGGGGCACTCCTCCCGGTACTGCCAGTCGTCCGCGTGCGTCTCGATGAACGCACGTGCCTGTGAGCGGCCGAGGTTCCACTCCAGCCAGTCGTCGCGCTCCCGGTCGTCGATCGCCAGCGCGCACTCGGCGAGGTGCTGGGGCAGCGTGGCGAGCACGGGGAGGGCGTCGTCGGACAGGTCGCCGAGGTAGTGCCAGTCGACCGCGCCTGTGGCCTCGTACCGGTCGAGGTTCTGCCGGGCGATCCAGGCGTCGGGGTTGATGGCGGCCAGGCCGAGCAGCAGCGCCACGCCGCTGAACAGCCCGAACCGGGGCAGCCACGCCGCCCGCAGAGTGACGCCGCCGGCCATCGTCGCCAGCACCAGCACTCCCAGCCAGCCCTCGAACACGTCGACCAGCAGGCGCATCCGGGTGAAGCCGTAGGCGTCCTGGTAGACATGCATCCGGTACAGCGCGGAGGCGACGACGACCAGCGTCAACGCGCACAGCAGGCCGAGAGAGACCCGGATCCAGGCCCTGTCGGCGGAGGTCTCCCGTCGTGCTTTGCGCGTCGCTGCCCAGACGACCAGAAGGGTGAGCGCGGTGGCCACCGTCAGCTGCCCGAAGCCTTGGTGGACGTACTCGGCGTAGGTCAGCCCGGTCGTGCGCTCCAGGTAGTCGTGGCCGCCGAAGATCACCGTGGCCTGCGCCACCAGGAACACGATGAACACCGCGTCGACGATCAGCACCGGTGCCAGCCACTCGAACCGGTGCGCGACCGGACGGGCGGCACGCTCGCCGCGATCGGTCCCGGGCGGGTTGAGGGCGAGGTAGGCGCCGCCGGCCAGCACGATGCCGCCGATGCCCACGGCGACGAACGCGCGTACGGCGAGGTCCGCCGACCCGAGGTCGGGGACCAATGCGCCGACCCACTCGGCGAAGAGCGCGTCGGCCGAGGCGAACAGCAGAGCGAACACGGTGATGCCGAGGACCGACCAGACCGCCGTCCGCAGCAGCGCTGCCCCACTGCCCAGGCCCGTGATCATCCGAGCCGTGCGGCCGAGCCAGGGCATGCCGCGTAGGCCGGCGAGCGGCCAGGCGAGGACGGCCAGGAGGAACGACGGCACGCTGCGGCCGCGGATCAGCCCGACGGCACGCAGGCCGGCGCCGGCGAGCAGGCAGAGCAGCACGATCCATTCGGCGTCCCGGATGACGACAGTGGCGGACAACGCCAGGCACAGGACGGCACAGGTCAGGGTGAACGGGTCGCGCCGGTGCCGGCTCGCGGCGAGGAGGACGCCGCCGGCCGCCACCAGGACGAGGAACATCGCCAGCCCGAGGCCGCGGAACGGCAGCACCACACCCGCGAGCACACCCACCCCCAGCGCGCCGAGCAGCACCGGGACGTTGCCCGGGACCGCGCGGTCCGGCCAGAAGTCGCCGAAGGCCGTGTCGGTCAGGGACGGGACGGCTGCCCGGCTCGGGATCGACGGTGGGGCGGTGGCAGGGCTGCCCACCGGTGCCGCTGCTGGCTCCGGCACGGGGATCTCCTCCTGACGGGATCGGGTGGGGGCGAACGGGAGATCGGCCCGGACGCGGGCGCCGAACTCACCGGGCTCGGGGTCGGCGAAGCCGATCGTTCCGTCGTGCAGGTCGGTGACCCAGCGGGCGATCGCGAGGCCCAGACCGGTCCCGCCCCCACCGTCGACGTCGCGGAGGGTCCCGAACCGTTCGAAGGCACGCTCGCGGTTCGACGGCGCGACGCCGGGGCCCTCGTCGGCGACCTCCAGCCGCCAGCGATCGTCGACGGCTCCGGCTTGGATCGTCACCGTTCCGCCCGGCGGGCTGTGCCGGGACGCGTTGTCCAGCAGGTTGGCGACCAGTTGGCGCAGGCGGGCGGGATCGCCCTCGACCGTGAGGTCGGGCGGGCTGACCTGCACCACGTACCTGACGTCGCGACCGCCGACCCGGGACTCGGCCACGGCAGCCTCCAGCAGCGGCCGGACCTCGACGGTCTCGCGGGCGAGCGGCGCTTTGCCGGCGTCGACCCGCGAGAGGTCGAGCAGATCGGTGACCAGGTCCGTCATCCGCTCTCCCTGGTCCAGGGCGGCGCGGAGCGTCCCGGGGTCGGGATCGGCGACGCCGTCGGCCAGGTTCTCCAGCAGAGCGCACAGCGCGGTCAACGGGGTCCGGAGCTCGTGGCTGACGTTGGCGACCAGCTCGCGGCGCTGCCGGTCCACCCCGGCGAGCTCCTCGGCCATCCGGTTGAACGCCTGGGCCAGCTCGCCGACCTCGTCCCGAGAGGTGGCGGTGACCCGCACGGAGTGGTCGCCGGTCGCCATGCGTCGGGCGGCCACGGTCATCTCCCGCAGCGGCGAGGTCATGCCCACTGCCAGGAGCTGCGTGACGGCGAGCGCCAGGGCGATGGTGACCGGAATGCCGAGCCAGATCGGCACCCCGCCTGCGGAACCGATCGTCGCGATGACCGAGGCGAGGGTGACACTGGCCCCCACCAGCAACCCCAACTTGACCTTCACCGAGCGGACCGGGTCGAGCGCCCGGATGCTCATCGCACCTCCTCGCTCATCGCCGGCTCCCGGCTCGAGCGCATAACCCACCCCGTGCACCGTGCGCACCCGATCCGCCCCGATCTTGGCGCGCAGTGCCTTCACGTGGCTGTCGACCGTGCGGGTCCCCGATGCGCCCGGCCAGCCCCACACCTCGGCCAGCAGCCGCTCCCGGGTGAGCACCACGCCGGGGCTGCCTGCGAGGCACAGCAGGAGGTCGAACTCGGTCGGCGTCAGGTGCACCTCGTCGTCACCGGACCACACGCGGCGGGCGCCGGCGTCGATGCGCAGGTCCCCCAGGTCTGCGGTCGGCCAGCTCCGCGGCCCGGTCGACCCGACGCAACAGTGCTGCGACCCGCGCGACCAGCTCGCGCATGCGGAACGGCTTGGTGAGGTAGTCGTCGGCGCCGACGGCCAGTCCGACGAGGATGTCGGCCTCGTCGTCACCTGCGGTGAGCATCAGCACAGGCACCGGCCGGACGGCCTGGATGCGCCGGCAGACCTCGTGCCCGTCGAAGCCGGGGAGCATCACGTCGAGGATGACCAGGTCCGGATGGTGGGCGCTGACTCCGCCACCGCCCCGGGTCCGTCCCACGCGCGGACGACGTCGTACCCCCCGGCGACAAGCCGGTCGGTGACCGCCCCGTTGATGACGGGCTCGTCCTCGACGACGAGGATGCGGGCGGTGGGGCCGTTCATGTGCTCGAGCGTAGGAGCCGCTCTGGTCGGGAATCGGGGGCGACTCGTGAAGATCCTGTGCAGGTCGGCCGGCCTCGCCCGTGCCCAGCGGGATGAGGCCCAGGTCGGTCCGGAACGTCTCGGGCTACCCGCGAGCGAACTCATGTCCTTCGGGGACCAGGACGGCAGCGCCTTCTTCGGTTTCGCCGACCCTGATGCCAACAGCTGGGCGGTGCAGGAGCTGAAGGTGCGCGGCGAGAAGCCCCTCATCCCGGTCGGGCCTCGGTTCGGGGCGTAGGCACCAGCGGGTGTCATCCGTGCGGCAGGCACCCGACGTGCATGTGAGCTGCCTCATCGGCGCTTGAACCTCACATCGGTGTCAGATTCTAGGAGGCCTATTCAGCCGCCAAGTAGAAGTGCAGTCCGATAACCGCCGAGATCGTCGTGTCGAACGTCGCCAGCGGCCGCCGGTAGTCGGTGTGCATGATGCGCCAGGTCTTAAAGTTTGCGATCACCTGCTCGATGACGTAGCGGATCTTGTTGATCTGAGTATTGAAAGCCTTCTCCCAATCAAGCAAGTCGCGGAAGGTTGGCTTCTTGTAGGGCGTGATCATGCTGTTTCCAACGAGGGTTATTCAGCGAAGCGTTTCGTTACGGTTCTGAGATCAACTTGCGCGTGTCGACAAGCGAGTGACGGTCCGATTCACGCGAGAATGGGTTTGCCAACACAAGCCCACGTGAACGGACCGTCGC
>NZ_JAHKRK010000305.1 GCF_019396355.1 Pseudonocardia nigra
ACCTGTTCTGGTTCTTCGGCCACCCCGAGGTCTACATCGTGGCGTTGCCGTTCTTCGGGATCATCACCGAGGTCATCCCGGTGTTCAGCCGCAAACCCCTGTTCGGCTACCGCACCATGATCTTCGCAACGGTCATCCTCACCGGGTTGTCGGTCGTGGTGTGGGCGCACCACATGTTCGCCACCGGCGCCGTCCTGCTCGCGTTCTTCTCGCTCACCACCTTCCTCATCGCCCTGCCCACGGGGATCAAGTTCGTCAACTGGATCGGGACGATGTGGCGGGGCAAGATCACGTTCGAGACGCCGATGCTGTGGTCGGCCGGGTTCCTGGTGACGTTCCTGCTCGGCGGGTTGACCGGGATCCTGCTGGCCTCCCCACCGCTGGACTTCCACCTCAACGACACCTACTTCGTGGTGGCGCATTTCCACTACGTGCTGTTCGGCACGATCGTGTTCGCCACCTTCGCCGGGATCTACTTCTGGTTCCCCAAGATGACCGGCCGGTTCCTCGACGAGACCCTCGGCAAGGTCCATTTCTGGACCACGTTCGTCGGGTTCCACCTGACGTTCCTGGTGCAGCACTGGGTCGGTAACGAGGGCATGCCGCGGCGGTACGTCGACTACCTGCCCACCGACGGGTTCACCGTGCTCAACGCGGTCTCCTCGATCGGGGCGTTCGTGCTCGGTGCCTCCACCCTGCCGTTCCTGTGGAACGTCTTCCGCAGCTACCGCTTCGGCCGCGTGGCCACCGCCGATGACCCGTGGGGGTTCGGCAACTCGCTGGAATGGGCCACCACCTGCCCGCCGCCGCGGCACAACTTCACCGAGCTGCCCCGCATCCGCTCCGAACGGCCGGCGTTCGAGCTGCACTACCCGCACCTGGTCGAGCGCTACCGCGACGAGGCCCACGTCCACGGCAAGGCGTCGCCGTACGAGATGGCGGCCCAGGGCGTCGGCCGCGAGGAACAGCCCGACGACGACCCGAAGTCCCGCTAGGGGGAGACGATGACCGAGCGATCGAACCTGCCCATCCCGGACTACGACCACCTCCCGGAGGGCAGCCTGCAGAGCCGGATCCGCGCCCTGTCGGCCGACGAGCTGCGCGAGCTGCTGACCTACGAGCGGACGCACGGCGACCGGCTCCCGGTGCTCGAGCTGTTGCGGCACCGTCTGGAGGCGGTCGAGGCGGGTGCCCCGCTGTCCGAGGGCGACCCGGCCGCGGCGCAGCCGGAGCAGGCCCCGCCCCCGCAGGGCGGTTCCCCGGTGTCGGAGGCCGGCGCCCAGATGAACAACCAGCCCCTGCGGCAGGGAGTGGCGGAGCAGACCCCGAACCGCGACATCCGGGGGCGCTAGCCGCACCGTGTGACGTGTGCTGCGCACGTGCCCGTTTCGGCCCACGATGGTGCGGGCACGTCCGGAGAGGGCAAAGGCACTTCTTCATGTGCGAGGACGAGCTGGGCCAGCGGGTCGGCGAGGGGCTCGGCATCAGCGCCGACGACGTGCGCGACCTCCCGCCGCTGCCGAAGCAGACCCTCAACGAGGAAGAACAGCAGCGCCTGGCCAACCTGGGCAAGAACGGGCCGCGCAACGTCGAGGGACACCAGATGACGCACTGCGTGCCGAACGAGCACCGCAAGGTGGAGTCGGCCTGATCCGCACCCGCTGATTCTCCGACGATCACCGGCACCACCCGTGGCAGGGTGGTGCCGGTGATCTCCATCAGCGTGACCTCACGACGGCTCTGAGTACAGCCGCGCGTCGCCCGGGTCCTTGTCGGCGCGCAGGCCCCGCCACGCCGCGTGCCGGATGCGGCCCTCGCGGGTGAGCACCCGGTAGACGACCTCGCCGACCAGCGCGGGCCGCACCCACCGGGCCCGGCGCGCCTCGTCGCGGGGCACCTCCTCGTCGAACGGGCTCAGCCGCTGCTCGAGCGGCAGCAGCCGGTCCAGCAGGTCGCGCAGGGCCGACTCGGTGAACCCCGTGCCGACGTGCCCGAGGTAGCGCAGGTCGCCGCGCTCGTCGTAGGCGCCCAGCAGCAGAGCGCCCAGCGTGCGCGACCGCCGCCCCTCCCCCGCGGTCCAGCCGCCGACCACCACCTCCTGGGTCTGCAGCAGCGCGGTCTTGACCCACGCGGGCGAGCGCTTGCCGGGTTCGTAGCGGGAGCTGCGGCGCTTCCCGACCACGCCCTCCAGGCCGTGCGCGCGGGCCACCTCGAGCAACCGGGATCCCGCGACGCCCGCGGTGCCCGGGGGCACCCGCACCCTCGACCCGGCCAGCCCGAGCGCCTCCAGGAGCTCCCGGCGGCGGTGGTAGGGCTCGGTGAGCAGCGGCGTGCCGTCCAGGTGCAGCAAATCGAACACCACGTACGACACCGGGATCCGCTCGACGAGCTCCCGCGCCGGCGCGCGGACGTGCATCCGGTGCTGGAGCATCCCGAAGTCGGGCCGGCCCGCCGCGTCGAGCGCGACGACCTCGCCGTCCAGCAGCGCGGGCCGCCCGTCGAGCAGCTCCGCGAGCTCCGCCAGCTCCGGGTAGGCCCTGGTGACCTCGTTGCCGCGGCGGCTGTGGGCCCGCACCAGGTCGCCGGCCACCGCGGTGACGGCCCGCACCCCGTCCCACTTGAACTCGAACGCCCAGCCCGGGCCCGCGGGCGGCGCACCCGCGGCGGCCAACATCGGCGCCACGGGGGCAGGCAGTGGTGCGGTGTCGGCCATCACGCAGCAGATTGCCCCGCAACCGGCGGTGCTGCACCAGCCGCGAGCCGAAAGTGTGGTCCGGCGGCCGCTTCTCGAGGGGTGGGGAAGCGGCCGCCGGGCGCGGGGCGACTCGGGGGGTGCCGCCGACCACGCTGGTTCCACGGTAACTGTTGCGCGCTCAACCGGGGGATCTTGGGGGCGACCGGCCCTACGCTGGCGACGTGCCGGAGCCCGCCGCCGACCCCGACGCCGAACTCGATGCCGTCGCCGACGCGCTGTACGGGCTTCTGCCCGACGAGTTCGTCGCGGAGCGAGACACCGCCGTGGCACGGGCGCGCGAGCGGGGCGACCGCGAGTTGGCCAAGTCGATCGGGCGGTTGCGGCGGCCCACCCGCGCGGCGTGGCTGGCGAACCTGCTGGCCCGGCACCGCGGCGAGCAGCTCACGGGCTTCCTCGCGCTCGGCGCCGGGCTGGCCGACGCGCAGCGGACGCTGGACGGCGCCGCGCTGCGGCAGTTGTCGGCGCGTCGCACGCAGCTCGTCACGGCGATGGCGCGGGAGGCGGGACGCCTCGCGGTCGCGGCGGGCGACCCCGTGCCGGACGCCGTCCTGCGCGACCTGCAGGGCATCCTCGAGGCGGCGCTCGCCCAGCCCGACATCGCCGCCCAGGTCCGCTCCGGGCGGCTGACCCGCACCGTCAGCTACACCGGTTTCGGCCCGGAGGCCGACCCCGGCGCCGTCCCGGTGCCCGCGCCGCCGCCCCCGGCCCCGCCCGCACCGGTTGGAGAGGACCGGTTCGAGCAGGAATGGGCAGAGCAAGAACGGGCCGAACAGGAACGGGCCGAGAGGGAACGCGCCGAACGCGAGCGGGCCGAACGCGAGCGCCGGGAGCGGGCCCTCGCCGACGCCGAGGCCGAGGAGGACGCAGCCCGCGCGCGGCAGCGGGCCGACGAGGCCGCCCGCGACGAGGCGGTGGCGGCCCGCGACGACGCCCGCGACCGGGTCGCCGAGCTCGTCGCCGCCCTCGACGCCGCCCGTGTGCAGGAGCGGGCGGCGACGGCGAGGGCCCGGGAGGCCGAGGCGGCCGCAAAGGCGTCGGCCCGGGACGCGGGCGCTGCGGCCACGCGCACGGCCCGGGCGCGGGCCCGGCTCGAGCAGGTCTGAGCGCCGAATCGAGAGCGCACTCACACCACCGTCGAGGAGTGCCCTGCGCCGAAGCCGGGAACCCTCCGATCACGTCCACCGACGATCGAGAGGACTGATCGCCACCATGGCGAACGCCACCACCGTCACCAGCCCGAAGACCGTCGCCACCGACACCATCGTCACGCAGCTGCGGGCGCTCGAGCAGCTCACCCGCACCGAGGCCCAGATCGCCCGCGTCCGCGTCGCCCAGGCCCGCACCGACGCCGTGCGCCGCGAGCTGCGGCAGAACGCCGACAACGCCGACCGGCGCTCACAGCGCATCGCCCAGCAGCTGCGCGCGCTCGACGCCGTCCCGGACGTCGTCACCCCGGCGATCGGACGGGTGCTCGCGCTGGTCAAGAGCACGCTCGAGCAGGCCCAGCCGATCGACGAGGCGCTGCTGGGCGACCTCACCCTCGAGCACCAGCTGCTCGACCGCGCCCGCTACGTGCGCGTGCTCGCCGAGCGCGGCGGGCTGCCCGCCGTGGAGAAGCTCGCCGACGACCTGGTCACGGCGCACACCGCCACCGTCGACTGGCTCACCACGGTGCTGGCCGAGGAGGCGCTGGGCGGCCCCGCCGCGCTGACGCCCACCCCGCTACAGCGCGTGGCCGGCGGCGTCACCCGCGCGGTCGTGCTGCCCACCCGGTTCGCCGTGCAGGGCGTCAACCGCGCTGTGCACACGGTGTACCGCACCGGCGAGAGCGCGCGCGAGACCGTCGAGGAGGTGACCGGCCGCGTCGTGCAGTTCGGGGCGGGCACCCGGGAGGTCGCCGCGGCGAGCCGCGACGCCGCGCTGCAGCGCGCCGAGCGCGTCGCCCACCGCGAAGGCGCCGACGACGTGGCTGAGACCGTGCACGCAGCGCGCACCGACCTGGGCACGCTGAAGGCGTCCGAGCTGCCGATCCCCCACTACGAGGAGATGACGGCACAGAACGCCATCGCCGCGATCCGGGAGCTGACGACGCCGGACGACATCCGCGCGGTGATCGCGTTCGAGGAGAACCACAAGAACCGCTCCGGTGTCGTCTCGGCCGCGCAGACGCGCTACGCCGCCATCGCCAAGGACCGCATGGGTTCCTGAGAGCCGGCGTCGACCGAGTCACGTTTGGGTCACTTCGGGAGGGGCACAGAATGTCTGTGATGTTGCTGCGCCCGCCCGGGGTGTACCGGGCCGAGGGTGACACCCAGTTGTTGACGGACGTGATGCGGAGCGAGGTGCAGCGCGAGGGCGGTTTCGCCCGCGGGCGTCGCGTGCTCGACGTCGGTACCGGGAGCGGCGCTCTCGCACTCGCCGCGGCCCGGGCCGGCGCCACCGCGGTCACGGCCGTCGACCTGTCACTGCGCTCCGTCGCCGCCACCTGGCTCAACAGCAGGCTGCACGGCCTGCCGGTGACCGTCCACCGGGGCGACCTGTTCGCCCCGGTGGCCGGGCCCCGCTTCGACCTCGTGGTGGCCAACCCGCCCTACGTCCCCGCCGAGACCGCCGTCCTGCCCCGGCACCGCAAGGCCCGCTGCTGGGACGCCGGCCCGGACGGGCGCGTGCTGCTCGACCGGATCTGCGCGGGCGTCCCGGGTGTCCTCGCGGAGGGCGGAGACGTGCTCCTCGTGCATTCCGCGGTCTGCGACACCGACCTCACCCTCGACGCGCTGGACCGGGTCGGGCTGGTCCCGGAGGTGCTGGCGAAGGCGTCCGTGCCGTTCGGGCCGGTCATGGCCGCCCGCGCCGCGATGCTCGAGGCCCGCGGCCTCATCCGGCCGGGCCAGCGCTTCGAGGAGCTGGTCGTGCTAGGGGCGCGCCATGCCTGAGCAGAGCCGCGAGGTCGTCCTCACCGACGAGGGTCCCGTCCTCGTCTCGGGGCCTGTCGAGGTCGTCCTGCCGGACGGGCGCCGCGTGCGCTCCGACCGTCCGGTCACGGCTTTGTGCATGTGCCGGCGCAGCCGCCGGCAGCCGTTCTGCGACACCAGCCACCGCCGGAAGGTGCGCCGGACCGACCAGGAGGAGGACCGTGCTCAGCCGGAGTGACCCCCGTCCCGTTGAGCCGCCGTCGCTGCCACAGGCGCGCGGCCCGCTCTCGGCCGCCGTCCTCGACGCGCTGCGGAACGGCGCGCAGGTCCTCCCGCCCGTCGACGGCGCCGACCCCTTCGGCGACGACCTGCAGCTCGCGCTCTACTGCCTCTACGAGCTGCACTACCGCGGCTTCGCCGGCGTCGACGACGAGCGCGAGTGGGATCCGGCGCTGCTCACCATCCGCGCCGAGCTGGAGCGGGTGTTCCTCGACGCGTTGCGCCGCGAGGTGCCGCCCTCGGACGACGTCGCCGCCGAGCTCGACGCCCTGCTGATGGAGCCGGTCGACGGCCACGGCGTGTCGTATCACCTGCGCCGCGACGGGGAGCTGTGGAAGCTGCGCGAGTACGTGGCCCACCGCTCGCTCTACCACCTCAAGGAGGCCGACCCGCAGGCATGGGTGATCGCCCGCCTCGACGGGCCGGCGAAGGCCGCGCTGGTGACCGTCGAGCACGACGAGTACGGCGCGGGTGATCCCGACCGCATGCACGCGCACCTGTTCGCGGAGATGATGCGTGCACTGGACCTCGACGCCGGCTACGGCGCCTACCTCGACGCGGCAGCAGCCGAGACCCTCGCCGAGGTCAACCTCATGTCGCTGTGCGGGCTGCATCGCGCCCTGCGCGGCGCGCTGGTCGGGCAGTTCGCCGCCGTCGAGCTGACCTCCTCCCCCGGCTCGGACCGGCTGGTCCGCGCCATGCGGCGCCTGGAGCTGCCCGAGGCCGCGATCGCGTTCTACGACGAGCACATCGAGGCCGACGCCGTGCACGAGCAGCTCGTCCGGCGCGGTGTGATCACCCCGCTGCTGGCCGCCGATCCCGAGCTCGCCGCCGACGTCGTGTTCGGGATCCGCGCGAGCGGGTTCCTCGCCGACCGGTTCGGCGACCTGCTGCTGGAGCGCTGGGCCGCCGGCCGCTCCGCGCTGCGCCGTCCCCTCCCCGACGCCCCGGTCCCGGTGCCGGCATGAGTAGCCCTGTGTCAAGCCGCCGCCGGTTGATCTTGGTTGAGGAGTCGTTGGAGGGCTCCGTGGCGGGCGGGGTCGTAGGTGGTGTGGTCGTGCCAGCAGTGCCAGATGACGTAGAGCCA
>NZ_JAHKRK010000306.1 GCF_019396355.1 Pseudonocardia nigra
GCCACCGCGCGGTCGCCACCCGCTACGACAAGCGCGACTACATGTTCCGCGGAACCATCGACGTCGCCTCGATCAGGATCTGGCTCCGCGACCCCGTCCCATGATCCAAGGGACACGCTCTAGTGCGCTCGCTGGCCCTCCGACAGCTGGCCGACTACCGGGCCGGGACGCCGGGCACGTCCTTCGCCGACCCCGGACTGCCACCGCTTGCTCTCGAGGATGCCTACCGGGTGCAGGTCGAGGTGGCGGCCCTGCGTGGCCCGGCGGAGCAGGTGGTCGGTTACAAGGTCGGCTGCACCGGCCCCGGAACCCGCGCGCAGTTCGGGCTGGACGGGCCGATCCGCGGGCTCCTGTACGACACCGAGCTCCACCCTTCGGGCAGCGAGCTGTCCTACCGGGCCTACGCCGACCTGGCGATCGAGGGCGAACTGGCCGTACGCATGGGCGGCGACGGCCGGATCGCACAGGTATTCCCGGTCATCGAGCTGCACAACTACGTCTTCCGGGGGCAGCCGCCGACGCTGTCCGAGCTCGTGGCCAACAACGGCATCAACGCCGGAGTGATCCTCCCTCCGCCGGCGGCGGAGGTGCCGTGGCGCGAGGACGAGCCGGTGACCGGGCGGTTGACCGTCCAGATCAACGGAACCTGTGTCGAGGAAGGGCCCATGGACGGCGTCCCGGGAGGACCGGCGGGGTCGCTGCGGTGGCTGGCGCAGCATCTGGCCGATCACGGCCTGTCTGTGCGTCCTGGGCAGCTGATCCTGACCGGCACGCCGCTGGGGCTGATCCGGGTGCGGCCGGGCGACCACATCCGGGTGACCGCCGACCACTTGGGCGCGGTCGAGGCCACGATCGGCCCCTGAGTCGTTCGCGAGGCGTCCGTGCGCGGCTGCCGGGCGGCGCACCCGCGGCTACGTTCGGTCCATGGACCGCGACACCGGAAATGCACTTGCCCCGGAAGACCGTGCCGGCCTTGCCAGCCTGCGTGTCGCCGTGCTCGGCCCCGGCGGGGTCGGTGGCCTGCTCGCCGGGCTGCTGGCCCGCGCGGGGGCCACCGTCACCTGCCTGGCCGGTGCCGACACCGCCGCGGTCCTGAACCGCCAGGGCCTGCGCATCGACAGCGGCAGGTTCGGCAGCTTCACCGTCCCGGTGCGGGCCGCTGGACGGCTGGCCGAGCCGGTCGACGTCTGCCTGGTAACCGTCAAGGCCACCCAGTTGGACACCGCGGCGCAGCGGGTTCCGGCCGACGTTCTCGGCGGTGCGCTCGTGGTTCCCCTGCTCAACGGGGTGGAGCACGTCGCTCTGCTGCGGCAGTGGTATCCCGGGGCGGCTGTGGTGGCGGGGACCATCCGGGTCGAGTCGAGCCGGGTGGCGCCCGCGGAGATCCGCCACGACAGCCCCTTTGCCTCCATCGAGCTGGCCGCCGGCCATGAGCTGCGCGACCGGGTCGAGCAGCTCGCCCACGTGCTGCAGCAGGCCGGCTTGGACGTGCGCGTCACCGAGGACGAGGGCGCCATCCTGTGGGGGAAGCTGAACTTCCTCGCTCCGCTCGCGCTGCTGACCACGGACGAGGACGCCCCCGCCGGTGTGGTCCGCGAGCGCCGGCGCGAGGACCTGGTCGCGGTGATCGCCGAGGTGGCGGCCGTGGCCCGCGCCGAGGGTGCGCCCGCCGACGAGCACGGCGTCCTGGAGTTCTTCGACCAGGTCCCAGCGAGCATGCAGTCGTCCATGCAGCGTGACGCCGCCGCCGGCCGGCCGACCGAGCTGGAGGCCATCGGCGGAGCCGTCGTTCGCAGCGGGGCCACGCACGGAATCCCGGTGCCGGTGACCACTCACCTGGTCGAGCAGCTGCGCGCCCGCGGCCTCGCGCCAACGGAGGCAGCCCGATGAGGATCGACCGGATCCGGGTCGGCTACGCACCCGTGCCCATGCGCAACCCGATGCGCACCGCCATCCACTCGACCACCCACACCCACAACGCCCTGGTGGAGATCTCCACCGACGGTGTCACCGGACAGGGAGCAGCGCTCACCCTGTCCCCCGGGCAGGCGCAGGCGGTCTGCCGCGTCCTGGAGGACTTCGCCGGCCTGCTGCACGGGACCGACCCCCGCAACATCCGCGGGCTGGCCGCGCAACTGCGGCAGCGGGTGAGCCTGACCGGACAGTCGGGGATCAGCATGCTGGCCCTCTCCGCGATCGACACCGCGCTGTGGGACCTGCACGCCCGGGCCGCCGACCTACCGCTCTACCAGATGCTGGGCGGCAGCCCCGCCGCCCTGCCGGTCTACGCCCAACCCGGCTGGCTGTCCCTGTCCGAGGAGGAACTCCTCACCGAGGCCCTCACCGTCCAGGAGCAGGGCTTCGGCCACTACAAGATGCGGGTCGGCTCACCGGACTGGCGCCACGACGTCGAGCGCGTCAGCCGCGTCCGCGAGGCACTGGATCCGGCGACCCAGCTGCTCGTGGACGCCAACCAGGGCTGGTCCCGGGTCCAGGCGCTGGCCGCCGCCCGGGCGCTGGATGACCTCGGGCTGTTCTGGCTGGAGGAACCGGTCGACGTCAACGACGTAGCCGGGATGGCCCGGGTCGCTGCCGCCATCCAGACCCCGGTCGCGGCCGGGGAGAGCGTCTTCGGCACCGAAGGCATGCGCCCACTCATCGAGCACGACGCCGCCGCCGTCCTGATGCCCGACCTGCAGCACTGCGGCGGACCCACCGGATTCCTCCTCGCCGCCGCCCAGGCTCAGCTCGCCGGCCTGCCGATCTCCAACCACCTGTTCATCGAGGTCAGCATCCACCTGCTCGCCACCTGCCCGAATGCCTACATCGTCGAGTACATGCCCGGCTGGTGGGACGACCTGTTCCACCGGCCACCCGACATCCGCAACGGCACCCTGCGGCCCAGCGACGACCCAGGCATCGGCGTCCGCTTCCGCGACGACGCCGAGGCCACCCTCGTCACGGTGGGCTGACCAGCACCTCCGTTGGTAGCGGCCGGACGCCTGCGGCACCGTCGTGGCCGGAGTCGTCGGCGACCGATCCGTCCGGTCGGTGAGTGGAACGGGCGGCTCCTGGCTATGAGGGATGAGGCCAGGCCCCGAGTCCCGACGACGGGACCTCACGTCAGGGCCTGGCTCCAGGAAGAGGAGACACCCCCTATGGCTCTGCCCCTACAGGCCCGCACCGCGCTGGTCACCGGCGGCGGCCGCGGGATCGGGCGCGCGACCGCGGTCGCGCTGGCCGAAGCCGGCGCCTCGGTCGCCGTGCTCGCCCGGTCGGTCCAGGAGGTGGAGCAGACGGTCGAGGAGCTGCGCGCCACCGGGAATCGAGCCGCCGGGGCCTCCGGTGACGTGGCCGACGCCGCCGCGCTGGCGGACGCGCTGGACCGGCTGACCGGGGAACTGGGCACCATCGACATCCTGGTCAACAACGCCGGGGTGAGCTGGCCGGTCGGGCCGACCGTGGGCATCGACCCCGAGGAGTTCGCCCAGGCTGTGGCGATCAACCTTGTGGGCCCGCTGCGGTGCATCCGCCACGTCCTGCCGGGAATGCTGCAGGCCGGCTGGGGCCGGACCGTCAACGTCACCACCGGCGCGGCGAACCCACCCGGTTTGCCCCGCGCCGCGGCCTACTCAGCCAGCAAGGCCGGGCTCAACCAGCTGACACTCAACCTCGCCACCGAGCTGGCCGGCACCGGGGTCGCCGTCACCGCGGTCGACCCCGGCCCGGTCGACACCGCGATGCAGGACTACATGCGTGACCAGCCCGCCGACGTCATCGGCGACGGAGTGCACCAGATGTTCCAGCGCTTCCACACCGAGAGCCGGCTCAACCACCCCACCCAGCCCGCGAACCTCATCACCGCGCTCGCGGCCGGCGACGTCACCGCAGAGATCGTGGCCGTCGGATCCGACCGGGCCTCAGCACTGGTGGACACGGCGGCCTGACCGCCCCCCGTCGCACGCCAACGGACGCCACGCGGCACCCCGGCCTCACCCCGAGTCCATCCCGCACCGCAACCGCACCGCACCGCAACTGCGGCGGAACAGAGGAGCTTCCGTTCCATGAGCACCCCCAGCAGTGACCTGACGGGCAAGACCGCGCTGATAACGGGCGCCACCAGCGGAATCGGTCGCGCCACCGCCCAGGCGCTGGCCCGATTCGGTGCCCACGTGGCCATCGCCGGCAGAAACGAGGACCGCGGACAGCATGCCGTGGATTCGATCACCGAGACCGGAGGACGGGCGAAGTTCCTGGCCGCTGACCTCACCGATGCCTCCGCCGCGCGAGACCTGGCCGACCGCGCCACCGAGGTCCTCGGTGGCAGCGTGGACATCCTGGTCAACGCCGCCGGGATCTTCCCCTTCGGGCCCACCGCCAAGACCGACGAGGCCAGCTTCGACGCCGCCTACGCCCTCAACGTCAAGGCCCCCTACTTCCTCACCGCCGCGCTGGCCCCGGCCATGGCCGTCCGGGGCCACGGCGTCATCGTCAACGTCACCACGATGGTCGCTGAGTTCGGCGCAGCGGGCATGGGCCTCTACGGCTCGACCAAGGCCGCACTGGGGCTGCTGACCAAGTCATGGGCAGCCGAGTACGGCCCCAGCGGCGTCCGGGTCAACGCGGTCAGCCCCGGACCCACCCGCACCGAAGGAACAGCGAGCATGGGAGAGGCGCTGGATCAGCTCGCCGCCGGCGGCCCCGCCGGCCGGCCCGGCACGCCAGACGAGATCGCCAGCGCGATCGTCTATCTGGCCAGCGACGCCGCCTCCTTCATCCACGGCGCGATCCTCCCCGTCGACGGCGGCCGGATCGCCGTCTAGCGACCCCGCTACCCGCGGTGCACCGCCCTGGGTGCACCGCCGGGGGTGGTCTGGCGGGGGTGGTCCGGCTGGGTCGTGGGGCACGGCGCATCATTGGACTAGGCGGTCCAGCCCAGATTTTCCGGGGCCTGATCCCGCCGACGCGGTCAGACGTGTCCTGTCGCCGATGCCCCTAGCCGACGAGGAGGAAAGGTCACCGTGCCTGACAACGCCCCAACGATCGCCGAGCAGGTCGTCACGCTGCAGGAGGGGATGGCCGCGCAGGCGCCCGCTGAGATCCTGGGCGCGTTCGGCGCCGAGCAGACCGGCCTCGCCACCGCTGGTGTGCCCGCGGGGGTGGCCACCGCGGGTGCGCTGATGCCCGACGGTGACCTGCTGGATGCCCGTGGGCAGGCAACCACGCTCGCCCGGGCGCGCGACGGCCGGCCGGCCGTCGTCGTGTTCTACCGCGGGGCCTGGTGCCCGTACTGCAACCTCGCGCTGCGCACCTACCAGCAGCAGCTGCTCCCGGCCCTGTCCGAGAGGGACGTGGCCCTGATCGCGGTCAGCCCGCAGAAGCCCGACGGCTCCCTGACCATGCAGGAGCCCAACGAGCTGACCTACACGGTGCTGTCCGACCCCGGCAACCAGATCGCCACCGGTCTGGGCATCCTCACCGCCCCCAGCGAGGACGCCGGCAAGGCCCAGGCAGCCCTCGGCCTGAACGTGGCCGCCGGCAACGCCGATGCCACCAACTTCCTGCCCATGCCCACGGTCGTCCTGGTCGACCGGGCCGGGGTCATCACCTGGATCGACGTCCACCCCGACTACTCCACCCGCACAGAGATCGCCGACATCCTCGACGCGGTGGCCACGACGATCGGCTGAGGGACTGATGCACCTCAGGCGCACCTCGACCGGCCCGCAGCGGCCGACCGTCCTCCTCGGTTAGGTTCCGTGGATGATCGAGCGCTACTTCGAGGACTACGTCCCCGGCACGACCTCCGAACACGGCACCGTCCAGGTGGCCGAGACCGAGGTGGTGGAGTTCGGCCGGCGGTTCGACCCGCAGCCGTTCCACGTCGATGCCGAGGCGGCCGCCGCGGGCCCGTTCGGGGGTCTGATCGCCAGTGGCTGGCACACCTGCGCGTTGATGATGCGCCTGCTGGCCGAGGAGTACCTGTCCCCCGTCTCCAGCCTCGGCTCCCCGGGCGTGGACCAGCTGCGGTGGATCCTGCCGGTGCGACCCGGTGACGAACTCACGCTGCGCACCACGGTCGAAGACGCTCGGATCTCCCGCAGCAAGCCGGATCGGGGGATCCTCCAGACTCGGATCGAGCTGGTCAACCAGGCCGGAGACGTCGTGCTGCGCCTGGTGGCGACCAATCTCGTGCGCGCCCGCCCCGACACCCCCGCCGGCTGACAGATCCTGTCGACCATAGAGCGGAGAGGACAGGTGACCCGCCCGTCGGTACCGTGAAGCAGTGACCTTCGCCGAGGCGTTAGCCCTGGTGGCCTCGCAGCACGTCGGAGTCCTCGTTACCGTGCGCCGCGACGGAAGACCGCAGACGAGCAACGTCGTCTACGCGCT
This sequence comes from Pseudonocardia nigra, assembly GCF_019396355.1. GTDB lineage: Bacteria > Actinomycetota > Actinomycetes > Mycobacteriales > Pseudonocardiaceae > Pseudonocardia > Pseudonocardia nigra. The sequence goes on from NZ_JAHKRK010000306.1 coordinate 6,394, forward strand.
CGACGGCCACCGGGTCCAGATTTCGGTCACCGAGGACCGCGCCAAGACCCGGAACCTGCGTCGCGACCCCCGCGCCGTCCTGCACGTGAGCTCCCCGGACCTGTCGGCCTGGGCAGCCCTCGACAGCACCGCGGAACTGTCACCCACCACGACCATCCCCGGCGATGCCACCGGCCAGGCCCTCGCCGAGCTGTACACGGCCATCGCCGGAAGAGAACACCCGGACTGGGCGGAGTACCACCGCGCCATGGTGGAGGAACGCCGACTGATCATCACCTTGACCGTAACCTCCGGCTACGGCGGAAAGGCCGGCTGACCCCGCGCAGCCCGACAACGGCTCGGGCACGGCCCTGCGGCCTCCATTCTCACCGAGGGCGTAAGGACGGGCGGTGTTGCCCGCCACTGAAGATGACGATGTAGGCGCCGTTCACGGTGACGACGAAGAACGGACATACCGGGCGAGGTTGGTCGTCAGGGTGTCGCCGTGGTCGTCAAGGTGCCGGGAGCCAGCCGCATGCGCGCCGGTTCGACGTCGGCACGGTGGCGCCGGGTTACGGGCGCGCGAGGACCCGGCAGGAACCGAAATCTC
>NZ_JAHKRK010000307.1 GCF_019396355.1 Pseudonocardia nigra
CCAGATCGCCCCTGGCGGCGTTGTCGGCCCGACCGGGTACGCCAGGTACGACGGCTCGGGCCTCCGCCTTGCCAGGAGCAATCTGGATCACGAATCCCATCGACCCTGATCCACCAGACACGCCCTAGGGGCGGGGTGGTGGGCGCCACGCCGAAGTCGCTGGGGGAATGACGAGGAGTTCTGTACCGTCTAGACGGTACAGTTCGTCCATCGCATACGTCCCGAGGAACCATGACCGTCACCGCCCCTGCCCGCACCGGCGCCGCCTCGACCGCTCCGCCCCGCGCAGGCAGGCGGGAGTGGTTCTCCCTCGCCGTGCTCGCCCTGCCGACGCTGCTGGTCGCGATCGACAACACCGTGCTCGGCTTCGCGCTGCCCGCGATCAGCGCAACCCTGGCTCCGTCGGCCACCCAGCTGCTGTGGCTCGTCGACGTCTACCCGCTGGTGCTCGCCTGCCTCCTCGTCACGATGGGCACGCTCGCCGACCGGATCGGGCGGCGGCGCACGCTCCTCGTCGGCGTCGCCGGGTTCGGCGTCGTCTCGCTCGCGGCCGCCTTCGCGACCGACGCCGCGCATCTCGTGGCCGCGCGTGCCCTGCTCGGGTTCTTCGGCGCGATGCTGATGCCGGCCACGCTGGCGCTGATGCGCACCGTGTTCGTCGACCGGGCGCAGCGCAGGCTCGCCGTCGCCATCTGGGCCACCGGCTTCGCCGCGGGCAACGCGCTCGGCCCGATCCTGGGCGGGGTGCTGCTGGAGCACTTCTGGTGGGGCTCGGTCTTCCTCGTCAACGTCCCGGTGATGGTGGCGCTGCTCGTGCTCGGCGCGCTCGTGCTGCCGGAGTCGCGGATGCCGGCGCCGGGCACCCTCGACCCGCTCGGCGTGCTGCTGTCGCTGCTGACGATGGGCCCGGTCGTGCTCGCGATCAAGACGTTCGCCCATGACGGCCTCACGCCGGCCGCGGCGCTCGCGCTCGGCGCAGGCGTCACGGCCGGGGTGCTGTTCGTGCGCCGGGCGCGCGCCCGGCTCGCGGCGGGTGAGGAGCCGCTGCTCGACGTCACGCTGTTCGCGTCGCCGGTGCTGCGGCTGTCCGCGCTCGCCAACGCGACCACGATGTTCGCCCTGACCGGCCTGTTGTTCTTCGCGGCGCAGTACCTGCAGCTCGTGCTCGGGCTCTCCCCGCTCGACGCCGGGCTCGTGCTGCTGCCGGGTTTCGTGGTGACGATGCTGGCGGGGTTGCTCGCCGCCCGGCTGGGCCGCAGCGTCCCGCTGCGGGTGCTGGTGCCGGCGGGCCTCCTGCTCGCCGCGGCCGGGTTCCTGCTGTGCACGGCGCTCGGCGGTGGGTGGGGCGCCGTGGTGCTCGCCGTGGCCGCCGTGCTGGTCGGGGGCGGCATCGGGCTGTCGGAGACGGTCACCAACGACGCCATCCTCGCCGCGGCGCCCGCCGACCGAGCAGGCTCGGCGTCGGCCGTGTCGGAGACGGCGTACGAGATCGGCGCGGTGCTCGGCACCGCGTTCCTCGGGAGCGTGCTCACCGCGGTCTACCGGGGTGCGGTCGCCGTGCCCGCCGGAGTCGACGGCGCCGACGCCGCGATGGAGACCATCGGCGGTGCCGTCGGCGTGGCCGGGCAACTGGCCGACTGGCCGGCCGCGGCGCTGCTGACCTCGGCCCGCACGGCGTTCACCACGGCCGTCGACGTCACTGCCGCGGTCGGCGCCGGGGTGCTGGTCGCCGTCGCCGTGACGGTGGTGCTCGGTCTGCGCAGGCCCGCGGGCCCGCAGGTGTGACGACGGCGGTGCCCCTCCGTCCGTGGAAGGGGCACCGCCGTCGCTCTGCACAGGGGGTGCGGGGGACTACGTGGCCGCCCGGTCCGCGGGCGGCGGAGTCTGCTGGCCGGGTGCCTGCTGCTGGGGGGCGGGCTGCTGGGGCGGGGCCTGCTGGGAGAGGTAGGGCTGGTTCGGGACCGGAGGGGCCGACTGGGACGGCACGGTGCTGATCCCCCGGTCGGCCAGCCGCTCCTGGACCTGCTCGGAGATCTGTGAGGCGCGCCTGCGGTCGCGGACGCGGATGAGCACCAGCATCGAGATGCCGTAGGCGATGCCCAGGACGATCAGGACGACGCCGAGCTTGACGACGAACGACTGGACCGGGTCGTCGGTCTGGATCTCGAGGATCGAGATGATCGCGAGCACGCCGAGCGTGACGAGGTGGAACAGCACCGAGAGCAGCAGGTTCACCGAGCGCGTGACCTTGCGGTCCTGGAAGACCTCCTGGAGGAACGGCTCGCCGGCCCGCACCAGCAGCCGCCCGACGGCGAAGGTCAGCCCGATCGACACGGCGAGCAGGACGAAGTACTGCGTTGTCTGGTTCAAGGGTCCTCCCCCGGTGGCTGAACCTGCTCACGAGGAGGCACGCGCTGTAACCTCCTCGCTGCACGCCGCGTACCCGATCCGGCGAGTCAGTACTCCTGGAGCACGTGATCTCCGTCGCCAGGGACGGACGCCTTGATCGGAAAGTGATCGGGTCCACTCGCTTCCGCGGTCGCCCGGAAAGCCAGAGGGAAAGCGCTTTCGGTCCTTCTGAATCGATTACATGATCGGTCTTGTGAGTCAGTCGACATCGGTGGACGGTGGGTAAACGGGGGCGTCCCGGGTACCTTCAATGCACATCTCTCACTGGCACACCCGCTCCCATTCGGACGGGTGTGCGCGGCATTTCCACCAGACCGGGGAACCGGCGAGGATCGAGGACGATATGACTGCAATGATCGTGCCGGGGCTCGACCAAGCACCAACCGAGAACGCTCGCCTGCTGTCCTGGGTGCAGGAGGTGGCCGAGCTCACCACGCCCGACCGCGTTGTGTGGTGCGACGGGTCCGACGAGGAGTGGGACCGGGTGACGACGGCGCTCGTCGAGGCCGGCACGTTCGTCCGGCTCAACGAGGAGAAGAAACCGAACTCCTTCTGGGCGGCCTCCGATCCCGACGATGTCGCCCGCGTCGAGGAACGCACGTTCATCTGCTCGGTCGACGAGGCCGACGCCGGGGTCACCAACAACTGGATGGACCCGGCCGAGATGAAGTCCACAATGACCGAGTTGTACCGGGGGTGCATGCGCGGTCGGACGATGTACGTCATCCCGTTCTGCATGGGCCCGCTCGACGCGGACGATCCGAAGCTCGGTGTGGAGATCACCGACTCCGAGTACGTCGTGGCCTCGATGAAGATCATGACGCGGATGGGCGCTTCGGTCCTCCCGCTGCTCGACGGCCCCGCGGGCGACAAGTTCGTGCCGGCGCTGCACTCGGTGGGCGCGCCGCTCGAGCCCGGCCAGGCCGACGTCCCGTGGCCGTGCAGCGACACCAAGTACATCAGCCACTTCCCGGAGACCCGGGAGATCTGGAGCTACGGCTCCGGCTACGGCGGCAACGCCCTGCTGGGCAAGAAGTGCTACGCGCTGCGGATCGCCTCGGCGATGGCACGCGACGAGGGCTGGCTCGCCGAGCACATGCTGATCCTCAAGCTGACCAGCCCCGAGGAGAAGTCCTACTACGTCGCCGCGGCGTTCCCGTCGGCCTGCGGCAAGACGAACCTCGCGATGCTGCAGCCCACCGTCCCGGGCTGGCGCGCCGAGACGATCGGCGACGACATCGCGTGGATGCGCTTCGGCGAGGACGGCAGGCTCTACGCGGTCAACCCGGAGTACGGCTTCTTCGGTGTCGCCCCCGGCACCAACGAGAAGACGAACCCGAACGCCGTGCGCACCTTCGAGCAGGGCAACTCGATCTTCACCAACGTGGCCCTGACCGACGACGGCGACGTCTGGTGGGAGGGCCTGGAGGGCGAGCCGCAGCACGCCACGTCCTGGACGAACAAGGACTGGACGCCGGACTCCGACGAGGTCGCCGCGCACCCGAACTCGCGCTACACCACGCCGATCCGGCAGTGCCCGGTCGTCGCGCCCGAGTTCGACGACCCCCAGGGCGTGCCGATCTCCGCGATCATCTTCGGCGGGCGCCGCAAGGAGACCATCCCGCTGATCACCGAGGCGCGGAACTGGCAGCACGGCACGTTCATGGGCGCCACGATGTCCAGCGAGAAGACCGCGGCGGCGGCCGGTGGGCTCGGGCAGGTCCGCCGCGACCCGATGGCGATGCTGCCGTTCCTGGGCTACAACGTCGCCGACTACTTCCAGCACTGGATCGACGTCGGCAAGGGCGCCGACGCCGACAAGTTGCCGAAGATCTTCTACGTCAACTGGTTCCGGCGGGGCGAGGACGGGCGCTTCCTGTGGCCGGGGTTCGGTGAGAACTCCCGCGTGCTGAAGTGGGCGATCGAGCGCATGGAGGGCACGGCGGCCGCGCAGGAGACCGCCATCGGCTACGTCCCGACGGCCGACCAGATGGACCTCGACGGGCTCGACGCGCCGCGTGCCGACGTCGACGCGGCCCTGGCCGTCGACATCGAGGAGTGGAAGGCCGAGATCCCGCTCATCCAGGAGTGGTTCGACAAGATCGGCGACCGGCTGCCGAGCTCCATGAGCGACGAGCTCGAGGCCCTGAAGCTGCGCCTGGGGATGTAGGCAATCGCTCCGGCGGGCGTCGGCGCTGCCGTGTCGGATCGCCGCTCGGAGTGACAGGAAAGCCACGTTCCTGACGTTCAACGACAGGAACGTGGCTTTCCTGACGTCCGGCGGCGGTTGCGCGGCGTGACCATGCACACGATCGGGGACATGCGGTCCTCGGCCGCTTAGGATTCCGCGGTCCGAGGACCCACCTGATCATCCCGGAGCAGGCATGTCACAGCCGACGCCGCCATCCCAGGAGACGGGGGAGGGACTGCGCTGGAACGCGTGGAACCTGCTCCTGCTCGTGCCTTTCCTCATGCTCGTCACGCCGTGGTTCAACTCGATCGAACCGCAGCTGTTCGGCATGCCGTTCTTCTACTGGTCCCAGTTCCTCTGGGTGCCGGTCGGCGTGGTCTGCGTGGCCGTCGTCTACGTGAAGACGCGCGACGAGCGGAACCCGGTGGCGCCCGGCGCCCCTCATGACGTCGACGACCTCGACGAGGGGACCGCACGATGATCCAGTGGACCGAGCTCGTCGTCTTCAGCCTGCTGTTCCTGGTCGTCAGCGTGATGGGCTTCCTCGCATCCCGCTGGCAGCGCGGCTCCACCCTCGAGCACCTCGACGAGTGGGGTCTCGGCGGCCGCAAGTTCGGAGCGTGGATCACCTGGTTCCTGGTGGGCGGTGACCTCTACACCGCCTACACGTTCGTGGCGGTGCCCGCGCTGCTGTTCGGAGCGGGCGCGATGGGCTTCTTCGCCCTGCCCTACACCGTGATCCTCTACCCGCTGGTGTTCCTGCCGGTGCTGCGGTTGTGGTCGGTCTCCCGGGTGCACGGCTACGTGACGCCGGCCGACTTCGTCCGCGGGCGTTACGGCAGCTCGCTGCTGGCGTTCCTCGTGGCGTTGACCGGGCTGGTCGCGACCATGCCCTACATCGCGCTGCAGCTCGTCGGGCTGGAGGCCGTGCTGCGCACGATGGGCCTCAACGGCACCGGCATCGCCGGGCACCTCCCGCTCGTGGTCGCGTTCGTCATCCTGGCGGTCTACACCTACCAGTCCGGCCTGCGGGCGCCTGCGCTGATCGCGTTCGTCAAGGACATCCTGATCTACATCGTCATCCTGGTGGCGGTGATCTACCTGCCCGCGCAGTTCGGCGGCTGGTCGGCGATCTTCGAGACGGCCGAGGCGAAGTTCCAGGCCAGCGAGTCCCCGAACGACGGGCTGCTGCTGAACGCCAACAACCAGCTGCAGTACATCACCCTGGCGCTGGGCTCGGCGCTCGCGCTGTTCCTCTACCCGCACTCGCTCACCGGCATCCTGGCGTCCCGGGGCCGGAACGTGATCAAGCGCAACATGATGGCGCTGCCGGCGTACTCGCTGCTGCTGGGCCTGCTGGCGCTGCTGGGCTACGTCGCCATCGCGGCGGGTGCCACCCCCATCACGAACAACGCGACCGGGCGCCCGGACACCAACACCATCATCCCGGTGCTGTTCGACAACGAGTTCGGCTCGCTGTTCGCCGGCGTCGCGTTCGCCGCGATCGGCATCGGCGCGCTGGTGCCCGCAGCGATCATGTCCATCGCCGCGGCCAACCTGTGGACGCGCAACATCTACAAGGAGTACCTCAAGCGCGACGCCACCCCGGCGCAGGAGGCGAAGCAGGCGAAGCTCGCCTCGCTGGTGGTCAAGTTCGGCGCGGTGCTCTGCATCGTGCTCATCGACCCGCAGTTCTCCATCGACCTGCAGCTGATCGGCGGCGTGATCATTCTGCAGACGCTGCCGGCGGTGGCGATCGCGCTGTACACGCGGTGGTTGCACCGGTGGGCGCTGGTGGCGGGCTGGATCGCCGGCATGGGCTACGGGATGTACCTGCTCTACCTCATCCCCAACCCGGCGGCGGGCCGTGCGCACTTCGGTGGGTCGGCGCTGGCGCTCGACAAGCTGACGCTGCTCGGCTGGCACCCGTTCGCCGGCTCGGCCGTGCAGATCTACGTCGGTTTCCTCGCGCTCCTGCTCAACCTGCTGGTCGCGGTCGTGGTCACGGTCGCGCTGCGTGCGGGCCGGGTGGCGGAGGGCGCCGACGTCACCAGCCCGGCCGACTACCACGCCGACGAGGGCTCCGAGCGGCTGCGGCCGGTGGCGGAGCCGATCGCCGAGGCTCCGACAGCGCACTGACCAGCACCAACGCGGATGCCCAACGCGCGCGCATGTCGCCCGGCTCGCGCGTCGGGACCGGGCGACTCGGGCGCAGAAACGGGGTCGTCGCGCAGGGCATGGCCGTCTTCCCACTCCGG
>NZ_JAHKRK010000308.1 GCF_019396355.1 Pseudonocardia nigra
GAGTACAAGCGACGCAACGTCGTCGAGCGGGCGATCAACAAGCTCAAGGGCCACCGCGCGGTCGCCACCCGCTACGACAAGCGCGACTACATGTTCCGCGGAACCATCGACGTCGCCTCGATCAGGAACTGGCTCCGCGACCCCGTCCCATGATCCAAGGGACACGCTCTAGTCTCCGTGGTCGATCAACCCGACCCGAGGAGCCCGTCGTGATCACCGCGATCGTCATGGTGCACACCGCAGCCGACCGGATCCCGGAGACCGCGCAGGCCATCGCCGACCTCGACGGCGTCAGCGAGGTCTACTCGTGCGCAGGCGACGTCGACCTGATCGCGGTCGTCAAGGTCACAGAGCACGAGCAGCTCGCCGACGTGATCGCCGGCAGGCTCAGCAAGGTCGAGGGCGTGCGACGCACCGACACCCACATCGCCTTCCGCTCCTACTCCCGCGCCGACACCGAGGCGACCTTCTCCGTCGGGCTGGACTGAGCGGCGCCGCCTCAGGCGCCCCGATCGGCGCGCGCCCCCCCGTCTCCGCCCACGCACCCCGTCGACGGGGCGCACCGGCCGCAACGGGGCGCACCGGCCACCACCGGGCGCCCGGCCCACGCACGCACCCGATTCCGCCCATGCACCCCGTCTCCGCCCACGCGCCCCGTCGACGGGGTGCACCGGCCGAAATGGGGCGCACCGGCCACCACCGGGCGCCCGGCCACCCGCTTGCGTCGGCATTGTGGGGTCAGGCGCGCCGCTGCGCCGAGAACGCGATCCAGCGCTCCAACAGCGCCTGCGCGGCCCCGGAGTCGATCGTCGCCGCCGCGCGCTCCAGCGCCGGGCCGAAGGCCTCGGTGAGGTTCGCGGCGGGACCGTCCGCCGCCACGAGCGCGCCGGCCGCGTTGAGCAGCACGGCGTCGCGCACCGCGCCCCGCTCCCCCGCCACCAGCCTGCGGAAGACCTCGGCGTTCACGGCGGCCGAGCCGCCGCGCAGGTCCTCCCGCGTGGCCGGGGCGAGGCCGAGCGCGGCCGGGTCCAGCGTCTCCGTGCGCACCTCGCCACCGCCGACGACCCACACCGTGCTGGTCGTGGTGGTCGTCAGCTCGTCGAGGCCGTCGTCGCCCCGGACGACGAGCACCGACGCCCCCCGGCCGGCGAACACCTCGGCGATGACCGGCGCGAGCCGCGCGTCGGCGCACCCGACGAGGGCGGCCGGCGGCTGCGCGGGGTTGGTGAGCGGCCCGAGCACGTTCATGGCGGTCGGCACGCCCAACTCGCGGCGCGGCCCCGACGTGTGCCGGAAGCTCGGGTGGAACACCGGCGCGAAGCAGAAGCCGATCCCGACCTCGGTGACGCACGCGGTGACCTCGTCCGGGGGGAGGTCGATCGCGACGCCGAGCGCCTCGAGGACGTCCGCGGCCCCGCTCGAGGACGACGCCGCGCGGTTGCCGTGCTTGACCACGGGCACACCCGCGGCCGCGACGACGACGGCCGTCATCGTCGAGATGTTCACGGTGTGCGCCTGGTCGCCACCGGTGCCGACGATGTCGACGGCCGGGCCCTCGACCGTGACCCGGCGCGCGTGCCGCAGCATCGCCTCGGCGAGCCCCGCGATCTCGGCGGGCGTCTCTCCCTTCGCACGCAGCGCGACCAGGAAGCCGGCGAGCTGGGCCGGCGTCGCCTCGGCGGACAGCACGCGGTCCATCACCCACGCCGTGTCGACCGTCCCGAGGTCCTCCGCCCGGATCAGCCGCCCGAGGACGCCCGGCCAGGTGAGGGTGCCGTCAGCCACGGACCGCGAGCGACGCGGAGCGCCGCAGGACGTCGGCCACCGTCTCGGCGGCGGTGAGCGGGTCGAGCGGGTGCACCAGCACGGCGTCGGCCTGGGACCAGGTGGCGAGCCACCGGTCGTCCCGCCGCCGCACCGTGACGATGATGGGCGGGCAGTCGTCGATCTCGTTCTTCAGCTGCCGCGACAGGCCCATCCCGCCGGTGGGCTGCGCCTCGCCGTCGAGGATCGCGAGGTCGACACCGCCGGCGTCGGCCGCGGCCAGGACGTCGGCGATGCCCGCGGCCTCGACGAACCGCACCCGGCCCAGGTCGGGAGCCGGGCGCCTGCCGATGGCGGTGGTGATCGCCTCCCGGATCTCCGGGCGGTGGCTGAACACCAGCACGGTCAGGGTCTCGCGCGCGACAGGGCTGCTCACAGCAGGGAACTGTAGTGCTCGGAGGGGGAACCCCCGGGAGTGCCCGTCCGTTGGGTGTCCGAACCGCGATCGCCCCGCCAGGTATCCCGACAGGCTGTAGAAGATGGGCGGGGGTCATAATGCCCCCGTGACGACAGCGGCTCCCAACATCAGCGCTCGCATCCACTCGCTGAATCGCCCGAACCTGGTCAGCGTTGGCACCATCGTCTGGCTGTCCAGCGAGCTGATGTTCTTCGCCGGGCTGTTCGCGATCTACTTCACCGCGCGCGCGCAGAACCCGCCGGAGGCGACCTGGCCCCCGGAGCCGACGCACCTCAACGTGCCCTACGCGCTCGTGGTCACGATCATCCTCGTGGCCTCGTCGTTCACCTGTCAGTTCGGGGTGTTCGCGGCGGAGCGGGGCGACGTGTTCGGGCTGCGCCGGTGGTACGTGCTCACGCTCGTGATGGGCACGGTCTTCGTGCTCGGTCAGGGCTACGAGTACTTCCAGCTGGTCCACGAGGGCACCACGCTGTCGTCGAGCGCCTACGGCACGGTCTTCTACCTGACCACCGGGTTCCACGGACTGCACGTCCTCGGCGGGCTCGTCGCGTTCGTCTACCTGCTGATCCGCACCAAGCTGAGCAAGTTCACCCCGCAGCAGGCCACCGCGGCCATCGTCGTGTCCTACTACTGGCACTTCGTCGACGTCGTGTGGATCGCCCTGTTCACCGTCATCTACTTCATCCGCTGATCGCAAGGGCTGGAAGACGCAGACGATGACCACCACACCCTCCTCCATGCCCTCCGGTGACGGGCCCGACCGGGCAGCTCCCGCGAAGCGGGCGTCGACGGCCCGCGGCCCGCGCACCAAGTTCCGCCGCAGGCTCGCCGGCACCATGGCGCTCGGCCTGGGTCTGCTCGCCGCGGGCGGCCTCTACACCGCGTTCGCCCCGCAGCCGCAGGTCGCGACCGCGCAGGACGACACCGCGCTGATCGCGCAGGGCCAGGAGCTCTTCAACAACCACTGCATCAGCTGCCACGGCGCGAACCTGCAGGGTGTTCAGGACCGCGGCCCCACGCTGATCGGCGTCGGCGACGCGGCGGCGTACTTCCAGGTCTCGACGGGCCGCATGCCGCTGGCCCGCCAGGAGGCCCAGGCGGTGCGCAAGCCCCCGCTGCCGCAGTTCGACCCGGAGACCGCGGAGGGCCAGGCCAACCTGGACGCCCTCGGCGCGTTCATCCAGGCCAACGGCGGCGGGCCCACGCGTCCCGAGGAGACGGGCGAGGCGCTGCGCGGCGACGACCCGGCGCGCGGCGGTGAGCTGTTCCGGCTCAACTGCTCGTCCTGCCACAACTTCACCGGCCGCGGCGGCGCGCTGTCGTCGGGCAAGTTCGCCCCGAACCTGGACCCGGCCACCGAGATCGACATCTACACGGCGATGCTCACCGGGCCCCAGAACATGCCGAAGTTCTCCGACCGGCAGCTCACGCCCGAGGAGAAGCAGGACATCATCACCTATGTCAAGTCGGTGAGCGGCTCGAACAACAGCCCGGGTGGTCTGGCGCTGGGCGGCATCGGCCCCACGGCGGAGGGCCTGATCGTCTTCATCGTCGGGCTCAGCGGCCTGATCGGAATCGCACTCTGGCTGGGAGCGAAGTCATGAGCACGTCTCGGCAGGACCCGCCCGCCCTGGGCACCGAGAACCCGCATCCCCGCACCCCCTCCGCCGCCGAACTGGAGGACATGACGCCCGAGCAGCTGGCCCGCCTGGCCGCCGAGCTCGACGACGTCGTGGTGGTGCACAACCAGCGCAAGTGGCCGGTCCCCGGCACGCGCGCCGAGAAGCGGGCCGAGCGCGCTGTCGCCCTGTGGTTCGCGATCTCCGCCCTCTCCGCGCTGGCGTTCCTCGTGGCCTTCCTGTTCTGGCCGTACGAGTACCGGTCGCCGTTCGAGGCCGGCTACACGATGTACGTCCTCTACACGCCAATCGTCGGGTTGACCTTCGGGCTCGCGGTGCTCGCGCTCGGCATCGGCGTGATCGCGTACGTCAAGAAGTTCTTCCCGGACGAGGTGTCGGTCCAGCAGCGCCACGACGGAGCGTCCGACGAGGTCGCCCGCAAGACCGTGATCGCCCAGCTCGCGAAGGCGGGCCAGGACACCGGCATCGCGCGCCGCTCGCTCATCAAGCGGTCCGCCGGCGCCGCGGCCGGCATCTTCGGGCTCGGGCTCGGAATCGCCGCGCTCGCTCCGCTCGTGCGCGACCCGTGGAAGGGCGGCGACCAGGCCGCCATGTGGACCACCGGTTGGGCTCCGGTCGACGGCGAGACCGTCTACCTGCGCTACGACACCGGGGACCCGCACGAGATCGCGCTCGTCCGGCCGGAGGACCAGGCGGCGGGCTCGATGATGACGGTGTTCCCGTTCCGCGAGTCCGAGCGCGGCGACGAGGAGGCCCTGCTGCACGCCCTGCGCCGGGCCGACAGCCCCGTGATGCTGATCCGGCTGCGCCCGGGCACCGAGGTCCTGCACGACGAGGACACGGAGAACTACCACTACGGCGACTACTACGCCTACTCCAAGATCTGCACCCACCTCGGGTGCCCGACCTCGCTGTACGAGACGCAGACCAACCGCATCCTGTGCCCGTGCCACCAGTCGCAGTTCCTGGCCACCGAGTACGCGAAGCCGGTGTTCGGTCCCGCCGCGAGGCCGCTGCCGCAACTTCCGATTACAGTCAACGAAGAAGGCTATTTCGTGGCGACCGGGGACTTCAGCGGCCCCATCGGCCCGGCCTTCTGGGAATTGGGTGAGCAGGCATGAGCGCACTCACGACACCGACCAGCGGTGGCAACGGGATGCTGGGCAGGCAGCTCGACGAGGTCGACCAGCGCTACCACCCCGCGGCCGGCATGCGGAAGCAGTTCAACAAGGTCTTCCCCACGCACTGGTCGTTCATGCTGGGCGAGATCGCCCTCTACAGCTTCATCGTGCTGCTGCTGAGCGGCACCTACCTGGCGCTGTTCTTCGACCCGTCGATGACCGAGGTCGTCTACGACGGGCCGTTCGACAACCTGCGCGGCCTCCACATGTCGCGGGCGTACGAGAGCACGCTGGCGATCTCCTTCGAGGTCCGGGGCGGGCTGTTCGTCCGGCAGGTCCACCACTGGGCGGCCCTGCTGTTCCTCGCGGCGATGATCGCCCACATGTTCCGGACGTTCTTCACCGGCGCGTTCCGCAAGCCGCGTGAGGCGAACTGGGTCATCGGTGTACTGCTGATCCTGGTGGGCACGTTCGAGGGCTTCTCCGGCTACTCGCTGCCCGACGACCTGCTGTCGGGCATCGGCCTGCGGATCGCCTCCGGCATCACGCTGTCGGTCCCGGTGATCGGGACGTGGGCGAACTGGCTGCTGTTCCGCAGCGAGTTCCCGGGCACCGAGATCATCCCGATGCTCTACATCGTCCACGTGCTGATCCTGCCCGGCGTCCTGCTGGCGCTGATCGCCGTGCACGTCGGGCTGGTCTGGTACCAGAAGCACACCCAGTTCCCCGGCCCCGGGCGCAGCGAGAAGAACGTGGTCGGCGTCCGGATCCTCCCGGCGTTCGCGGCCAAGGGCGGCGCGTTCTTCGCCGTCACGGTCGGTGTCATCGGCCTGATGGGCGGGCTGCTGCAGATCAACCCGATCTGGAACCTCGGCCCGTACAACCCCGCGCAGGTTTCCTCCGGCTCGCAGCCCGACTTCTACATGTGGTTCAGCGAGGGCATGGCGCGCATCTTCCCGGCGTGGGAGATCGTCATCGGCGACTACCGCATCCCGGCGGCCTTCTGGCCGACCGCGGCGTTCCTGCCGCTGCCGTTCGTGGTGGCCGCGATCTACCCATGGGTCGAACGGCGGTTCACCAAGGACAACGCGCTGCACAACCTGCTGCAGCGGCCGCGCGACGTCCCGGTCCGCACAGCGCTGGGCGCCATGGCGATCACGTTCTTCAACGTGCTGTGCCTGTCGGCCATCAACGACTGGATCGCGTACTTCTTCGACGTCTCGCTGAACGCCACCACGTGGGCGGGCCGCATCCTGCTCCTGGTCGCGCCGCCGATCGCCTACTACGTCACCTACCGGATCTGCATCGGGCTGCAGAAGTCCGACCGGGCGGTGCTGGAGCACGGCATCGAGACGGGCATCATCAAGCGGCTCCCGCACGGCGAGTTCATCGAGGTGCACCAGCCGCTGGCCGGGGTCGACGCCCACGGGCACGCGATCCCGCTGGCCTACCAGGGCGCCGCGGTGCCGAAGCGGATGAACCAGCTGGGCATCGCGGGTGCGCCGGTCCAGGGCTCGCTCCTCACGCCCGACGCGGCCGACGAGGTCGCCGGCCTGGAGCGGGCGCGGGCCGAGGAGGCGGCCGCCGAGGCGGCGGAGCACCGCGGTGAGTCCGGCGACGCGCAGCGCGAGTCCCGCACCGAGCAGCGCGAGGTGCTCGCCGGCCGCCCCGACGCCGGGCGGCCGAAGGACATCGCCGACTAGGACGAGTCAGCAGCACGGGGAGGGCCCCGCCGGTTCGCCGGCGGGGCCCTCCCGCATTTCGGGGG